>DATGTM010000105.1:0-3889 GCA_035301845.1 Pseudogracilibacillus sp. | reverse complement strand
TTCAATCCTTCATCTGTTACATCAATCACTGCTCGGTCAGAGATGATGCGGTCCACGACGCCTTTTCCAGTCAATGGAAGGACGCATTCTTTTAAAATTTTCGGATTCCCGTCACGTGTGACATGATCCATGATGACAATGACATGCTTTGCGCCGTGTACTAAATCCATCGCGCCGCCCATACCTTTAATCATTTTCCCCGGGATCATCCAGTTCGCTAGGTCCCCATTTTCTGCAACTTCCATACCACCTAAGATTGCTACATCAATATGACCGCCACGAATCATTGCGAATGATTCCGCATTACTGAAAAAACTTGCTCCTGGTGCTGCTGTTACTGTTTCTTTACCTGCATTAATTAAATCAGGATCGACTTCTTCCTCTGTTGGATATGGACCAATTCCTAATAAACCATTTTCCGATTGCATGACGATTGTTTTGTTATCGGAAATATGGTTCGCTACCATCGTCGGCATTCCAATCCCTAAATTAACATAGTCACCATCTTGCAATTCTTTTTCTGCTCGTTTCGCAATTTGTATACGTGTATTTTTTTTCATGATATAAACCTCCCTTTTATGCTTCTTTCACCGTTAATTTTTCAATTCGTTTTTCTTGATCCCCTTGAATGATTCCTTGCACGTAAATACTTGGTGTATGGATTTCATTCGGATCTAATTCGCCTACTTCTACAATTTCTTCTACTTCTGCAATCGTTACTTTTCCAGCCGCTGCCATCATTGGATTAAAGTTTTGTGCCGTTTTACGGAAAACTAAATTACCCATTTTATCTGCTTTCCACGCACGAACTAAACTAACATCAGCAACAAGTGCTTCTTCCAATAGATAAGGCGTTCCATTAAATTCACGCGTCTCTTTTCCTTCTGCAATTTGTGTACCTACCCCAGCTGGAGTATAAAATGCTGGAATACCTGCACCACCTGCACGAATTTTTTCCGCTAATGAACCTTGCGGGACGAGTTCCACTTCTAGCTCTCCATTTAGCACTTGTTTTTCGAACTCCTTATTTTCACCTACATAAGAAGAAATCATTTTCTTCACTTGTTTATCATGCAAAAGTAAACCTAAACCCCAATCATCCACACCACAGTTGTTTGAAATGATTGTTAAGTCTGTTGTTTGCTGCTTTTTTAATGCTTGAATTAAGTTTTCCGGAATACCGACTAAACCAAAACCACCGACCATTAATGTCATTCCATCTTCAATTTGTGCAACTGCTTCTTCAAAACTTGAATAGATTTTCTTCATGTTTTTTCACCCTTATCCTTTTTTAATAATTGTTGCGACCCCTTGGCCCCCACCGATACATAATGTTGCTAAACCATACGTTGCTTCGCGGCGCTCTAATTCATGAATTAATGTTACTAAAATTCTCGTTCCACTCGCACCAATCGGATGCCCTAATGCAATAGCTCCTCCGTTCACATTGACAATATTCGGATTGAAATCTAAGTCTTTTCCTACTGCTAATGATTGAGAGGCAAAAGCCTCATTTGCTTCAATTAAATCTAAATCCGCTACAGATAATTCCGCTTTTTCTAATGCTTTCTTTGTTGCTGATATTGGTCCTAATCCCATAACACTTGGATCAATTGCTGCGCTTGCATTCGCACAAATAGTGGCAAGTGGAGTTAAGCCAAGTTCTTCTGCCTTTTTCCGACTCATTACTAAAACTGCAGCTGCTCCATCATTAATTCCCGACGCATTTCCTGCTGTGACAGAACCATCCTTTTTAAACGCTGGACGTAAGTTAGATAATTTTTCAGTCGTAGTATCTGGCTTAATATATTCATCTGTATCAAATATTACAGGATCTCCTTTACGTTTCGGGATCGAAATTGGAACTATTTCATCTTTAAATTTGCCAGCCTCTGTCGCTTGTGCAGCCTTCATTTGACTTGCACTTGCAAATTCATCCTGTTCTTCCCGTGTCAGATTATACGCGTCACAAATATTTTCTGCCGTTACACCCATATGATAATCGTTAAACGCACACCATAAGCCATCTTTAATCATACTATCGACTACCTTTTGATCTCCCATTCGGTAGCCTTCACGAGCTTTTGGCATAAGGTATGGTGCTTGACTCATATTTTCCATACCGCCCGCAACAATGATGTCCGCATCGCCTAACATAATAGATTGTGCAGCTAAGTGAACCGCTTTCAATCCAGAACCACATACTTTATTTATTGTATATGCTGCAGTCGATTGTGGCAACCCTGCTTTTATGGCAGCTTGACGTGCTGGATTTTGTCCAAGACCTGCTTGCAGTACGTTTCCCATGATCACTTCGTCAATTGCATCAACATCTACTTTCGTTTCCTCCAGAATTGCTGTGATCGTTTTTGCACCTAATTCCGTCGCGCTAATATCTTTCAATGTACCTGAAAAGCTCCCAATTGGCGTTCTTAAAGCACTTACAATTACTGCTTCATTCATTACTTCTCTCCCCTTTTCTATATAAATGGTATTTGATTCGTATTTTGTTACTTTTCAGTTTACTTGAATCTCATTTATAAGTAAAATGAATAAAAAGAATATACTTTATTCCAAATTGAAATAAATAGAGAGGGAGCTTCATTATGAAACTAAATGAGTTATATCATTTTATCTCTGTCGTTGAATTCGGTAGCTTCTCCAAAGCAGCATCGAACATATATGTATCACAACCAAATCTAAGTAAATCAATTAAAAAACTAGAAGAAACTTTGCATGTTACACTATTTAGACGATCGACAAAATCATTAGAATTAACAGATGCTGGAGAAATCGTCTATGAACAAGCGTTAAAAGTAATGGAAGCAACAGACATTCTATCAGCTAAATTAGATCATTTAACACATACTCCAACTGGTGAAATAAAGATAGGTATCCCACCTGTTATCGGTACATTGTTTTTTCCTAAAATCGTCGCAGAATTTAAAGAGTTATACCCGAACATCACATTAGAATTAGTCGAACACGGAGCAAAAAAAATTGAGCAGTTTATTCTCGAAGGAAAAGTAGATCTTGGACTAGTTGTTTTACCAGTGAATCATCATGATTTCGATGTGATTCCCTATATTAACGAAGCATTTTACTTATTCACATCGAACAACCATCCGTTAGCAAATGAGGATATCATTGATGTGTCACAACTGAAAAATGAAAAATTTATTTTATTTAATAAGGACTTTGCCTTACATTACTTAATTACACAACATTGTGAACAAGGAGGTTTTAGCCCAGCTATCGCTTACGAAAGTTCACAGTGGGATTTGATGATTGAACTTGTACGTGCAAATTTAGGCATTACTTTACTACCACAATCCATTTATACAAAAATGGTATCCGATAAGATAAAAATGATTCCATTAAACAATCCACCATTATGGAATTTAGGGATCATTACGAAGAAAGATCGTTATCAATCGTATGCAGCCCGAGCATTGATTGATTACTTTAAAGAGCAATATACAAAAACGCAATGAAATGCAGTTAAATAGCAGTTAGTACAAGGCTAACTTTCTCCTTGCTAACTGCTTTTGTTTACTTTTTATCTCGTTCTGATTGATACTTTGCTCGTGTCGCCTCCCCTCCCCGTATATGCCGAACCGACTTATGAAAGTGTAATACTTCCTGTACTTTATTCGCTAATATTGGATTAATTTCTGGCAATCGTTCCGTTAAGTCTTTATGAACCGTACTTTTCGAAACGCCAAATTCTTTTGCAATGACCCGTACTGTTTTTCGTGTTTCGAGCACATAATAGCCAATTTTAATCGTTCGTTCTTTAATGTAGTCATGCACACCGTTCGCCTCCCTAGTTGTTATCTGAAGTGTTCATGCGGTGTTCACATGTACATGTAGAGAGCTATAGTGCAAT
>DATGTM010000104.1:0-39987 GCA_035301845.1 Pseudogracilibacillus sp. | reverse complement strand
TATGCGATGAGTGAATTGTTTAATGTATCGGATGCATTAATGATTCAAATTATGATTGTAGTAATCCTTGTCGTTGTCGCAGCTATTTCTGCAGCTACTGGAATTCATAAAGGGATCCAAGTCTTAAGTAGTTTCAATGTTGTCTTGGCTTTGTTTTTAATTGTGGCTATTTTAGTGTTGGGGCCAGCCTTGTTTATTTTCAATTCTTATATAGAAGCATTTGCAACGTATGTGCAAAATTTCTTCACGTTTAGTACGTATCATGGAGATGAGACATGGCTAAGCAGTTGGTCCATATTTTTCTTTGCCTGGTTTATTGGTTATGGACCAATGATGGTAATATTCGTAGCCCGAATTTCACGAGGCAGAACGATTCGTCAACTTGTTACAGCTGTTTCAGTAATCGCTCCGGTGATTGCGACATTTTGGTTTACTGTCGTTGGAGGAACAGGGATTTTTCAAGAAATATTAAAACCTGGTTCTGTCTCAGAAGCTTTGAATAACAACGGACCACCAGCTGCCATGATAGCAATAACGGATCAATTACCATTTGGGTTTATTTTTGGAGTGTTATTCTTGCTTGCGACGGTTATATTTGTTTTGACAACAACGGATTCAATGTCCTTAACCATCTCTATGGCAATAACTGGAGACGGCAATCCTTCCAAATATTTACGTGTATTTTGGGCATTGCTCATGGGAGCTGTCGCAACTATTTTGTTAACGATTGGAGAAGATGGTGTTGAATCTCTCCAGTCCTTTATTGTAGTCACTGCGGTTCCGGTGTCGCTCCTAATGTTAACGACCTTTTGGACAGCACCGCATGCGTGTAAACAAATGGCTATCGAGCAAGGAATTATCAGTTCAGAGGAGAAGCAGAAACAATCAGCGTAATAATTGCTTGTCTTCGTAAAAGACTGTTTTTATTTTCCGACAGCTGAGAGATAATTAATTTGATTGCAGATATAATCTGTAACATATGTCATACGATCTAATAGAGAAGTGTTTTTTCAGTCATTGAAGTTGGTTTTAGTTTCTATTTCACCAACCATTCGATAAGATTGAAGAAACGCTTCTTTTATTTCGGATGACATACAAAAGAAGGGCTGAAGCCTGGAAATGGTGTAAAAGAAGCAAGTGAAATTTAGAAAGAATGGGGGAGCAGCTTGACGAAACGAGATGAAATCATGCTCAGAGGCTTAAAAGCAAATAATTTAAAAAATATAGATTTGAATATTAAAAAGCAACAGATAACGGTATTTACAGGGTTATCTGGTTCTGGAAAAAGCTCTGTCGTATTTGATACATTGGCTGCGGAAAGTAGAAGGCAAATGACATTTAATTATCCGCTTTATGTGCGCAATCAAATGCCAGGTTACGAACGCCCGCCTGCTGATTCCATGCAGCATTTGAGTCCCGTAGTAGTTGTGGAACAGCGGCCGGCAGGAGGGAATTCTCGTTCTAATATTGGAACATATATGGATATCAATCCTTTAATACGTTTATTGTTTTCACGCATCGGAGAACCATCGATTGGTTCTGCGACCGATTTTTCCAGTGAAAGTTCCTTTGGGAGCTGTCCGAAATGTAGTGGGTTTGGCAGGGTCATTACTCCTGATGTACATAAATTAGTCGATGAAGAAAAGTCTCTCCGGGATTATGCAGTACAATTTAAACCGCTCTCTCCATCAGGTTGGCAAGGGCGCTGGATGATGACGGGAGGTCTATTTAATCCTGATAAACCGATTGAAGATTATACGGAAGAGGAATACCATTTATTAATTTATGGACCAGAGGAGGGGGAGAGAGTTTTCGCACCATTTCACACGAAAAACGGCCCACAAGACCATGAATGGGATGGACTGGTTCCTCGGTTTACCCGACTGTATATCCATCGGGATGTATCAAAATTAAAACAAGTGTCCGAAGAAGATGTATTAGCCATGACATCTCATGCGTTATGTCCGACTTGTGAAGGCTCTGGTTTAAATCCGGAAGTGCTAGCTTGCAAAATTAACGGTTTTAATATTGCTGAGTTTAATCAATTAGAGCTGACCGAGTTATTAGAAGAATTATCTGATATAGAGGGGCCTGTCGGATTTTCTCTTGCGCAACAAGCTATGCCTTACATTCAACAACTGGTGGATATGGGCGTTGGTTATTTAAGCTTATCCAGGAAAATGGCGACATTATCCGGTGGTGAAGCGCAACGAGTGAAAATAGCTCGTCACTTGGGGAGTAGTTTAAATAACCTGACGTATATTTTTGATGAACCGAGCGCAGGTCTGCACCCAAAAGAAGTTGGCATGTTAATAACAATGTTGCAAGGCCTTAAAGAAAATTATAATACAGTCATCGTTATTGAACATGATTTGTCTATTATGGGCATAGCTGACGAGATCATTGACATGGGGCCAGGTGCAGGAGTGCATGGCGGAGAAATTATGTATCAAGGTAGCAAGGCTGGTTTATCTCATTCACCAACGGCAACTGCAATGAATAAAACAAGGCAGGTAAATAAACGACCTCGAAAAGCAACAGATTATTTTACGATTCCACATGCAAAAGAGCATAATTTGAAAAACTTACATGTGAAAGTGCCAAAACAAGTGCTTGTTTCTATATGCGGTGTATCCGGTTCTGGAAAAAGCACCTTGATGCAAGAAGCTTTTCTCAGACAGTATCCTGATACAATTACTGTTGGCCAATCTAGCATAGGTATTTCAAGCCGGTCGACGCTTGCAACCTATATGGGAATCATGGATGATATTCGTTCCTATTTTTCAAAGGAGACTGGGGAGCCAGCTGGATTATTCAGTTTTAATTCAATTGGAGCGTGTCCGGTCTGTGACGGGAAAGGAGTAACAAAACCTGATGTAGCTTTTGCAGACCCAATTTCAGTAACTTGTGAAGCTTGTAGTGGAACACGTTATTCAGAAACCGCACTATCTTATCGACCTCATGGAAAAAATATCGTCGAAACCTTGGCATTAACCATTAATGAAGCAAAACAGTTTTTTCAAAAAGATAAAATGATCAAAAGACTAGATACTTTACAGGAAGTGGGCTTAGATTATCTTACATTAGGACAAACAACCAGCTCATTAAGCGGGGGAGAAGTGCAGCGGCTTAAACTGGCTAGCCACTTGAAGAAAGAAGGGGAAATTTATCTACTGGATGAACCCTCACTCGGATTGCATGCGCATGATAATGACAAATTGATTGAAGTATTTCAAAAATTAGTTCAGCAAGGAAATACGGTTATTATTATTGAACATAAATTGAATTACCTCCTGCAGAGTGATTGGATTCTTGAATTGGGTCCTGGTGGGGGAAAGCAAGGAGGATATTTATTATTTGAAGGGACTCCTCTAGATATGCTCGAAGCGAATACGCTAACAGCTCACGCATTGAAAGAGGTAGCTGGATATAGTTCAAATAACAACCTAACTTAAAAGGCTTAACATTAAGGTATTAAATAGGATGTGAACAGAAAAACAGCACAATTTCTTACAATTGAGCTGTTTTTCTATAAGCTTTATTTGTTTTGGGATGGGAGATTTTTTAGTTGTTCCCGAAGTTCCCGTTTTAAAAACTTACCAACAGAAGTTTTGGGAATAGTATCCATAAAGATGACGTCATCAGGTAGCCACCATTTAGGGAATAAGGGACGAATAAAGTCGAGCAACGCTTCTTTTGACACATTCATTTCGGGTTTTGTGACCACCACAGCAATAGGTCGTTCTTGCCAATGTGAATCTTCTATTGCGACAACTGCTGCTTCCGCGACATTTTCATGCGCCATTAAAGCGTTTTCTAAATCTACCGAGGAAATCCACTCGCCGCCGCTTTTTACTAAATCTTTCGTACGGTCAACCAGCTTGATGTAACCCTCTTCGTCGATAGTTGCAATATCCCCGGTGTATAACCATCCGTTACGCATTGATTCTTTGGATTTTTCGGGTGCTTTATAATAGCTGTCGGCAATCCAAGGTCCTTTCAGGAGCAATTCACCCATATCTTCTCCGTCCCTCGCTACTTCCCCTGTTTCGTTAACAATTTTTGCTTCCAGTCCTGGAACTAAGATACCTTGCTTTGAGCGAATTTCCAACTGCTCCTCATATGGCAAATCACGCTGATAGCTTTTCAATTGGGCAACAATAGCGACAGGACTCGTTTCTGTCATGCCGTATGCATGGATAAACGGAATTTTAAACTTCTCTTCATATATTTTAATTAGGCTTTTTGGAGCTGCAGAGCCGCCACAGACAACTCTTGTTAAATTTGAAGTATCATAATTTCCTGTTTCAAATTCTTGGGCAACTCCAAGCCAAACAGTCGGAACACCAGCTGAAATTGTTACTTTTTCCTCTTCCATAAGCTCGGCTAATATTTTTGGTGTGAAATTTGGGCCAGGCAAGACTTGTGTTGTTCCAAACCAAACAGCTGAAAAAGGCACTCCCCAGGCATTAACATGAAACATAGGAACAACAGGCATAGCAACATCGCCTTCTTCTAATCCTAAAGTGTCTGCAAGTCCAATTGTCATACTGTGCAAGACAATGCTCCGATGCGTATAGACAACACCTTTAGGCTTTCCGGTGGTTGCAGATGTGTAACACATACCTGCTGGTGCATTTTCATTCAAGTCATCCGGGTAGATAAAAGAGCTGTTTCCTTCTTTGACCAATGTTTCATAATGGTAAACAGGAGACAAGTCAGTTTCAGGAATAGTATCGTCATCTGTTAAGATTACGAAACTTTCAACAGTTGGAATATCGTCTTTTATCTCTTCAATAGCTGGAATAAACCCCTCATCAATCAGTAGCACTTTGTCTTCAGCGTTGTTAATAATATGTATTAAATGCTCTTTATTTAAACGTATATTTATCGTATGCAGAACTGCTCCCATACTTGGAATTGCGAAATACGCTTCCAAATGACGATGATCGTTCCAGGCGAGTGTACCTACTTTGTCCCCTTGGTGAACTCCAAGCTTATCGAGCGCGCTGGATAAACTGCGTGTTCTTTTCCCCATTTCAGCGTAAGAGAAACGATTTATGCCAGTTCTGGTCCTTGAGATTACTTCTTTCTTTGGAAAGTATTTCTCTGCTCTTTCTAATAGAGTGTGTAATGTTAATTGAGTGTTCATCATAATAGATTCCTCCGATTTGTATGTTGCTTATTTTGCAATCGTTTACATTATAGGTTAAAAAAATTTGTTAAGAACATGAAAAAAGTTTATACATTGTATTTTACTGGAAAAAGAATATCTAACAATATTTACAAACACAAAAATGAATATACTTCTTTGTGTTGAAACACAAAGATGCTTCTATTATACTTTAGTAAGTAGCTCAAAAGCTAAAGGAGGCGCCTAGATGACAGATTCCGCTTATCATACAACGGAAATAACAATTTTACTGAAGCAGTTGGAATATGCTGCTGTTTATCCGGAATCAAGGATGCACTTTATAAAAGAAGCGCTGAAATCCTATAATAGAGACGTTCAGGCTATGGGTTCAGCGATTATATTTTACCATGAACAAGAGGATCCTCCTATTTCATATATGTATGCTGGCACAAATGAAAAAGAAATGCATGATTGGTTACATACAAGATTGAAAGTTTCTGGAGACATTATTGAGACTGAGATGAAGCAAGGACCTGTTTTTCTCGAGGACTTTCAGACGAACATATGGCCTTTTCCTAATCAAGATGAACCGATTGGTTTGTTTATTGAATGGTATCCGTCGCAATTAGCAAGGAAGATGTCGAAAAGTTCATTCATTCTCCCACACTTGAAAGCGCTTGCTGAAATTATGCGGAAAGAGAAATTGTATTTTAGTGATTCGTGTATTTTGCGTAATCAGGAGTGGGTGGAGTTGGTCCAGCAGAAAGACCCTGGTGGTTTAAATGAATTGCTTACAGTGACACAATCAATCATGGGTTCAGACATGGTTTTTTGGGGGAATGCAAATCATAAAAATGTTGAAATAACCAATCATGCAGGCGCGCTTCGTCCTGGATTTGGCTTTCAACTACCAATAGGACAGGGAATTGGAGGAAATGCTGCATCTAAGCGAAACATCATTCAAGTCAACGATTATCGAAATTGCAGTTACAGATATGAAGAAGTAACGAATGCAGTGGATAGTGAAGATATCCGTTCCGGCTTTGCGATACCCTTTTTGGATGCTCATGGAAATCCTACCGGTATTCTTTATGCTTCCAGAAGAAAAATCGATCCCTTTTCATTAACGGAAAATTTATTATTACAGCGAGTTAGAAATATAGTAGACCCAATTACACACAAAAGACCGTCGAAAAAATTGTATACAGCAGAGTCGTTCCAATCTTTAGTGGCAAAAAAGAAAAAAGAGCTTAGGACACTTCTGCTGAAAGCAAGGAATATTCAGGAAATAGAAGTGTGGCTGGAAGACTTGGTGAAAGGGAATGTCACCATTGTAGACGACAGAGGCAACCCGTATAATCAAGCTGCTTCATTGGTGGCTAAGCCAGTAGATCAACCAATGACATTTAATCTTCACCAAACAGAGGAAACATATACAGGGAAGATTTTAATGTGGCCAGGAATCGCTTTACCAATGAAAGACTGGCCGGAAGCGGAAGAAGATATTGTTAATGCCTGTCAGATTGTTTTAGAAAGACAAGAGAAACAACAACGTGTACAAGAAAACCAAAAAGCAAGCTGGTTTAAAGATATTTTACAAGCGCCTAATCGAGAGCAGCTTTTTTATGAAGGCGTACGCTTAGGCTTGCCAGTTAATCAAGGTGAACTCTGGTATATAGAGTGGGACGAAAAAAGCAGGCGTACTACGCAGCGGATACGTTCTGAACTAGAAGAAGTTGCTCTTCGTCTGTTTAAAAGTCCGCTTATTTTTTTAGAAAGCAGTGCTATTTTACTTTTAAATGAAACAAAAACATATCACACGCCTGAGACTTTCAGAGATTATTTATTAAAAGTTTTTCCTGTTGCTACTTGGGTTGTTCATGGAGCTACGTACACTGCTTTGAATGAACTGAAAAACGCATTTTATCAGTCGAAAAAAATGATGACTCGATTGCAAGATGCAGAAAAAGGAAACTATATCATGGAAATTGATGATTATAGGTTGAATAGTTTACTGGATAATCCGTCACTTCATGAAGATTTGGAGAAATTTACGTACAGAATTTTATTACCCGTCTTAGAATATGATCAACATAATGATACGCAACTTACCAAAACACTAGTCTTGTCTATTATACTGGAAAAGCCGTCACTTGCAGCTGAGCGATTATTTATTCATACGAATACGGTTCATTATCGAACAAGAAGAGCCAAGGAGATTTTGCAATTAGATTTAAACAACCCTGAAAATGACGTTTCTCTAAAATTATCAGCTTATATTTATTTACGAAAATATCATCCGGAAATGTTGCAAGCAGTAAGTAGAAAAGAGAGGCAGTGAGATAGATGCAGAAAGTACGAAAGAAAACGGCATTCCAGATAAGTCTCACTTCAAATTTGCTGTGAAAATGTATTCATACTTCAATGGATATAGACTCATTTTTTGACTTACAAGTGGGATCGAGTGTAATGTTGTCATTGAAGAATAAGAGGTGATGAAATGACAAATAAAATATTAGTAGTAGTAAGCAGTGTATCTAAATATCCTGATTTAAACCGTGCAACCGGTTTATGGTTAGGAGAAGCGGTTCATTTTGTAGACAAAGTGGAAAAAGCTGGATATAAGGTCGACTTTGTTAGCCCTAAAGGAGGTTATACACCGATAGATCCTCATAGTTTGGCAGAAGCAACAGAGATTGACTGGAAATATTACCAAGATGCTTCTTTTATGGCGCGACTGGGAAAAACATTAAAACCTGAAGAAGTAAATCCTGAAAATTATCAAGTGATTTATTTTGCAGGTGGCCATGGTACGATTTGGGACTTTCCAGAGAATCATGATCTACAGAAAATTAGTGAAACTATTTATCATCGTGGAGGAATTATTTCTTCTGTTTGCCACGGAGCGTTGGGATTACTAGGTATCCAAGCAGACGACGGGAATAATTTAATAGCTGGAAAGCAAGTTACTGGTTTCTCTAATGAAGAAGAAAAGCTTGCAGGACTTGATGAATATGTCCCGTATTTAACTGAAACTGAATTAAGCAAGCACGGAGCGCGTTATTACGCTACAGAAGCTTTTACACCAAACGCTATTGAAGATGGTCGGCTCATAACGGGACAAAATCCAGCATCAGGAGGTCCTGTAGCTGATCTAGTCTTAAAACAATTAGCCAATAACGCTAACTGAAACGAATAATTTCAAAGAAACATAAATTGTACTCTTTGAAGTACTGCTTTAAAAACCCGCTTTAACTATATAAAAAGTGGGTTTTTTAATGTTTTATTGTATAGACACAAAATCTTATGTTAAAGAATAAAGATCTAAATAGAGAAGCTATAATTAATAAATGAGGGATTAAGTTAATGCGCAGATGATGAGATTACTTCAAAAATGTAGTGCAGAACTTAACTTTCAACAAAGGTTTTTATCTGAGAGATGTATCGACACATTTCCTACGTTTCATATTTTTTATTCACTATGATGAGTGTAACCGATAGAATAAAATTATTCGTAGAAACCATGTTTAAAACGTTCATTACTTGTAAATGACATGCAATATAACCGAAAAAGAAAGGAGTTTCCGATACATGAAACGTTTAGGTTTACTATTAGTACTAGTAGCAGTAATTACAGCTCTAGCAGCATGTAGTGGAAATGCAGACAATAACGCTTCTGGTAATCAAAATAGCAATGAACAGGAAAACACCAATGAAGGCGAAGGTGGAATGGATGTAGATGTTCAGGATGCAGATGAGGACATAGTGGGTACGGCTACATTAACGGAAGAAGATAACGGAGTACAAGTTAATTTCAAAGGGGAAGACATGCCAAAAGGAATTCATGCTTTCCATATTCATGAAACTGGGGAATGCGAAGCACCTGATTTTGAATCAGCAGGTGATCACTTCAATCCAGACGACGCAGATCATGGTTTTGACGAAGAAGACGGTCCACATGCTGGAGACATGCCAAATATAGCAGTGGGAGAAGATGGCAACGTAGAACAATCATTTTTACTGGAGGATGTAACCTTAGACGAGGATGATGAGCATTCACTTGTAGATGATAAAGGAACGGCTTTAGTGATTCATGAAGATGCTGATGACGGAGAATCTCAACCAGCAGGTGATGCAGGAGACCGGATGGCTTGTGGTACCATAACACAAAAACAACAAAAAGAATAAAGCTTGCCCAAAAACTTTAAATTAGTTAAAACGTTTAATGTATAAATCAAGCAGACAGCCTTTCGTTGAATTTAAGATGGCTGTCTGCTTTTTTTGAAGCGTTTTATGGTTACATAAGTTACAAATAACAGTGCTACTACTATTATCAAGACAAGAATCGGAGCAAACATAGACAGAATGGATAATATAATGGATTTAATAACATCCAACCCTGGATTGGCAGGCCCCCAAAAACCAAATGTAAAAGTATCAAGTAAGGCGTTTTTCACTGTGTTAAATGATTTCACCACAGCTGCAAGGCCTCCGCCTAATAGCAGGCTAATTCCCTGCTTCACAAGGAAGTTATTGTCCCCGAGTGTTCCCGTTACGGAAGCTAAAGCGATATATCCGGTAATAATTGCAATAGGCACTCCTGCTAAATCAAAAACTCTACCAAGAAAAGGAATAGAAGCACTTAAAAATTCTAATATTGTCAAAATAACCATGATAGCCATGAATGTGTAAGAGCCAATCCATTCACTATGACTTGCTAACTCAATATAGCCCAATTTGCCAGCAAGGCTGATAATAAATAGTGGTATAAATGGTTTGAAACCACTGGAAGAGCTTAAGCCTAATCCCATTAAAATACTTTCCATAACAGTTTGAACTCCTTATAAATAATTTAGTACGTCTACTGTAACATAATTATCAGTTCAATTTGTTCATTATGTAAATTTCTTCACTTAATTACTGCATGACTATTTATATGAAAATAACCGAATAAAGGTACAGCCATGTATAATGAATAACAATATAAAAATTATTTTTTAATGGTTTGATTTTTAATTATTCGTAAAACTGGTATAATTAGAAATTATTACTTTTAAGGCGGTGAATTCATGTCTCAAATGTTAGCTTTTATTATCATTGTTTTTATTCTTTTTGTAGGGGACTATGTAGCAATTCGAACGAATGCATGGGTACCGTCTATTTTTGTCTGTGCAGTCTTATTTTTAATCGGATATTGGACATTCTTTCCCACTGAAATCGTTGCGACAGCCGGGATTCCAGAAGTTGTAGCGACACTATTAATGTTCCTGCTTATTACTAATATGGGAACTTTACTTTCTATAAATGAATTAAAAAAGCAATGGAGAACGATTTTAATAGCTTTAACCGGTATTTTGGGAGCTATTGTCGTCTTATTTTTAGTTGGCTCTTTTATTTTCGATCTCCAGACAATCATTGTAGCTGTTCCGCCGCTTGTCGGTGGGATTGTATCTTCTCTGATTATGTCTGAAGGAGCAGCTGATGCAGGATTGATGCATTTATCTGTGTTTGCTATTGTGATTTATGTCATGCAAGGTTTTGCAGGCTATCCGCTTACTTCTATTATGCTAAAACGAGAAGGGAAGCAGTTGCTCGCAAAATACAAAAATAATGAGTTAGAAGCAGCAGTGGAACAAGAAGAGGAGATAGAAGAAGAACTAAAACTTTTTAAAAATCTTCCAGAGAAATATAATACAAGTTATTTTAAATTTTTTCGTCTTGGTTTAGTTGCATTTTTTGCTTATCTTGTTTCGACTATTCTAGAACCTCTTGTGACCGTGGATGCTTTTGTTTTATGTTTAGTCTTCGGTATTTTAGCTAAACATTTCGGCTTTTTAGAAACGCAAGTTATGGAAAAAGCGAATGGATTTGGTTTCGCAATGCTTGCTTTATTACTATTTATCCTTGATGGGTTAAAAAATGCAACTCCAAGTATGATGTTGGAAATTATTTATATTTTAATCGGTTGTATTGTTTTAGGAGTAATCGGGATGTATATCTTTTCGTTCATTATCGGTAAGCTCTTGAAAACAAGTCCAAATCTTGCTTTTGCTGTAACTTTAACTTCTTTATATGGCTTTCCGGCAGACTATATTATTACAATGGAAGTAATAAACTCTTTAACACCACATCAAAAAGAAAGAGACGTTTTAACAAGCCATATGCTTCCGCCAATGTTGGTCGGAGGGTTTATCACAGTAACGATTGTATCAGTTATTCTTGCAGGAATATTTGTACAATATATTTAGGAGGAGATAGTATGAAGGTCAATACACCTCGTATCAAAACACATATTGATGAATTAAGTGCATTTACAGCAACACCTGGAAAAGGAGTTACAAGACTGACATACAGCCAGGAGGATAAACAGGCTCGCGAGTATATTAAAGCAAAAATGTCCGATTACGGCCTCCAAGTGTCAGAAGACGGAATAGGGAATATTTTTGGAAAACTCCAGGCAGAAAATAATGACGCACCGAGTGTTATAGTCGGTTCACATTTCGATAGCGTCCCTCACGGCGGAGCATACGACGGCACAGCAGGGGTCGTTGTTGGATTGGAAGTTGCTGCATTATTTCAGGAAGAACAAATAAAGCCGACTGTCCCTTTAGAAATAATCGCAATGGTCGAAGAAGAAGGAACACGTTTCGGTGGAGGTTTGATGGGCTCCAGATCTATAGTTGGAGATATAACTGATGAGGAGCTTGACACTGTTCAAGATAAGGACGGGATTTCCCTACGCACCGCCATGGAAGCTAATAAACTGAATCCAGACGTACCACGAAAACGGGCTGGAGAAACAATTAAAGCCTTCCTGGAGATGCATATTGAACAAGGGCCAATATTAGAAGACAAAAATATTCCTATTGGGATCGTACAATCTATAACTGGTATAACCCAATTGGAAATATCTGTAAAAGGACAGGCAGGACATGCTGGAACAACGCCGATGAATCAACGGGCAGATGCTTTGTTGCCAGCTTCTGAGATCATTTCGAAATTACCTGCCTTAGCAAGTGAAATTGGAAAAGGTATGGTTATTACAACTGGTAGTTTGCAAGTCTATCCGAATGGTGCCAATGTAATTCCAGGAGAAGTTGTTTTTACAGTCGATATCCGTTCAGACGAAGAGTATGATATCCTTCAGGCTATAGAAAATGTAAAAGAGCTTGTTTATTCTTTTAATAGGAATAAAATAGACACAAAAATAGAACAAAAAACGTATATTCCTCCTAAAGCACTTAATCCATCGATTCGGGAATTACTGAGAACACAAAGTGAAAAATTACAGATACCATATGACACTATCAATAGTGGTGCTGGGCATGATGCGATGGTATTATCAGATATTACAGATACAGGAATGGTCTTTATTCCCAGTAAAAATGGATTGAGTCATTGTCCAGAAGAATGGTCTAGTGCGGAAGATATCGCTTTTAGTGCAGCCATTCTTTTTGAAGCAAGTAAAACATTGACGCTGGAGTAAAGGACTTATCAAAAATTTATTACTTTTTGAAGCTATTTTAATTGAGAACGCTTTTTGTCAACCTGGTTTACTATTGAATGAAACTCTGGTATAATAGGTGTCGTGGGGTGAGTGTATGTTTGATATAGGTGATTTAGTCGTTTATTCGACGCATGGAGTGTGTCAGATTGACGATATTTATGAACAGACAATAATCGGGAAGACTAGGGAGTATTATAAATTGCATCCTGTAGAAAATGAGCAGCATTTAACGATTAATGCTCCAGTCGATGGCAAAGGAATCAGCATCATGGAAATTATGGATGAACAAGAAGCGAAAGACGTTCTCCAAGTATTCCGCAAGCCTTCAAAAGAAGATGTGAACATACAGCCTGCAACGTATACGAAATTAGTGGATGACGGAGATCGGAAAGAAATTGCGAGCATCATCAATACGTTATTGCGTAAAAAAGTCGAGGTAGAGGAAGATAATAAAAAATTAAATGGCCGCGACAGAGATTTGCTAAGAACTGCACGTAGCGCCTTATTTACAGAGTTGTCTATTTCGTTAGATACAAGTATCGAAATCATTAATAAGAAAATTTTAAAAATGGTTCGACCGGAATAAATATTTTAAAGAAATATAAACAAAGAATAAAAGCGCCTTTCTTAAGAATAAAAAGAAAGGCGCTTTTTGTATTTCACGAGCTAACTGTCACATTCCCCAATTCGATTGTAACATCCATTTTAGATCTTCTATTTGCTTTGTCCCCAAGTTCATAGCAATTTTGGATTCGATTTCAGTATGAATGTTCGTATACAGCGTATAACATTCCTTACCTAAAGTGCTTAACGCAATACAACGTTCTTTTTTATTGTTTTTCATTGGATGAACTTCAATTAATTTTTTAGAAGAAAGGTTTTTAATCAATTTGTGAATAGCTTGACGAGTAATATGTAAGTTTTTGGTTATTTGTGCAACAGGTAGCTCACCTTGTTCGAGTTTACCAATTATTTTCCATTCAGTTTGTGAAATAATCAGATTACTTTGTTCTTCCCAAGCTTGTTGAAAAGCAGTTTGAATTAATACATAACGTTCATGTAATATTTCCATTATATTTTGGTTCTGTAATGTATTATCTGAAGTCATTTGAAACACTCCCATTCCAATATACGCACTAACTATACAAAATCCAAATTGGAAAGTCAATTGAGGTAATTGTTGAAACGAAGTGTCTCTTAATTAAACGCCACATTTTTCCTTTATTGATACTTTTAAAAGTTGCTCGAAAATTTATATGACTATATTTCGATAAAAGCTTAGCTTAATAGAAAATAGATACAAATAAATAAGGAAAATTTTCCTTGTTTTATATAATTTAAAGTTTTAAAGGAAAATAACTTGTTTTTTTCCTTCATTCATATTACTCTTATTTATAATGTTGTTTAAAAAGGGGTGAAAAATTGAATACAAAAAATACAGATATTAGTAGCTTTAATATGAATTTTTTTAATTTGAAAGGTAAAACTGCTTTAATTACAGGAGGGAATTCTGGTTTAGGCCAAGGTTTTTCTTTGGCTTTAGCAAAAGCTGGTGCTGATATTTTTGTTGTAAGCATGTTCGAAGATGATGATGAAACGAAACGCCTTGTAGAAAAAGAAGGTAGAAAATATCATCTCGAAAAAGCGGATATAACTAAAGATAATACTTGTAAAGATTTAGTTGAAAAAGGAATACAAATATTTGGGAAAATAGATATTTTAATTAACAACGCAGGCATTAATATTACGGAAGAAGAAGTTACTAATTTCTCAAGAGTGCAATGGGATAAAATGGTTGCCGTTAATTTGACTTCTTCATTTGAAATGATAAATGAAGTTGCTTCTCATATGATTTCTCGGAATGGAGGAAAAGTAATAAATACTTGTTCCTTGTTTTCCTTTCTCGGTGGCAAAAAATCACCTGCTTATGCTGCAACAAAACATGGATTAGCTGGACTGACCAAAGCCTATTGTGATGAGTTGGGAGAGTACAATATCCAAGTAAATGGAATTGCTCCAGGTTACTTTGCAACTGCTGTTACTAAACAAACAAGAGCAGATTCCATTGCTAGTAATAAAATTTTAGAACATATTCCAGCTAAACGTTGGGGAAATATTATAGATCTTATGGGAACAGTTGTATATTTAGCTTCAGACGCATCGAATTACGTAAATGGATCCATTATTGCTGTGGATGGCGGTTTTTTAACTCGATAGATATAAAATTATGAAAAAAGGTGGATGAAAAATGAACCAACAATTTTTAGCTGATTTAACTAACATGACGACAAAAGAGCAAGTGGAAACGGATGAAAATAAACTGTATGATGCTTCAGCTGACAGGTACAAAAAATATGCAAAAGCGAAATTGAAATTGGATGTACCCAATCCAATTGCGATAGTGTATCCACATTCCAGAGAAGAAGTAAGTGATATTTTGCAATATTGCAACACAAATCAGATTAACGTTATTCCACGAAGCGGGAAAACGTCTACAGAAGGCGGTTTGGAAAACTGGAAAGAAAACACTGTTATTGTAGATGGTTCCAAGATGGATAATATTATTAAAATAGATACATATAACATGGAAGCAACAGTACAATCTGGTGTTGTTTTAGAAACATTAGAAAAGAAATTGCGAGAAAAAGGGTACACAACTGGACATTCCCCTCAATCCAAACCAGTAGCACAAATGGGTGGATTAGTAGCTACTAGAAGTATCGGACAATTCTCTACTTTATATGGAGGAATCGAAGATATGGTAGCGGGACTGCAATGTGTGTTTGCAGACGGTCATATTTCTACAATAAAAAATGTGCCGCGGCGTGCAGGAGGACCGGATATTCGTCATATTGCAATCGGAAATGAAGGAACTTTATGCTACATTACAGAAGTAACAGTGAAGATATTTAAATATTATCCTGAAAATAATACGTTTCATGGCTATTTACTAGAGAATATGGATGAAGGTATCAAGATGCTTCGAGAAGTTATGGTGAATGGTTTTAAACCATCTGTCGCAAGATTATATTCAGAAGAGGACGCTGAGCAACACTTCAGTCATTTTTACAAAGGAATGTGTGTATTAATTTTTATGTCAGAAGGGCCAGCAGGAATCGTTGATGCGACGAATAAAGCAATCACAGAAGCAGTACAAAAGTATCGAACTCCCGGAACAGAAGAAATTGACTCTAAATTAATTGAAACATGGTTTTACCAATTAAATTGGACACAGGATAAATTGGATGAAGAAGAAACGCTAATGTTAAAACAAGATAAGCATGATGGTTTTACAACAGAAATTTCCGCAAATTGGGAGGATGTTATTCAGATTTATTATAATGTAATGGAAAGAATAAAAACAGACTTTGAAAGGTATAATGATTTAACTATGCTTGGCGGTCATTCATCACACAGTTATATAAATGGAACGAATTTATACTTTGTTTATAACTATCATATTAATTGTACACCAGAGGAAGAATTAAATGAGTACCATCATCCTATACATGCAATAATTATAGAAGAAACGTTAAAACTTGGAGGATCAATGTGTCATCATCATGGGATAGGGAAGTATCGTGCTGAATGGACGACACAAGAACATGATACAGCATATTATATGCTTCAAAAATTAAAAGAAGCATATGATCCAAATGAAATTATGAATTTCGGCTCTATTTTTCCTCAAAAAAATGAAATAGACAAATTTATTAAAAATTAAGAAGGTGATCTGATGGATAAACATTATGTTATGGGAATCGATAATGGAACGCAAAGCACGAAAGTCGTTATTTTCGATTGGGATGGCAACGAGGTAGCATATGGAATGTGTCCTTTAAAGGAAACTTTTGCACCGGAACCGGGAATGTGTCTTCATCCTGATGATGATCTATGGGATAGTGTGTTTTATGCTATCCAAGACAGCTTGCGAAATTTTAGTGGAGACCCTAAGTCCATCAAAGGCATCGGACTATGCACGATACGGAGTTGTAGAATACTTCTCAAAAGAGACGGTTCCCTAGCTTATCCTGTTATGAATTGGATGGATGCGCGGTTGGCTCGACCATATCAACATAAAGACGACGATGTGAAGTATGTAACAACCACTTCTGGATATATCGGCTTTCGTTTAACAGGAGAGAAAAATGACTCAGCAGGTAATTATGAAATGAATTGGCCTTTAGATCGTACGACTTGGGATTGGTCTGAAGATCCTGAAGTGATGAAACAAAATGGATTAAATCGGGACATGTTATTTAATTTAAAGAAACCAGGTGAAAAACTTGGATTATTATGTACAGAAGTTGCTGAAGAATTAGGGTTACAGAAAAACATACCTGTCGTGGCTACTTCAAATGATAAATCTGTCGAAGTTTTAGGCGCAGGGTTAAATCATAAAAAATCGATGGTGCTTTCATTAGGGACATATATTTCTGCTTTAATCCCGCGAGATAGAAATTATGAAAATGCTATTAATTTCTTTCCTACATTGGGTGTCAGGCCATTTCAGTATGTTTATGAGTCAAATGGTGTTCGAAGAGGTATGTGGACAGTAAGTTGGTTTAAAAAAATGATTGGTAAAGAATTGCAGGAGCAAGCGTGCTCTTTGGGAATCACGGAAGAAGACTTTTTAAATCAAGAAGCAGAAAAAATAGCTCCTGGAAGTGAAGGGTTAATTACTATCTTAGATTGGCTGTCCACTCCTGATAAACCTTATAGAAAAGGAATCATGTTAGGATTCGACGAAAAGCATAGTAGATACCACATGTACCGTTCCATACTCGAGGCAATTGCATATCATATGAAAAGTAATGTAGAAATGATGCTAGAGGAAATAAATGAAAACATAAAAGAAATTATAGTTATTGGCGGAGGCGCGAAAAGTGATTTAATGATGCAAATTTTATCCGATCTATTTGGCTTACCAGTACATCGTCGTAATAGTGAGAGTGGAGCGGCTTTAGGTGCTGCCATTAATGTATATCACTATTTAACACCAAATAAAACCATACCTGAGATTTTAAGCGAGGTGGTTAAGACGGAGAAGACATGTTATCCAATTTATGAAAATCACCTTTTTTATAATAAAGTAAATGATGACGTAGTTAAGCAGATACGTGACTCTACTGATCAAATATTAAAATATATGTACCCTATCTTTGGTTAATAAAAGGAGCTTATCAACATGTTGCAATTAAATAAAGATCACCTTACAGAGACGGAAAAGGGCATGTACGACATACTATCAGAGACAGTTAAAACAAATCCAGTTCTTCGTATTACAGAAGCAGCCGACTTATGTAAAGTATCTCCTTCTAAAGTTACGAAGTTTATTCAAAAACTTGGCTTTAAAAGTTTTAAACAGTTTAAACTTTATTTCAGTGGTGATGAGATAGAATCTGCTACCTTAGACAAATCTACAGAAATATCCAGATTAATCGACTATCTTAACAATTTTGATTATTCAGTAGTAGAAGAATTTATTACTATCATCAATAATTATAGTAAGATTATTATTTATGGGTTAGGACCGTCATTTTTTACTGCAGAGTATTTTGGCCACAAATTAGCTACCGTTATGAATAAGAACATTACAGTTACGCAATTTGAAGATTATGCAACACAATTAGCTGATAAAGATACGTTACTACTTGTCTTTTCTGTTACGGGGAAATTTGCATCATTTGATCAATTGTTCGATAAGGTACATAGAAATCAAGCTGATTCAATGTTGATAATGGAAGAGTATATGAATGCTAGCGATTATAACGCAGATTATATATTTCATTTAACAGAAAGTCGCCAAAATGATGACTTACTTCCATTTGAAAAAACTAGAACCATATTTTTTATTTTTATAGAAGAAATTTTTAAAAGTTTACAACGAAAAAAATAATCATTCTACAGAGAGAATTAAATCAGAATAACATATAATTAATATGAAAGAGGTTTTTACATGAAGAAAATACTGTTTTTGTTAATGCTATCCCTTTCACTAATATTAGTTGGATGTTCATCGGGATCCGATAGTGAGGAATCAAATAATACAATTACAATTGGTTACAATAACTTTGCAGAGACGATTGCCGAAGTAAATGTTTGGAAGCTTATTTTAGAAAAAGAAGGTTATGACGTAGAGCTAAAGCAAACAGAAAAAGGACCTTTATTTACTGCACTTGCTGGAGGAGAAGTGGATGTGAATGTTGAAGTGTGGTTACCTCATACGGATAAGGATTATGTAGAAGAGTATGAAGAAGATATAGTGCAACATGATGCTTGGTATGAGGACACAACGATGGGGATAGCAGTTCCTGAATATGTCGATATTGACAGTATAGATGAATTAAATGAGTATACAGAAGAATTAGATGAGCAAATTATCGGAATAGAACCTGGTGCGAGTATTATGAAAACTACCGAAAATGCCTTGGAAGAGTATAAACTTGATCTTGATTTAGTTGAAAGTTCAGATGCTGCTATGTCGGCAGAATTAGAAGATTATTACCAAAATGAGGAACCGGTGGCAGTAACTTTATGGGAGCCTCATTGGATTTTTGCCGAAAATGATATGAAATTTTTAGAGGATCCTAAAAACGTATATGGAGAACCGGATAAAATGTATTGGTACTCCAGGCAGGGTTTTGAAGAAGACTTTCCGGAAGTGACGAAGTGGTTTGACCAATGGGAGATGAGTCATGACGAGCTTAGTGATTTAATGAATGTCTTAAAGGATTATGATAGAGATCCTGAAAAAGGAGCTCAAGAATGGCTTGACGATAATCAAGATTTAGTAGAAGAATGGATTCATTAAATTATTATTTGACAGGATATTGATACAATGCAAAGTTAACGCATTGTTTTCAAAATGCTTTTTTAGAAACTATAAATATGATATGCTTTAGCTAATCGAATAATATTCCTTCGGGGCAAGGTGAAATTCCTGACCGGCGGTGAAAAGCGAGATGCTTAAGCCCGCAACCTGATTTCAAATGAAATCGGTGGATTTGGTGCAAGACCAAAGCCGACAGTACAGTCTGGATGGGAGAAGGAAAAGTGTGAAGTAGTTGTTTTGCTGTGCAGAACAATACGCTTTTTTGGTATACATTTTGAAGCCCCGTATCTCTTTTTTAAGAGTGCGGGGCTTTTGTTGTCGTAGTTTACAAGATTAGCTGGAGAGCTAGCAGAAATAAGAATAGGAGGTAAGCGATGCAAGAAGAAAGGTATATGAAACTTGCTTTAACCTTAGCGGCGGCCACCAAAGGACAGACAAGCCCGAATCCACAGGTAGGTGCTGTACTCGTTAAAAATGGTGAGATTATTGGCACAGGAACGCATTTGAAAGCAGGGAGTGACCACGCAGAAGTAAGAGCTATTCAAGAAGCAGGAGGAAAAGCTGAAGGAGCAGATCTTTATGTCACGTTAGAGCCTTGCGCACATACTGGAAAAACAAAGCCATGCACGACAGCAATCATAGCCGCAGGTATCCAGCGAGTAATCATAGCAATATTGGATCCCAATCCGAAAGTAGCCGGTAAAGGCAGAGATTTATTAGAACAAGCAGGTATTAAAGTCAATGTTGGCTTGATGGAAAAGCAAGCACGAGAAATAAATGAAACGTTTGTTCATTATATTCAAACAAAAAAACCGTATGTAACATTGAAAGCAGCAACTTCCATGGATGGAAAGACAGCTGCTAAAACAGGCGACAGCACTTGGATTACCTCTCCAGAATCCAGGCAGGATGTACATCAAATCAGACACGAAAATGATGCTATTTTAGTAGGCATCCAAACCATCATTCAAGACAACCCTCAATTAACCACCCGATTGCCCCGCGGTGGAATACATCCCATTCGAGTTATTTTAGATACACATTTAAGAATTCCGAAAGATGCAAATGTCATAACGGATTCAACATGTCACACTCTTATTTTAACAGGAAGAGACGCAGATCAAGATAAAATCAGACAACTAAATAGAGAACACGTATCCGTTGTTCGTTTTGACAAAAATTATTTGTCGATTACAGATGTTCTAGCATATTTAGGAGAACGCGAGATAATGTCTATGTTAGTAGAAGGTGGTGCAACGGTCCACAGTTCGTTTATCAAAGAAGCAGCTTTTCAAGAGATATTAGTATATATGTCCCCTAAAATTATTGGTGGAAAAGACGCCTATCCAATTATTGGCGGTAGCGGAATTGAAAAAATGCAAGCAGCAACTGAACTGGTGTTTACTAACATAGAATCATTTGGACCTGATATCAAAATAACGGCCAAACCAAAGTGAAAGGAAAGATGAAATGTTTACAGGAATTATTGAAGAAACCGGAAGCATTAGAGAAATCAACCGATTAGATCGAACACTTGAGTTAAAAATAGAAGCTGCTCACGTAATGAAAGAGATACAACTGGGGGACAGTATAGCAATCAATGGCACTTGTTTAACCGTTACAGATTTTACAGATTGGTCTTTTTCAGTGGATGTTATGCCAGAAACGTTTCAATCCACATCACTATCGAAATTAGCAGAACTTTCACTTGTGAATTTGGAAAGATCGATGTCTGCAGAAGGACGTTTTGGCGGTCATTTCGTGACAGGTCATGTAGACGGAACTGGCAGAATCATCCAGAAAACAATTGACGAAAATGCGTATTTATTGGAAATTTCAGTCCCTGAGCAACTGGGTGTCTATTTAATGTCAAAAGGATCGATTGCTATAGACGGAGTGTCTTTGACCATTTTTGGATGTGATGCTCAATCCGTACGCCTGTCGATTATTCCGCATACTTCTGAATCAACGGTACTTGGTACTAAACAGATAGGAGATATTGTGAATTTGGAAATAGATATGATGGCGAAATATCTCTATACATTTGTGCATTCAAAATAATAGAAGAAAGAAGGGAAATGCATGTTTGCAGATATACAAGAAGCAATAGAAGATTTACAATCAGGAAAAATTATTATTGTCGTAGATGATGAAAATAGAGAAAATGAAGGGGATTTTGTCGCCACGGCTGAAACGATTACGCCGGAATTAGTTAATTTTATGGCGAAAGAAGGAAGAGGATTGATTTGCACGCCGATTGAAACGAAGAAAGCAAAGGAATTAAATCTCCCTCTCATGACAACAGAAATGACGGATGCGCTAGAAACAGCCTTTACGATTACTATTGATCATAAATCAACAGATACGGGAATCAGCGCGTTTGAACGTTCGTTTACAATCCAGCAAATGATGAATGAAGATGTTGTCGCGAGTGATTTCGTTCGTCCAGGGCATGTGTTTCCTTTAATTGCAAAAGAGAATGGAGTTTTAGAAAGGAAAGGACATACAGAAGCCGCAGTTGATTTGGCGAAATTAGCGGGAACTCAGCCGGCAGGTGTTATTTGTGAAATTATGAATGAAGACGGTACAATGGCTAGAGTACCTGATTTAAAGGAAATCGCCACAAAATTTGATTTAAAAATGATTACAATTGATCAATTGATCACCTATCGACAAAAACAAGAAAACGTAGTTCAAGAAGTAGCATGTGTAAATTTACCAACAGATTTCGGACAATTTCAAGCTAGTGTTTACAGTGATCAAAAAAGTGAAGAAGAAACCGTTGCTTTAATAAAAGGAGATGTCAAAAATCAGGATAATGTGCTAGTAAGAGTACATTCGGAATGTTTGACTGGTGATGTTTTTGGGTCGAGACGTTGTGATTGCCAGGAACAGCTGCACGCTTCCTTAGAAGAAATTGGGGAGCAAGAATGTGGTCTATTATTATACATGAGACAGGAAGGAAGAGGTATCGGTTTAGTTAACAAACTTAAAGCATATGGATTACAAGAGCAAGGTTATGATACTGTAGAAGCGAACAAAAAATTAGGGTATGAAGCGGATGAAAGAGATTATCATATTGCAGCGCAAATTATCCAAGATTTAAATATTCAGTCTATTCGTTTATTAACCAATAACCCAGAAAAAATTAACGGATTGGAACAATATGAAATCAAAGTGTCAGAACGGGTCTCGTTAGAAATACCGGCAAGAACAGAAAATGCTTCGTATTTAAAGACAAAGCAAGAAAAAATGGGACATTTGTTTACGACTATAGGGAGAGTGAAAGCATGAAAGTAATTGAAGGAAGCGGATTTGGGACGAATTTGCACATTGGTGTTGTCGTTGCGAGATTCAATGAGTTTATCACTAGCAATCTTTTAGAAGGAGCTATTGGAACATTAAAACGTTATGGTGTAACTGAAAAAAATATGACAGTATTTTGGGTTCCTGGCGCTTTTGAAATCCCGCTAGCTGCTAAAAAATTAGCAGAAACGGGTGAGTATGATGCTATCATAACTTTAGGAGCAGTTATCGAAGGAGAGACGCCACATTTTGATTATGTTTCGAAAGAGGTAGCCAGTGGTGTAAAGCAAGCAAGTATGACTAGTGGTGTACCTGTAATTTTCGGCGTATTAACAACTCATACAATAGACCAAGCGATAGAACGAGCAGGTTCAAAAGCAGGGAACATAGGTGCAGATGCGGCTTTTGGCGCGATAGAAATGGGTAATGCAATGAATGAAATTTCTGATAGTTAACAACAGAAAAAGAAATAGTCAGTTATCAGTTTATCTATAGAAGTTTTACATGATGAAGTGCTTCGTTTTATTCCGAATGAAATGTTTATTAATTTCTCTGTTGAGGAATACATTTTTTAGAGAGTTGTATAGTAAGAAACCTCAAGAAACGGTAATTCGACTGTTTTAATTTTGTGGGTATAACTGTTATGAGGATTACAATTCTCTGATATGAGTTGCTAAGAAAGAAGCGACAATGTAAGGAGGAATTTAAAATGGCATTAGACGAAGTAGATGTGCTCGTTTCAACGGAGTGGGTAGATCAACACAAATATGATAACAATATTCAACTCGTAGAAGTGGACGAAGACACAGGTGCTTACGGTACAGGGCATATAGAAACGGCTGTATTTTGGAATTGGTCGACTGAACTGAATGATCAAATACAAAGAGATATATTAACACCAGAACAGATCGCAGACTTGCTTGGTAAATCAGGAATTACACCTGAGTCAATCATTGTTCTATACGGTGATAATAATAATTGGTTTGCAGCCTTCGCTTATTGGCAGTTAAAGATGTTTGGTCATAGAAATGTTTGTATAATGGATGGCGGTCGTGTTAAATGGGAACAAGAAAACCGTTCCTACACAACAAAAATCCCTAAGATTGAACAAGTTGTTTATCCAGTGAAAGCAGCGGAAAAGTCAGCTCGAGCAATGGCTCCAGACGTACTAAAATCGCTTGAGAGAGAAGAAACGGCACTTGTTGATGTGCGCAGTCCGGAAGAATATACCGGAGAAATTATTGCGCCAGAAGGTATGATGGAAACCGCACAACGAGGAGGCCATATCCCAGGGGCTGCCAATATACCTTGGCACTGGGCAACAAATGACGATGGAACGTTTAAATCAACGGAAGAATTGCAAAAGTTATACAAGGAACAAGGGGTTACATCTGACAAGGATGTAATTACTTATTGTAGAATTGGTGAACGTGCCGCGCACACCTGGTTTGCATTGCATGAACTGTTAGGTTATGAAAACGTACGAAATTATGATGGTTCATGGACAGAATGGGGAAGCATGATAGGTATGCCTGTCGCCAAATAAATATTCTTTAAAATAAATGGAACAGAAACGTTGGATAATAAACTAGAAAAAAGGATTCGCTAATCTTCATTGATTAACGAATCCTTTTTAATCATTATTAATTTTTAAATGCATCTGGTAGTGTATTTAAATCAATACCCCAAACTACCGGAAATAAGAAATAAACAGCAAGTACAACTAAAATAATACCAAAAATATTAAGCCAAAAGCCTGCTTTTGCCATATCATTGATTTCTAAATAACCAGACCCAAACACGACTGCGTTTGGCGGTGTGGCAACAGGAAGCATGAAAGCACATGACGCTGCAACACCAGCTGCTACCATGAGTCCATAAGGATGAACACTTAAAGCACTTGCCAGCGAAGCCATAATTGGAAACATCATCGAAGCAGTTGCAGTGTTCGAAGTAATTTCAGTTAGAAAAATAACCAGTGCTGTGACAGCAGTAATAACGATGATAATATGAACGCCTTCTAAAGCAGACAACTGTAAGCCCAACCATTTAGATAATCCAGAATCTTCAAATCCTTCTGCAATCGATAAACCACCACCAAAAAGCAAAAGAATTCCCCAAGGTAATTTAACTGCCGTTGCCCAGTCAAGCAAGCGATCTCCTTTGATATTGATAGCTGGAATGATGAATAATAAGACAGCGAATATCATAGCAATCGTTCCATCTGTAATATCGGGAAAGATTTTTTCTAATAAAAATGAACGCGTAATCCAAGCTAAAGCAGCTAAAATAAATACTGTGAATACAAGTTTTTCTTCTGAGGAAGATGTGCCGAGCTGTTTTTTTTCATCATCAATGACAGCGCGTCCTCCTGGCAAACTTTTAATTTTATTCGGAAAGGCGAATTTAATTAAATAAAACCAAGCTACTAAAATAAATATCCATGCAAATGGTACACCAAATAACATCCATTGCGCAAAAGAAATATCCATCCCGTATATTTGACTAACAGCTCCTTTGAAAAGCGAGTTTGGCGGTGTGCCGATTAATGTAGATATTCCTCCTATCGAAGCAGAGTAAGCTATACCAAGCATTAAAGCTTTCGAGAAAGATGTTTCGGCTTTCGTTGTTTCAGGCGTACGATTTTCATCAAGTGAATCGGAGACTTGGTAAATAATAGCCAAGCCTATTGGCACCATCATCATGGCTGTAGCTGAATTAGAAATCCACATGGAGAGGAAACCTGTTGCCACCATGAATCCAAGTACAATTCGATTCATGTTTGTTCCGATGGCAGAAATAATCGAGATAGCAATTCGTCGATGAAGATTCCATTTCTCCATGGCAAGTGCAATCATAAACCCTCCCATGAATAAGAAAATAGTATCGTCCCCATAAGCAGCTGCAGCATCATCCATTTCCAACCCTTGCGTGAGTGGAAATAAAATGAGAGGTAAAAGGGAAGTGACAGGAATAGGCACAGCTTCCGTAATCCACCAAGTTGCAATCCAAAGTGTGCTGGCTGCTATTGCTGTACCTGCTTGGGATAAGTCGCCCGGGTGCAGAAATATAAGTGCGATGATAAATAATAAAGGTCCAAGAATTAGCCCAATCCGTTGACGTGTTGTATATGACCTGTTGCTTCCATCCCCGTTTCCGTTGCCCCCTCCTTGGCTGTTATTTGCATGCGATGATTCAGTTTTATGTTCATGATCAGTAGAAGCAGCTTCAGAATGGCGAGAACCCCCTCCATCATCGTGCTGGCTAACCATGGTTTGCAGCGTACTTTTTCCAATGAAAAATTTAAACATATCGATAACCTGATCGTGCATAACCCACATTCGATTCCAAACGCTGGAAAACATATTATTCCTCCTTATACATCTGATTGATGTTGATTCAATGACAAAAGATTATGACTTTTTAAACCGCTTTCAAAAAACACCTCCAAATAATATTTTTTAAAATTGGGATTGTCTGAATCAACTTATTGAAAACATAATAACAGAAGGGGGGTTATTCATATTATACATGTAAAGGAGTGCAACACCAAGAGAGAATAATGAATAGTATTTAATTAAAAAAAGCACGCATTGTGTTATTCAATGGGTGCTTTTGATAAGGAAACAGCATCACTCGATTAAAAAATAATATGTGCAAATAATACAATAATCGGCAAGGTAATAATGGTTCGTAATAAAAAGATAATAAATAATTCAATAAAAGATACAGGGATCTTCGTACCAAGTAATAACCCACCAACTTCAGACATGTAAATTAACTGACTGACCGATACGGCTGCGACAATAAAGCGAGTCATTTCTGCTTCAATAGATGCGCCAATAACGGAGGGTAAGAACATATCAGCAAAACCGACGAGTAAAGTTTCGGAAGCTTCGGCAGCGAAAGGGACTTGCATCACTTCCAGTAAAGGTACAAATGGAGCGCCAAGCCAAGCAAATACAGGAGTATACTCCGCTATAATCAAAGCGATTAATCCAAAGCCCATTACAATTGGCGCAACACCCATCCACATATCTAAAACGTTTTGTATACCTTCTTTAAAAAACTTATACAAACTTTTTTCTTTTTGACTTCGTTCGATGGCTTTTTTATAGCCAAAGGTAACCATGTTTTCTCCTTCGGGAACTGTTTCATCCACTTGAGCGCTTTGGCCATTTATGTCTGTATCTTTCTTTAAAGATAATGGAGGAATACGCGGCATAATAATTGCAGCAATAATCCCAGAAACAACCACAGAGATATAAAATGGGATAAACATGTGCGATAAGTCAACTTCTGAAATGACAACTAACGAAAACGTAATCGATACAACAGAAAAAGTAGTTCCAATTACAGCAGCTTCGCGTTTTGTATAAAATCCATCTTCATATTGTTTGCTGGTTAACAGAACGCCGATCGTTCCATCTCCAATCCAAGAAGCAAGAGCATCAATCGAAGAACGACCCGGGATCTTGAATAGTGGGCGCATAACCTTAGTCATAATGGTCCCAAACATTTCCAGTAAACCAAAATTCATTAATAAAGGTAAAAAAAGCCCCGCGAAAAGAAATACGGCAAATAAAACATGTAACAAATCGTGTAAAATCATTCCACCTGTATCTTCGCTGTAAACGGCGACAGGCCCTAGTTCAAATAAAACCATAATAGCAAAAATCGCAGCTAAGACTCTGGTAACCGTCCAAAATGTACTAACGTGCAATAAGTTATGAAAAAAAGGTGTTTTGGATAACCAATTAGTGCCTTTTATTTTAGCGATAACAGATAATATGGCAGTAATAACAAGTATAACCATCATAATAGATGAAAGCTGCTTTTCTAATACATCTTGTAAGACATCAGCTAATAACGCAACAGGTATCGTCATGCCATCTGAAGTAGTGATTGGCATCATAAATAAGAAGACACCGACGACAGACGGGATGATAAATCGTAAGTGGTCTGTCAGCTTGTACGAATTTTTATTCATTCATTTCCCTCCAATTTAAGTAAACTCGAAAGTTCATTATAGTAGAAAATGATAAAAAAAGCTTTAAATTAACTTTTCTCCAAATAATGAGCCTGCAACGGCAATGGCCATTTCTGCTGTTTTACTTTTGTCGTCTAACATCGGATTGACTTCAACGATTTCTGCGGATGTAATCATATCAGCATCTGCTAACATTTCCATCGCTAAATGTGTTTCTCGATAAGTTGCTCCTCCTATAACTGGTGTTCCTACACCTGGCGCTTCTTTTGGATCAATTCCATCCATATCGAAGCTTAGATGAACGCCATCTGTCTTCTCTTGTAAATAATCAATCGTTTCTTGCATGACTTGCGGCATACCGATTCGATCAATTTCATGCATAGTGTAAACCTTCACATTAAGATCTTTAAGAAGTTGTTTCTCACCATCATCCAAATCACGAATACCAATTAATACGACATTTTCTGGTTTTATATGACTTTGTTCAAAAAGACTGAGCAGCTTTTCATGCCCATAACCGAGACTTACTGCAAGTGGCATGCCATGAATGTTTCCTGATGGTGATGTTTCGGCTGTATTAATGTCTCCATGTGCATCGTACCAAATTAACCCCAGGTTACTGTAATGTTCGACTAATCCTGAAATGGTACCGATTGCAATGCTGTGATCACCGCCAAGCACCAATGGGAAATTACCGTTTGAAATAGTGGTCGAAACAGCGGATTTTAAATTTTTATTTGCTTGAACTACCTCCTTTAAATTACGTAAGGATTCATGCGAGACATCTTTCTTTTCATATGTACGAGTAACACTAACGTCTCCTAAATCTTCTATATTATACTTTAACTTGCGTAGACGTTCTGTAATCCCGGCATATCGAATAGCACTAGGCCCCATGTCAACGCCGCGACGTAATTGACCTAAATCCATTGGTACTCCAATAATTGAAATATTTTTATTCATCATGTTCCTCCTAGTATTGTCTTACCGTTATTCTACTTGATATGACAGCGATGTATCAACTGAACAAAAACATGTATAAACATTCAAACGAAACACGTAAGAAACAGTATTTATTTTGTCTGCTTAAAATTGAGTGGTACTGGTTGATTAAGACAAGTCTTATTGAAAAGGGCTTGTTTTTACAAACGACTAAATATCATGTAAACTAAAAAAGGAATTTATATTTATATCTCAGTAGCTCAGCTGGATAGAGCAACGCCCTCCTAAGGCGTAGGTCGCAGGTTCGAATCCTGTCTGAGATGTTTAAAAAACCGACAATTATACGTTATTAAAAATAGACTGAATAATCCAGTCTATTTTTTTATGTAAAGATTCTTTTCATAAACTATGTTAAACTACGTTTTAAAGAAATAATTTCTTGCTCATGCCTAAACAATAAAAGTAGTTTACAAACAAATACGAAAAACGTACATCGATTATTCCAGCAGAATTCAAGTTTTCACTATTTAAATGAATTAAGAGAGAACCAGATGAATAGCCAAGCTCTGAGTAAGTCAGTTGTTGATTGGAGCAGTAAGAATAAGTAAATATATATTCACATGATGAAGTTTCTTTCTGACATATAGTAATTCATACAATTTGTTTGAGAAAGGGAGAGTTGAATGAATAAATGGATACTTCATATAGAGGGCGGGGTAGTACTTGCTTTCACTATTTATTTTTATAGTGAACAACAATTTAGCTGGCTTTTGTTTTTAATTTTGTTGTTGGCGCCGGACTTGGCTGCATTAGCTTATTTGGTAAATAAAAAATTCGGAGCTGTATGTTATAATATAGCGCATACTTATGCTTTACCCGGATTGCTGCTTTTTTTAAGTATCATTTTTGAACAGCCCATTTTGTTATTGATTAGTTTCATATGGATTGCCCATATAGGGATGGATCGGTTATTTGGATTTAATTTAAAAGAACTTCCTTAGTATAGATTGAAACGCTGAATAAGTATTAAAGCATGAGTATTTATCAAATAGTACGTATAATGGAAGTTAACTAACATATTAAATGGTTTATAGGTGGTGCGGTACAATGGAATTAAGTATTGCGCTTCAAGAACTGGAAGCGCTTAAAAACAAGCCCAGAAAAGAAGTTATGTTAAAAACGGCAGCAGTTGTCACTAAGTGTTTGGAAGTGAAGAGCATTTATCCGATTATAGTAGGAGGGTTAGCGGTAGAAATTTATACACAGAGCGAATATTCTACACGAAATATTAACTTTGTGACAAAAGAACTTTCAGAAGTAGAGAAAACATTGCTTGAATTGAATTTTAGTAAAACAGATGACCAATTTTATCGAAAAGATATAGATATGACTGTGCAAATTCCAGATATTAAGTTGACTGGAAGTGAAACAAAGGTACAAATTCTTCAAATTGAATATGATACATATATTTATGTTATAGCTGTTGAGGATATAATTTTGGACCGGTTGAGTTCTGCTGTGTATAACCATTCAGAAAAAGCTGCAAAATGGGGGAAACGAATGTTAAGTAAAAATTATATACGCATCGATCAGTCTTATTTATTGCATCATGTGAAAAACGATAAAGAGAGGCAAACACTAGTTAGCTGGTTACATAATACAGAAACATAAGCTGGAGAAAAATGAAGATTCATCAGCAGAGAAAACAAGAATCGATAGTGAAACTTACAATTCTCTGGTATGTACATGGTTTAAATGTATTAAATCATACAAAACCAAGTTCATTGTCGACAAGAATTTTATCATTTATGTTAATTCTTGCTTGTTCGTCAATTTAATAAGCCAATAATAGCCCAGTATATTGACAGGTATGAGTGCAAACAAGAGAATAACAAAAAATAAGAAGGGCCAAAAACAAGATTGGCTAACAGAATGATAATGATCAGGAAGGGGAGAACCATTGATAATTTTCGCTTGTAACGTTCGGAAACATATTGTCCCTCTCGACAAGCTGGACAAGAGATTTCTTGACTCCCACTCCAATTAAAACTTAGACTCATTGATTCTTTCCAACTCCAATTATACTGGCATTCTGTACATAGCGGCATCTAATCCTTCCTCCTTCTGTACGTCAAAAAAGAATCCTCTCGTCTTAATGTACAAAGCAGGAGAGGATCCCTTTACTAAACAGGGAATCTATTTGACTACAAAAACAGAGCAGTTAGCTTGATTGGTTACTTTTTGGCTGACGCTTCCCATCATTAACTTTTTTATACCGCTTAATCCTCGATGTCCCATCACTACGAGGTCGATTGAATAGTCATCCACATACTGCGTTATTTCATTTGCTGGATTTCCAATAATCGTATCAAAAATCGGTTCGATATTGGAGGTCCATTTACTTTTTGCATCGGCTAACACAATATCTACACTATTATTCATTTCATCGCCTTCTTGATAAGGAGTTGAAATATTCATTGGCTCTGGACCTAATTGAGGGTTGGACGTAGTTGCTCCAAAATGATTAATAGAATCCAGACGAGCATAATTTACCATATTTTCAGAATCTGTTTCATGGATAAACAACACGGTAACTTTTGCTTGATGATCTGTTGCGATGGTTTCTGCCATTTCCAATGCTTTAGAGCTTGGATTGGATCCGTCATAAGCAACTAAAATATGTTGAAAACGCTTCATATAATCGCTTCCCTTCATTTTATTGAAGAAAAATAGCTTCCTCTATACGTATTATATTCACTTATTGGAAGGAAACTAAACACGGATTCATGCGTTAGCTGTCTTTTACACAAAGTTTTCCTGAAAAGGCCCACTGTACTGTTTTAGCCAATAAATAAATACCTAAAAACAAGAGCGCTGTAAATTGGAGGGTAAACAGGATTTGATATGCAATTAAATTTGTTGCAATAAACATTTCTCCTGTAGCAACGGTTATAGCTGCAGAAGGGAAGAGAAACGCCCAAAATGAAATCATAAAAGGTAACTTAATAAATCGTTGCCACTGAAAGAGTAATAAAAGTCCGACAAAGAAAGCAGTCCCATACAAAATATAGGCAAATGAATCAACTGTTTCAGTTATTTTTATATAAGAAACAAAGCCGATGGCAGGAGGTGCCAGCAATATGAAAAATGTCGGTAACAACATTGGCGGACCCGCAGGATGAAAGAATACTCGGTTAAAAAAGAAAGTAAGATAAATAATGCTAAATAAAATACCTATACTGAAAAACACCCAATTTACGTCTTGGGAAATAAAGTTATTCCCTGCAATCGGCACAATGATATTTCCAACGATAGGTATGAACCATGCGGCATTAAAGTGGGTAATATCGAAAGTGTGTTTAAATATTAAATTAGAGATAATAGTCAGAGTAAGAGTAATCTGCAACAAAGCTCCAACGAACCACAGTATAAAAGAAATATGTTGATTTATCTCAAAATAACTAACAGCTATTAAAAGAAAGCTAATTGGAATTGTTCCAAAAAAATTCATTTTGACAGGATGATCAAATTCAGTTTTGACTATGCTCGTAAACGAAATTAAGCGATAAATGAGAATGCCTCCGTTAATAATGAAAAGCATACTAGTGACGGATAATAAAAGGACCCACAACCATGAAGACCACGCGAAGATATTCTCCGCATGTTTACTGGCAATGGTTAAGCCTGCAAACCCCATGACACTAGCGAATAAAGTAATTGGGAAATATTGTACTCCATGTTCTTTTGACATTTTTTTCTCCTTTGTAATGAATATACACCTTATATTATATGCCCCCGCCTGTATGAAAACAATGAAAGGAGGATGGGAAAGCTATGTTGTTTTGAAGTTTTAAAAGCGTATTAAATCTTAGTTGCTATATTGGATATAAAACGGGCAAGTGTAAACAGATAGATAATTATGAGAAAATATAAACAAATGACGTCAAAAACTGTATTGCATGGTAAAATGATAGTAATTAATAGTGGATTTATTAAAGGAGTGGATAATCATGTTAACTATTCAAGCTATCAAGCGAGCACAAGAAAATACACGGGATTTTGCTCATCAAACGCCAATTTTTGAATCTGCTACACTATCTAAAAAAGCCGATAATAGAGTTTGCTTAAAAGGGGAGCATTTACAGCGGACAGGTGCTTTTAAAATCAGAGGGGCAACTAACAAAGTAAAAGCTGCGATCAGAGATGGAGCCACCGATATTGTTACAGCTTCTTCAGGTAATCACGGGCAGGCTGTTGCTTATGTTGGCAATCAACTTCAAGTGAAAACGACGGTCGTCGTACCGGAAACAGTTTCTGCTGCGAAAGAGGAAGCAATTCAAGGATATGGGGCGCACATTCAATATTGTGGAACTACCTCTGAAGAGCGAATTCATTATGCTAAAGCTATCGAAAATGAAGAGGGAGCCGTCTACATTCCTCCATATGATGATCCTCTTATTATGGCCGGACAGGGGACGGTTGGTCTCGAAGTTCTTAAGCAAGTACCAGAGGTTGAAGTAGTAGTGGTCCCTATTGGAGGAGGTGGGCTGATTTCAGGCATAGCAACAGCAATTAAAGAAACGAATCCTTCTATACAAGTTATTGGAGTTGAGCCGGGCAATGCGAATGATACGTATTTATCCAAAAAACAAGGAAATCCTGTCATTCTCGACTCGACTGATACTGTGGCAGACGGCTTACGAGCATTACGTCCTGGAGAGAAAACTTTTCCGATTGTAAAAAAATACGTCGATGATATTGTACTGGTTAGTGAGGAAGAAATAAAAACTGCTTTTTCATTTTTACTTAGCAGAATGAAGCAATTAGTGGAACCTTCTGGAGCGGCTACAGTTGCTGCAGTTCTTCACCAGAAAATTCCGGCATCTGAAAAAACGATAGTCCCCATTCTCTCAGGTGGGAATATTTCCCTCCATGAAATAGCTGGTTTGATCAAAGAATAAAAGAGAATCTTTTCTTAAAAAACGTGTATTATAATCCACTTCACGTAAAGTTAACGAATCAAAATCTAAAAAACAGCTAATGTACATTAGCTGTTTTGCTTTGTTTTAATTTTAGTGACGCCTATTAACTTGGCTGTTGGTCCATCTTATATAAAGTACGGTAATAAGCATTTTCCTGAATCAGTTGCTGGTGATGACCGTCTAGTTTAATGTTGCCTTCTTCAAGAAAAAGAATCCGGTCCATATATTTCGCACCTGCTAAATGATGAGTCACCCAAATAATTGTTTTATTGCTGGCGGCTAAGAACACAGTATCCAGTAAGGCAGATTCTGTTTCTGGATCCATTCCTGTAGTAGGCTCATCCATCAATATAATCGGAGTATCTTGTAATAGTATTCGAGCAAAAGCGATTCGTTGTTGTTCGCCTCCAGAGAAACGTTTTCCCATTTCGTCCATTTGTGTGTCCATGCCTCTTGGAAGCGATTCTACTAAATCCAGGATTTGTGCTTGTCTGAGAGCTTCTTTTATTTCTTGATCTGTCGCTTCAGGTCTGCTTATTTTTACATTATTTTTAATGGTTGTGTGAAACAAATGCGCTTTTTGGTTTAATACAGATACATATTTCCCAAGAAAAGCTTCTTGCATCTCGTGTTCATTTAATGTAATGGTCCCGGAAGTAGGGGGAACCATGCCTGCTAAACATTTTAGTAAGGTTGATTTTCCAGCACCACTTTTTCCAAGAATAGCCGTTTTTTCGCCTGGAGAGAAAGTCAATGAAAGGTTATCCAATATTGGTTTATCTGCTTTATTGTATTGATAGCTCACTTGATTAACTCCTATAGTAATTGGCAGATCAGGTTGAGATAGATGGAATAGGTTATCTGTTCGGGATGATTCACTTGTGTCAGTTAACTGATCCATCCGCTCTAAGGAATCCATGTAAGCCGGAATCTCTTCCACGGCTTCATTCACTGGTAGTAAGGCATCCGTGACGGAAAACATCATTAAAACAAAAGCTGCAATTAAAGTTGCCTGCATAGAGCCATTGTCAACTTGCAGGCCAGTCCAGACCATCATGCAAACGATTAGAACACCAATAAAGAACCGTAACCCGGCATCCCGCATATGATGCCAACGATTCAAATGATGTTCTTTTTGCAGCAATTGATTATTTTTTGTATGAATATTTTCTTCCACTTCAGAAATACGACCGCTTAATACCCAATCTGTCTGTCCAAATGCAGCATCTGTCATTTCCTGATATAAAAGCTGTCGTTGTTTCTTAAGTGCCAAATGATGTTTCTTCATTTTGTAATAAGATACATATGGCCCAAGAAAAATAATGACACCAAGGGTTAGCAAAATAAACAACATAAAATATAGATCAAAAAAACCGATGGCAATCGCTAAAAGGATGTAGATGACGAAACCTACTAAGCTGGGGATTAAAGTGCGAATATAATAGTCTTGTAGCTTTTCAATATCATCTGAGAGAACATTTAATAAATCGCCAGTTTGGAACCTGCTTTCCAAAAAGACAGCTTGCGGTTCCAGCAAATCATAAAGACGTTTACGATAATGAGATAAAATACGAAGCACAATGTCATGACTGACGAGCTTCTCTAAATAAGGAAAAGCTGCCTGCATGATACTAAATGCACGAACAGCTACAACAGGGACATAAACAATTAAAATATTTTCCGGACGCAAAGAAGTCTTTGAAATTAAATATCCGGAAACAAACAGCAGCATAGCACCAGATAACACACCTAAACAAGCAAATAAGACGGAAAAAAACATCCGACCTTTATATTTTTTTATATAAGGGTAAATCCAGCTATGCATGTTGTTTTCCTCCTTCTGGTCGATGATGATACACTTCATTTACTTTGCTTTCAGTTTGTTCATTTATAAAACCCTGGTTAATTTCGTAGACACCGTCCATGTCAGTCAACCAGTGCATACGGTGGGTAGCGATTAAAACGAATTTATCTTGAAACAGTTGTAAAATAAGTTGTTTAACTTCATATTCAGTTTCAATATCTAAGTGGGCAGTAGGTTCATCCAGTAGAATGATATTTTTATCGCTTAATAATGCACGTGCCAGGGCAATACGCTGTTCTTGTCCACCACTTAACGTCCGTCCGCCTTCACCTATTTTTTCATGTATTCTATTGGGCAAGGATTCCACAAAGCTGCTTAAACCGATTTGTTGGATGAGCTGTTCTATTTCGCTGTCCAGTGCTGTCGGTTCATAAAATCGGATATTATCAGCTAACGTAAGCGGAAAAATATAGGGGTGTTGTGGTATATAAGCTACTTGATCTTCCCATCCTTCATGGTCTAACGAAGCGAGCTTGTAATCATCCAACTCAATATGACCTTCTGTAGGAGTCAATCTCCCGGCTAATAGCTGTAGAAGGGTTGTTTTTCCTGCTCCACTTGGGCCGACTAAACCGAGCAACCCTTGGTGAAAAGTGATGTCTACAGATTGCAGTAAAGCCACATCTTCTTTTTTAACAGTCACACTATTCAACCGCAGTTTGCTTTCTTTTGTAAAGATAGGAATTTGACTATCTTCTTTTTGTGCAACAACTTTTTGTTCCAGCACTTGTTCAATTTCTGCCATCGCAATCTGTCCATCCAATGTAGCGTGGTAATCTTTACCTACTTGTTTGATAGGAGAAAAGTACTCAGGAGCTAAAATTAGAATAGTAAGTGCCGGAAAAAGTAAAACGGTGCCATCTATTAAACGTAACCCTAAACCGACTGCGACAAAGGCAATGGATAAACTGGTGAAGAAATCAAGCGCAAAAGAAGATAAAAAGGCAACTCGTAATGTTTTCATCGTTGCTTTACGATAATCTTCACTTACTTTGCCGATTTGTTTACCGTGTTGCTTACTTCGGCCTATATAAGCGAGCGTCTCTAAACCACGTAACGAATCTAAGAAATGATTTGACAATCGTTTATACGTTGTATATTGTTTATCAGCTTTTTTCTCGGCGGCTATCCCTAGAAGAATCATAAAAAAGATAATAATAGGAACTGCTCCAATTAATATAAATGCTGACTTTCGGTCCATGAAAAACACAAAAAGAACAACCAGGGTGGGTAAAATCATTGTCTTAATCATCCGCACTCCAATGATTTCTATATACGCTTTTACATGATCTACGCCTTCCATTGCAAGCGTAATAAAATGCCCTGTTCCAATGTTTAAAGAATCTCGTTTATAAAAATAGGTTTGAAATAGCGATTCGCGTAAATGGCTGGCCGTTTCTAGTGCATGTCTTTCAGAAAGATGCGCAGCTGTATGCTGGAGAATGTAACGAAGCGCAAAGCTCCCTAAAAAAAAGATTATGTCGGTTATGACTGCTTCAAATCCTGCTCCATCAAATAACTGCGTAATAGCACTAGCCAGAAAATATGCTTGGGCAATGATTGCAACGGACTCGCCTAATAAAACGAGAATAAGCCAACTGTATAAGGAAACGGCCCCCGCATACATCGGGAGGCCTTTTTTTCTTTTTGTTTCCATTAATATTCCAACTCATCATCGTGTTTAATTCGTTTGCGGAAAATATAATAACTCCAAGTTTGATAAGCCAGTACAAACGGTAATAAAGTTAATGAGAAAAGCGACATGACCTTTAAGGTGTACGCTCCGGAAGAAGCATTATACACGGTCAAACTATATGCATCAGAAATCGAACTAATCATGACACGTGGAAACATTCCTACAAAGATACTTCCTGTAATTAAAATCATTGTAATAGTGGTAAGCACAAATGCATTCCGGTCTAATTTCTGATGATTATAGAGATTGGCAAAAAGTAGCGCCACCCATGCCAACATCGGTAAAACCATAAATGTTTGTCCGTGGTAGGTAAACACATCAGATACAAAGTAACCAACAACAATAAAAGCCAAAAATAGTACAATTGTAATTGGAGTAATCCGACTGCCTGCTTTACGAGCACGCTCGCGCAATTCTCCAGTTGTACGAATGGTAATAAATTGCAAGCCATGGGTAATGGTTAAGCAAAGGAACATGAGACCACCCAGAAGTGCAAAAGGGTTAAGGAACTGGGTGAACCCGCCTGTCATATTCATGTCTTCATTAATAGGCATACCAATCATAAAGTTGGCTAAGACAACTCCCCACAAAAGAGGAGGGAGGAAGCTTCCAATCGAAAGGGACCATTCCCACACACTTCTCCAGCGGTTACTGTCTACTTGACCGCGGAATTCAAAAGAAACACCACGTAATATCAAAGCGAGCAACATAAAGACGAGGGGAATATAAAATCCACTGAACATGGTGGCATACCAATGTGGAAATGCTGCAAACATTGCTCCACCTGCTGTTATAAGCCATACCTCATTAGCATCCCAAAAAGGGCCGACTGTACTCATGTACACGCCTTTTTCCTGTTGATTTTTACCAAGGAATCGGGCAACAATACCAACTCCAAAATCGAAGCCTTCTAAGACAAAAAAGCCGATAAATAAAATCATAATAAGGAGAAACCAAAATTCACTAAGAGCCAACTTCATTACCTCCTTCACTGTCAAAAGGGTCTTCTGTTATCTCTTCACTTGTATCATCAGGATCATTCTTTTTAATATGTTTTTGAAACAAGTAAACTGTCAAGATGCCCAAAATAGTGTAGATGGCTGTAAATGAAAGTAGTGAGAACAACATTTCATTAGCTGATACATTAGGAGATATCGCATCTTCTGTTTTCATAAATCCAAAGACTACCCAAGGCTGTCTTCCCATTTCAGTAATCAGCCAACCAGCCGTATTAGCGATGAAAGGCGTAATCATACCATAAACCATCAATCTTAAATAAATAGGTCGTTCTTCTAATCCTGTTTTTCTGGATGCGTAAGAACCATATAAACCTAGCAGAACCATTAATCCGCCAATGCCTGTCATCACTCGGAAAGACCAGAATAATACTGTGATATTCGGTATATAGTCTCCCGGTCCATATTTATCCTCATAAAATTCCTGCATATCATTTAACCCAATAACAGATCCTTCAAACTGGTTGTATGACAGGAAACTTAATAGCATAGGAATTTGAATTTCGAAATTATTTTCTTGTTCTTCTTCATTAATACTTGCGATTACATTAAATGGCGCAGGATCATCACTTTCTTCCCAAAGTGCTTCTACGGCAGCCATTTTCATTGGCTGTTCTTCTATTAAGTGCTGGGCTTGCCAGTGTCCAGTAAATAGAGTGATAAAAGAAGCAGCTGCTAAAATGGTGATAGAAATTTTGAATGATTTTTTAAACATTTCCAGCTGATGTTTCCGCAAAATTTTCCAAGCACTAATACCGGCAATAATAAAGGTACCTGTTGTGATAGAAGTGAGCAGAACATGTGGGAATTGTGCCCAGAAATGTGGATTACCCAGGATAGCTAAAAAGTCGTTCATTTGAGCACGACTGCCTTCCAGTTCAAATCCGACTGGATTATGCATAAATGAGTTAGCTGTTAATATCCAAAACGCAGATAAAACTGAGCCAATCGCTACCAGCCAAATCGAAGCAAGATGGGTTTTCTTTCCTAAACGTTCCCAACCAAACACCCAAATGCCCAAGAATGTTGACTCTAAAAAGAAAGCTAACAATCCTTCAATCGCAAGTGAAGGACCAAACACATCACCGACGTATCTGGAGTAGTCGGACCAATTCATTCCAAACTGAAATTCTTGGAAAATACCTGTTACGACACCGACTGCAAAATTAATTAAGAGTAGTACCGCGAAAAACTTTACCATCTTTTTATACATATCATTCTTTTTAATGACATATAATGTTTGCATGATTGCAATGGTAAAAGCCATTCCAATAGAAACAGGCACGTAAAAATAGTGAAAAATCGTCGTTGCTGCGAATTGCAGTCTCGCGATAAGCACTGGATCCATTACAAAACTCCTCTCCAAACAATTATTACTTTACGCTCTAAAATCTTTACAAATCCTATTATAAATGATTTACATCGTATTTTTAACAGTAATTGTTACAAAGTACTAAGAGGTTTATGACCAATGTATGACAATTAAAAGCTAGAGATGAAATTTCTGGAGAAAAATCTGCCGACAGAAATAAAATAAAGCGGGAAGCAGAGAAGGCTCTATGTTAAAAAATTCTTGGAATAAGACCATTAAGCTATGGGGCGATTGGTGTAAACGGATTTGAAATAGTTTTAAGGTTTCTGTTCATTAGTAAAGCTCTTCTTTTTAGAAGAAGAGCTTTATTTTATTGCTTCTCGTTTCAGCTGCTAACAGTGAT
>DATGTM010000103.1:0-6408 GCA_035301845.1 Pseudogracilibacillus sp. | reverse complement strand
GTTTCTTAGATGAACTGAAAGAAATCCTGCAATCCAAAAAAGAATGAGGAGCATAAAAAGGAGAGGTACGAAGTGCAATATTTAGGAAAGATTTTGCCGATTGATGGCTACCAAGTAGAATTAAATGCAAGCTTACCTGCTGACTATTTGGCTGCGTTAATTCATTTATATCAGCCTCTAGTCGGTATTAATGCGATTCACTTTTATCAACTCCTTTTGCAAGAAGAACCTTTATCGAAAAAAACACATCTTCAAGCACATCATCATTTGATGAATTATTTAAACCAATCTTTGGATCAAATTTATGAAGCCCGGATTAAATTAGAAGCAATTGGTTTGCTCCAAACATATAAAAAGAATACAGAAGAAAAAACGGTGTATACGTATGTGCTTATTCCTCCGTTTAACCCGGCTTCGTTTCTCGGAGATATCATGCTTGCTGAGTTATTGTACCGGCAAATAGGTAAAACGAAATTTGAAACGCTTCATGCTCACTACAAAGCAACTCCAGCTTTGGATAGAGGCGATAATATAACTGTTTCTTTCAATGATGTATTTCAATCCTTTACTCCGGAAAGAGATATTAAAATCACTCCAGTACCTGAACAACAAGCATCTGGTATCCCTATTCAATCCATTGATTTTTCTTTATTATCGCACGCTTTAACTAAGAGTATGATACCTGTTGATAAAGTATTAACCGAAAGTAATCAGCGAATTATTAATCAGTTGGCAGTAATGTATGATTTAGATTTGGAAGAAATAGAGAAGGCTTTAATGTGGTCCTTAACCGATGAAAATGAAGTGGATATTGAACAGTTAAAAGCTGCTTGTCAAGACTTTTTTGTTCAAAAAGAAAATGTGTTACCACAAGCAGAAATATCTGTGCAACAAGAAAATACGAAACAAGCATCGTCGAACGGTAAGCCGCAAACTAAAACAGAAGAACTGATTCACCACTTTGAAACGATTACCCCAAAAGAATTGTTAGAAGACATGTCTCAAGGGAATAATGCTTCAGCACAGGACATTGACATTATTACTGAAATAGCTACGAAACAAAATGTGTCAAATGCTGTTTTGAATGTAGCCATCCATTATGTCATGTTACAATCCAATCATCAGCTATCCAAACGATATTTAGAAACCATCGTCAGCCACTGGTCCCGTTTGGGATATACTACTGCTAAACAAGCCATGGACCATGTCGTCAATCAGCAGCAAAAGAAACTAAATAAAAAAACAACGGCTCGTACGAAACAAACAGAATCTAAAGAAGTAATTCCGGATTGGTTCAAAAACCGAAAAACTGAATCAAAGCAAACAAAAGAAGAGAATAAAGACAAGCAGCAACATTTGCCGGAAAAAGATTTACAAGAATTAGAATCATTATTGAAACGTCATACTTCTAAAAAATAAAACGGCATGAAAGGAAGGGTATAAGTGAAGCCAATCCAATCGTCCTTAAAAAGATGGATAGAGGAAAATGGAGATTTCCAAGCACGACATCAGCAGATGAAACAGGATTTGATGAATCATCCTGATATTCATGCCTTTTTACAAGCGCATCCTGAAATCACATCTACCGAAATTGATAAAAGTTTAAACAGTTTATATGAATACACGACTCAATCGGTGCAGTGTTCTAAATGCAAGAGTTATGGCAGCTGCATCAATATGGTGAAAGGGTATTCGCCTGTTTTAAGTGTTTTTCACGAAGAAATTCATATATCTTATGAGAAATGTGAGAACCATCTTCTTTATGACAAGAAAGAGCAAGAAGAGAATTTAATTGCCAGTTTCTATATGCCAAAGGAAATTCTAGAAGCGAGAATGGATGACATTGATTTAGATTCACATCGGGTGGAAGCTATTAAAGCTATTACTGCTTTTTTAGACCAGGCGCAACAGGAATTACCTGAAAAAGGAATATATTTAGCGGGACCATTCGGTATAGGAAAAACATATTTATTAGGCGCTGTGGCAAATCGTTTGCAAGAGTTCAATATTTCGTCCCGGCTGATTTATATGCCAGAGTTTGTTCGAGAAATGCGAGAAGCAATAAAAACAAATACTGTACAAGAAAAGACAGATTCGTTTAAACAAGCAGATGTATTAATGTTAGATGACATTGGTGCAGAAACCTTTTCGGCATGGTTTCGCGACGAAGTATTAGGGTCTATTTTACAATATCGGATGATGGAACGGTTACCGGTTTTCTTTACTTCGAATTACACAATGGATCAATTGGAGACCATTTTATCTACTACTTCCAAAGGCGGCATTGAGGAAGTGAAAGCAGGACGCATTATGGAACGGATCAAACAAGTCAGTTCAGAAATTTTATTAGATGGAGAAAATAAACGAGAGTAAATCATAATACTTTAAAAATAAAAAAGAAATTGTTATACTGTTTAAGATAATTATGTTAATGGTATAGAAGAGGACATGATTATATAGTTGCGGAATGTTAGAGAAAGAAGTCACAGGCTGAGAACTTCTATTCACGATACTATATAGTTACCACCTTGGAACTGCTTTGTGGAATAAAGTACACAAAGACGTCTCACTCGCGTTAAAGAGTAATGAAGTCAATCATTTTTTAAGTGAAAATGAGGGTGGAACCACGTGTGAGCACTCGTCCCTTTTAGTTAGGGACGAGTGTTTTTTATGTTGAAGAAGCATAAGTACCTGCCCCTTTGGGGTGGTTCGTACATACGTGGAATAGTAGCTTGTTAATAATTAAGTTTGCCAGATGAAAATTATAATGAAGGAGTGGGAATTATGGTAAATATTACGTTTCCGGATGGAAATGAAAAAGCATTTGAAGATGGAATTACAGGAGAAGAAATTGCGCAGTCGATTTCCCCAGGCTTACGAAAACAAGCTGTTGCAATTCATATGGACGGGGAGCCAGTAGATTTAAAAACGCCATTGTATCAAGATGGCACAATTGCTATTATCACTTATCGTGATCAAGAAGGCATCGAGATAATGCGTCACTCCACAGCTCATTTAATGGCACAAGCTATTAAACGGTTATATAAAGATGCAAAATTTGGTGTAGGACCAGTCATCGAAGAAGGTTTCTATTACGATATTGATATGGAAGAAAAAATTACACCAGAAGATTTACCGAAAATCGAAAAAGAAATGCAACGGATTATTGATGAAAACTTAGCAATTGTTCGTAAAGAAGTTTCCCGTGAGGAAGCGAAACGATTATTTACTGAAATTGGAGATGACTTAAAGCTGGAATTAATTGATGATATTCCAGAAGGTGAAACAGTTTCAATTTATGAACAGGGCGAATTTTTTGATTTATGTCGTGGTGTGCATGTTCCATCTACGAGTAAAATTAAAGCATTTAAACTGTTAACTATTTCTGGGGCATACTGGCGGGGAGACAGTCAAAATAAACAATTACAACGTGTATATGGAACAGTTTTCGAAAAAGAAAAAGAATTAAAAGAGTATTTAAAACTGTTAGAAGAACGAAAAGAACGTGACCATCGTAAATTGGGGAAAGAATTGGACATTTTTACTGTATCTCAGGAAGTTGGTCAAGGATTACCAATTTGGCTTCCGCGTGGTGCAACCATTCGTCGCACCATCGAGCGCTATATTGTAGATTTGGAAGAGAAAATGGGCTATGATCATGTTTACACGCCAATTCTTGGAAGTGCAGAACTATACAAGAAGAGTGGGCATTATGATCATTATTCTGACGATATGTTTCCATCTATGAAAATGGAGAATGAAGAGCTGTTTTTACGTCCGATGAACTGCCCGCATCATATGATGATTTATAAAAATAATTTATATAGTTATCGTCAAATGCCGGTGCGGATTGCAGAACTGGGAACGATGCACCGCCACGAAATGTCCGGAGCGTTAGCTGGATTGCAACGGGTTAGAGGGATGACATTGAATGATGCGCATATCTTCGCACGTCCCGATCAGATTAAAGATGAGTTTACCCGAGTTGTGAAGCTAATTGAGAAAGTGTATGAAGACTTTGATATTAACGATTATCACTTCCGATTATCGTATCGTGACCCTGAGGATAAAGAGAAATTTATCGATAATGATGAGATGTGGGAAGTCGCTGAAAAAGCGCTAAAAGACACTATGGATGAATTGGAATTACCTTATGTGGAAGCTGTTGGAGAAGCTGCATTTTATGGTCCAAAGCTTGATGTTCAAGTGAAAACAGCGCTAGGGCATGATGAAACTTTATCTACTGTACAGTTGGATTATCAATTACCAGAGCGTTTTGACTTATCATATATTGGGGAAGACGGAAAGCATCATCGCCCAGTGGTTATTCATCGTGGGGTTGTTTCTACTATGGAACGTTTCGTCGCCTATTTAATTGAAGAATATAAAGGCGCTTTTCCGACGTGGCTGGCACCTGTTCAAGTAGAAATTATTCCAGTGTCACCAACTGCACATGCCGGTTATGCAGCAGACGTAGCAGAGGCCTTAAAACAACAGGGGATTCGTGTACATGTTGATGTGCGTGAAGAAAAGATTGGCTATAAAATTCGTGAAGCACAAACGAAAAAAACACCTTATTCATTGATTCTTGGAGATCAAGAAATGGAAAACGAAAGTGTAAACGTAAGGAAGTATAGCCAAAAAGACACTGAAACAGTCTCGCTATCTGCGTTTTTAGAAGAAATATCGGCTGACATTGTATCAAAAAGTAAACAATCCTAATAAGGATGCTGACAAACGATTTCAACATGGATAAAGAGGGTAGATGAGTTAGATTCTGTAAGGCAGATAAACTACTTTATCTTTTGAACGAAATTTTTAGCTATCAGTATTTAAAGGAATAGAAATCAACTTGCTGAAAAAAGCAGCTTGATCGTCAACACCTTAAATTATTTTGACAAACAATAAAGACTATGCTATGCTAATATCTGTGAATCAATTGAATAAGATCTTATGACAAGCAGGAGCACCCGCTTCTCACCTGACTGACGCTTATAAAGCTGTTGGCTGGTTAATAGACTTTCCAAACTAGAGAGATATGTGGGTGCCTACGTGTGCCCACATTTTTTATTGTTTTAAAAAGCTCATTACCTTGTCTTTAATGATCAATACTTTACCGGAGGTGGCTAGATATTAGCAAGGAAATGAATGTAAATGAAAAGATTCGCGCCAAAGAAGTCCGTCTGATTGATTCCAACGGGGATCAGTTAGGAGTGAAATCTCGTAATGAAGCACTTCAAATTGCTCAAACACGAGAATTGGACTTAGTATTAGTTGCTCCTGGTGCTAAACCACCAGTATGTCGTATTATGGATTATGGAAAATATCGATTTGAGCAGCAAAAGAAAGAGAAAGAAGCACGTAAAAAACAACGTGTGATTAATGTAAAAGAAGTTCGTTTTTCTCCAGGTATTGGGGAACACGACTTTAACACAAAGTTAAAGCAAGCTCAAAAGTTTCTTGAAAAAGGGGATAAAGTAAAAGCCGCTGTTCGTTTTAGAGGCCGTGCTATAACCCATAAAGATTTAGGACGTGAAGTATTAAATAGACTGGCAGACGAACTCAAAGAGGTTGCGGTAATTGAATCCAAACCGAAAATGGAAGGTCGTCAAATGTTTATGATGCTTGGTCCTGTCAGTGATAAATAATTTTTGTAAAGTTTGAAGGAGGAAAAAGAAGTCATGCCAAAAATGAAGACACACAGAGGTTCAGCAAAACGTTTCAAAAGAACTGCTAAAGGAAAACTTAGACGCTCTCATGCGTATACAAGTCACCTTTTCGCAAACAAATCACAAAAACAAAAACGTAAATTGCGTAAAAGAACTACTGTATCCAGCAGTGATATGAAGCGTATCGATCCAATGTTACCAAGATAATAATACAAGTATAAAGGACTTATAGGAGGTCATTACAATGCCACGAGTAAAGGGTGGAACAGTTACACGTGCACGTCGTAAACGTGTATTGAAAGCAGCAAAAGGATATTACGGTGGAAAACGCACCTTATTTAAAACAGCAAAACAACAAGTAACAAAATCAGGTCAATATGCATACCGCGACCGTCGTCAAAGAAAACGTGATTTCCGTAAATTATGGATTGCACGTATCAATGCGGCTGCTCGTTTAAATGATATTTCATACAGTCAATTAATGCATGGGCTAAAAGTTGCTGGTGTGGACGTAAACCGCAAAATGCTTGCAGATCTAGCAGTAAATGATGAAAAAGCATTTGCTCAGTTAGCAGAACAAGCAAAAGCAGCAGTTAAGTAAAGAGAAAAGGCTAAATCCTCTCAATGGATTTAGCCTTTTTTTATCGACGGCTAAGCGGTGGATATAACTCTTCCTAATTCATAAAGACAGCCGTTACGAACAGTTTAGGCTCTATACTGAATGTGGTGGTCCTACTCA
>DATGTM010000102.1:0-9853 GCA_035301845.1 Pseudogracilibacillus sp. | reverse complement strand
GAGATTAGTGTACTTTTCCCAGCTCCATTCGGCCCGATAAAAGAGGTGATTTTCCCTTTTGGAATTTGCAACGAGACATCTTCAATCACTGTTTTCTTATTATATGTTTTAAATAGACTTTTGATATCTACCATGATTTATTCTCCTTTAACAATAAATAGATAAAATAGATGCCACCGACAAAGTTAATAATGACACTTACTGTCGTTTGAAACACAAAGACTCGTTCCACAATAAACTGCCCGCCAACTAAGGCAATAATCGATAAAAGCACTGCTCCTAAAATAATATATACATGACGATACGTCTTCATAAACTCATGCGCAATATTAACAACTAAGAGCCCTAAAAAAGTAATTGGCCCGATTAGCGCTGTAGAAATCGATATAAGAATGGCGACAATGATTAACAGCCGTTTCACGACGTAATTATAAGGGACTCCCAGGTTTGTTGCATGGTCTTTTCCTAAAGCTAACACATCCAGATATTTGTAAAAGCGGATAAAGTAAATCAGAACAATTCCCACTAATATAATCGATAAATAAACTAAGTTTGTATTCACATTATTCACACTGGCGAACATTTTATCTTGTGCAACCATAAACTCATTCGGGTCGATTAATACTTGCATGAATGATGTGAAGCTACTAAAGAATGTGCCGAGAATCATACCTACTAACAGCAAGAAATATATGTTGTTATCTTCTCCCTTAAATAGCAAACGATAAAATAGAAGAGAAAACAGCACCATAACACCAATAGACAACAAATAATTCAGATTACTGTTCATCATGATTAGCGACTGTGAACCAAATATATAGATAATAAACGTTTGGGTGAGTAAATATAAGGAATCGATTCCCATAATACTTGGTGTGAGAATACGGTTGTTGGTAATCGTCATAAATAAAGTTGTTGCAATAGCTATCGACCCGCCTGTCAAGATAATAGCTACGACTTTAATGATACGTTTCGGTAAAATATAACCAATGTTCCCGGTTAACCCGTACAAGACATATAACAATATAGCCAAAAGTGCCATACCAGCTAAGACAATTGTTCTTTTCTTATAACCCATAGCGCTTCCTCCTTAATAGCAGGAAAACAAAAATACCGCTACCAATCACACCTACTGTTAAATTGATTGGTATTTCATATGGGTAGATAAAGATTCTGCCAACGATATCACATGCCAGCACAAACGTTGCTCCAAGCAGCGCTGTATGTATTAAATTGTTTTTTAAGTGATCCCCTTGATAAATCGTTACTATATTAGGTATGATTAATCCTAAAAATGGAATCACACCAACTGATAGAACGACAGACGCTGTTACTAATGCAGAAATAATCAAACCGAGATTCACTACCTGCCGATAATTTAACCCTAAATTCTTCGAGAATTCCTCCCCCATACCAGCAATGGTAAATTTATTTGCGTAAAAATACGCAATAATCAGCGTCGGAATACTGATGTAGAGCAGTTCATAATTACCACTCATAATCATGGAGAAATCGCCTTGCATCCATGAAGTCATGTTTTGGATTAAATCATCTTTATACGCAAAAAAAGTACCCATCGAATTAATAATATTACCAAACATTAACCCGACAAGAGGAATGAATACTGGATCTTTAAATTTCACATTATCCAGTATTTTCATAAATAAATACGTACCAAGCAAAGCAAACGCAAAGGAAACCAAAATCTTTTGAATCGAACTTGCGTCTGTAAACAACATTAAGGAAATAAGCACACCGAATTTCGCTGAATCTAATGTCCCTGCCGTTGTAGGTGATACAAATTTATTCTTACTTAATTGCTGCATAATCAATCCTGCGATACTCATACTGGCTCCAGCAATCACAATACTGATTAAACGCGGCAGTCTGCTGATTAATAAAACTTCTGTTTCTTCGTCTGTCAAATCAACTAAATCAAGAGGAGACAAATCGCTTACACCAAGGAAAATCGACACAACCGACAACCCCAGCAGTAAAATGACTAAATAACGTAGTTTCATCATCTATCTCTCTCTATCAATCATCATTCTAATCTGAGAATGTTTCTAAACAAGAATGAGATTCATTATCAATTAGACTTTCCTATTGAGTATAGCATACAGCCCATAAAGAAGGCAATCACAAACCTACTTTTTTAATCAAATTTTACAGAGCCGTTTACGACTTTTCAAAGGTTCGTCACAGAACAAATTCGTATCATAGCTGATGGAATAAAATCGCTCTAAAAAAGAGCTGCACAAGTTTTTCCAACAACTTGGCAACTCCATTGTATTAATCTATATGGCAACCAGTCTCTGTGCAATAGGAAGTTGGTTTTGCCGGCTTATCTTCCTTGCTGCTATGCCAGAGTTCTTGCAAGACGTCAAGAAAGCTATCAGTGGTCAAAAGACCGGAAATCGCATGTATTTCATCAAATATATAAAAAGGAACTTTGTTCACTCCTATATCCGTTGCCATTTCTTCATCAAGTTTCACATTTTTTCCGTACTTATTCAGACAAAGGAGTTCTTCAATTTCCGCCTTATCCAGTCCTGCATCCGTCGCGATTGATAATAGCACGGATCGCTCCGCTAAATTATAGTGACGGACTAAGTGCGTTTCAAATAATTTCTCAACAATTTCATGTGCTTTATTATATTTGCTGGCACACTTTACTAATCGATGGGCATCGAATGTATTTGTATGTATCAGGTTATCCAATTGTAAAGGAATCCCCAAACGATGACCTTCCGATATAATTTCATTGATTTGTCCCTGATTCATCTTGTACGGTTCTGACTCGGTAGTTTGGTTTGAAGTACGAGAACCCGTAACAAAGTCTAATTCAAAACTTTTATATTCTATTTCAATCTCATTCTTTTTCCCAAATTTTTCTATGGCTAAGTCCAGCCTTCGCTTGCCAATATAGCAATAAGGGCAAGTAAAATCTGACCACACCTCAATTTTCAATGTTGGACACCTCGCTCATTTCTAAGACGATTGTAACATAACTTGCGAAAAGCCGTTATTAAACTGCTTTTGGAGATGTAACATCATGAAGAACAATCGAAAATCCTACACTTTTTAGCTGATTAGTCTTCTAACAAAGAACGCCCCATGACAGAAACACGTTTCGTGTTCCGCAAGCCTTCGATAGAATCAACCCCGACGCCAAACATCGTCATCTTCAATTCAAATTCTATTTGTTCCATTACTTGCAACACATCATCTACAGATTCCGTTGCGGCTTGTAGGAGCGTACGAGCAAAACCGACTACATTCGCACCAATGGTAATAGCTTTGGCTGCATCCAAACCTGTTTTCATGCCTCCGCTAGCTACTAGCGTCGTTTCCGGTAAATTTTTCCTGACAGATACGAGACAATCTTTCGTTGGGTTGCCCCAGCTGTTGAAAGCTTCTGCTGCCCTTTGTCGTAAAGGATCTTTACTGCGCAGTTTTTCCACCTGGCTCCAGGAAGTGCCGCCAGCACCTGCTACATCAATATAACTGACACCCGCATCGTGGAATTTTTTAGCGACTGTACCATCTATTCCAAAACCGACTTCTTTCACCCCAACAGGGACTTCCAACTGCTTACAAACTTTCTCCACCATTGGTAAAATGTTTTCAAAGTTTAAATCGCCGCCGTCTTGGACCACTTCCTGCAAACTATTAAAATGCAGAACCAGAGAGTCAGCCCCTGTTTTATCAACGATTTGCTGACATTCTTTGACACCATATCCATAATTAAATTGTACAGCTCCTAAATTAGCGATTAAAGGAACGGTTTTAGCTTCTTTGCGAATGAGAAAGGATTCTTTATGCGCATCACTTTCAAGGAGCGCTCTTGTAGAACCTAAACCAATCGCCCAGCCCTTCTCTTCGCTGGCTATTGCTAAATTCATATTAATCTTTTCTGCTAAATCAGAACCGCCGGTCATCGAACTCACAAGAAAAGGCGCTTGCACATGTTTATCTAAAAAAAGCGTACTGAGATCTATTTTGTTAAAATCAATTTCCGGTAATGCATTGTGAATAAAGGAAATTCCTTCTAAACCCGTCGTTTTATTAACCCCTTCTACTTGGTCTTCTAAACACAGTTTAATATGTTCGGTTTTTCGTTGGTTAATATCTATCTCCATTTTATTCATCCTTTTCACAGATATTTCTTCTCCCTCTAGTGTACTTTTTTCATGCTTATATTGGAAGAGAAATGACTATGGTCACCCTAAACAAGACAAGAAAAGAAAATCGTGTCGATAATTCTTTCCCGTAGCCTTATACATGGTGCTTATACAAAGAACTTTTTTTAAAAATAGGCTTTTAAAAATTTAAAAATAGTGCAAAAACTCTCTACTTTTCGTTGACAACCGATAAAGATGCCTGTATACTAGCAATAATTCGAATTTACAGAAAATATACACAAAGCTTTGATTGGAACTAGTATGTTTTTCTTTCACTTTTAGGGAGCTAGTGGATAGTGAAAACTAGCAGGAAAGAAAAATTGAACTCATCCATGAGCTACTCCGTGAAACGAAGCTAAGTAGCGGAAGTCGGATGCTTGCCGTTATCAAGATAGATGGTAGATGCCATCGAAACAAAGGGAATTAATCTATGTATTAATTAACTAGAGTGGTACCGCGAATGTAAACTCGTCTCTATTAACATGTAATAGGGACGGGTTTTTTTAATTTCATGGCAGATTAGAGACTGTCGTTTAATCTTACGAAGACAACGAAGCAATAACAGTTATTCTAAGTAAATGAGTTGCTGAGAACTTTTCCAACACACTTCTCACATGTATTTTCATTAACTGCCAGGCTTTTCTATCAACAAGAAATAACTATATCCATGAGGAGGAATATAAAATGTCTAGAAAAATTTGGACGTTCGATACAACACTAAGAGATGGGGAACAGGTTCCTGGGGCAAAATTAAATCAACATGAAAAGATTGAGGTCGCCAAACAATTACGCAGACTGCAAGTAGACATCATTGAAGCAGGATTCCCCGCATCCAGTGAGGGAGATTTTAATGCTGTCAAAGAAGTCGCAAAACAAGTCGGGAATACAGATGAGATGATGATTACTGCCTTGGCGCGAGCTGTTAAGCCGGATATTGACGCTGTTTATGAAAGTATCAAATACGCTGAGAAACCTTTAATTCATATGGTACTCGGGACATCTGATATTCATGTGGAAAAAAAGTTTCAAAAATCCAAGGATCAAATTTTAGATATTGGAGTAGAAGCTGTAAAATATGCCAAAACTCTTTTGCCTGACGTGCAGTATTCAACGGAAGATGCTTCCCGCTCTGACTTCGAGTACCTGTGGTCAACTATTGAAGCAGTCGTAAACGCCGGAGCGACCATGATTAACGTACCAGATACTGTTGGATTTGCGGAGCCGGAGCAATTTGGCGAATTAATTTATAAATTAAATGATCGTTTGAAAAACCTAAATAATGATGTATTACTTAGTGTGCATTGCCATAATGACTTAGGGATGGCGACAGCCAATACGATGGCAGCCGTTAAAAATGGTGCAGATAAAGTGGAATGTACTATTAACGGGATTGGCGAAAGAGCAGGAAATGCTTCCTTAGAGGAAATCGCGATGGCTTTAAAAGTTCGCTCTGACGTAGTTGATGGCCATACAAACATTAATACAAAAGAGATTATGAACACTTCTCAATTGGTCAGCAGTTTGATGGGGCTGGAAGTCCAAGTGAACAAAGCAATTACAGGAGACAATGCTTTCGCTCACTCTTCAGGTATCCACCAGGACGGGCTTTTAAAATCGCGTGACGCCTATGAAATTATTAACCCTGATGATGTCGGTTTAGATGATATGGAGCTTATTTTAACCGCTCGTTCCGGCCGCCATGCTGTTAAAGACACATTAAGAAAACTAGGATTCTCTAATTTAGTAGATGAACAATTTGAAGAAATTTTCGAAGACTTTATCGCACTTGCTGACAAGAAAAAAGAAGTATACCATCATGATTTATATATGATTATGAAAGACTATATGGCTAAAAATGAATTGCGTGAAAGCAATATTGAAGCATATACAAACGAGTTCTTATCATTGATTGATTTACAAGTCATTAGTAACACGGCGTTCCCTGCCGCAAGTGTTAAAGTTAAAAAAGGAGAAGATATTATTGAAAGCAGTGCAGGTGGCACCGGTCCAATTGATGCGTTATACTCTGCAATTCTTTCTCTTATCGACTTTGAAATTCAATTAATCGAATACAAAATCAGCAGCGTTACAAGAGGAAAAGAAGCGTTAGGGAAAGTGAAAGTTTCTGCTTCCTACAAAGGTATGACCTATTACGCAAACGCAAGTGATACGGATGTTATTCGCGCGAGCGGTCTTGCTTACATTAATGTGATTAACAAAATCATCATCGAAAATTTAGAACCAGCAGCTACGGCACAATAAAACAAAAATACCTTTCTAAAAGAGTCAGACTGCTTTTTTATTCAGCAAAGCAGCCTGACTCTTTTTATTTCCCAAAAATGTATCTGTTGTACGATAGGTGTAGAAGTGATAAATAATCAAGTTATGTTAGAAAAATAATAACCCAATAGCTATAGGGAAGAAACTATAAATTAAAACGATAGCACAAAAACCCATAATATCTCTTACTTTCAGCCCTGCAATAGCAAGAAGCGGTAAAGCCCAAAATGGTTGAACCATATTAGTCCAAGCATCGCCCCAAGCAACTGCCATAGCCGTCTTGGCAGAATCCACTCCTATTTCAATGCCAGCAGGAACCATGATAGGTCCTTGCACAGCCCACTGTCCACCACCTGAAGGAACAAAAAAATTAACTAGCCCTGCACTAATAAAAGCAAATAATGGATACGTAAATTCATTGGAAATATGAACAAACCACAACGACATCGCTTCAGACAACCCTGAGTCGACCATCATCCCCATAATCCCTGCATAAAAAGGAAATTGAATGATAATTCCACCTGCATTTTTTACTGCATGGGTAACACTGTGTAAAAAGCGACGAGGAGTACGGTGTAACAAGATCCCCAAAAACAACATGATGAAGTTCACAATGTTAATATTTAAATCAAATCCATTATCAATAAAATGAAAAACTGCATAAACCATACCTAAAAGGCCAATCACGAGCGAGATAATCTGACTATTCTCTAACCGCTCAGAAGGAAATAATGCCCCACCATTTTCTTTATCTATTTCTTCAAATTCAGCTTCAAAACTTTCCGTATCCCACTCTGCTTTCTGTTCTAAAGGCAACCCTTCGCGCGATTTTAACAATAATCGATTTAACAACGGCAGCGTTAAAAATAATACAACAACAATAAAAATATTAAATCCACTAAATATCGTTTCCGTTACAGGTATAGAACCAATAACATCAGTTAAAAAATGATCGTCTGTGGCAATTAACAATGGAATTGAACCTGACAATCCACCATGCCAAAGGACAAAGGCACTGTAAGCACTGGCTACCAACAGCCGATAATCCACAGATGGAACTCTTTTAGCAATTTGAATGGACAATAAAGCTCCGACGACTAAACCAAATCCATAATTAATAAGAGTAGCAATCGAAGCAACAATCGTAACAAGTATAATAGCTTGCCCAGGATTTTTAGCTAATAAACTCGTTTTTACTAATGCCTTTTTTACTGTAGGTGTATTCGCTAGTATATAACCTGTTACTACAATAAGAGACATCTGCATCGCAAATTCTAAAAGATCCCAAAAACCGTCTCCCCAATATTTCGTCATTTCCAACGGTGAAGAATGCGTTATAAAAATGCCTAATAAAAACACAATAAAAGTAAGTACAATAGCGAATAAGAAAGCATCCGGCAAGTAACGCTGTACAATACGATCAAAAAAATTAGTAAGAGCTTTCATTTATTAAACCTCCTCATGTCTACTATTCTGACCCCATTCGTCTCCTTTCACTACTCTAGTATGTTTCTTAATTGAATAATTATCTAAATTTTACAATAACTTCACTATAAATAAAAGACCTAAATTACGAACAGTGTATCTATATTTAAAAGATGGACCAAATCGACTTGATCCATAAAATAAAACAATTTATTTTATTTTCTTAAAAACTTACGTACATTGTGTTTAACGCACAACTGTTTTGAGCCATACTATCTTCTTATTTCTTGAACCTCCTTAAAAGTAAGCGTTTACAAATGTGGTTTTTTCATGCTACTATAAAATAGGATAATGCTACACAAATAGTAGCCAGCAGTAAATTATTTTACAAAGGGGCGATTGTATGAAAATAGGTGTGCTGGGATCAGGACTAATGGGAAAAGAAGCGGCTCGCGATTTAGTGACGAGTAGCGATGTAGTAGCTGTTGGCATAGCCGATATCCAAATGGATTTAGCGAAAAAGGCTTGCGACATACTGCCTTCATCTAAAGTAAAAGCCTATCAAGTAGATGCAACTGACCCCCAACAACTAGCCAATTATATGAAGAAATTCGATGTTATTATTAATGCCTTATTTTATTCTTTTAATGAGCAAGTTGCGCGTACCGCAACAGAGGTCGGTGTCCACGCGATCGATTTAGGAGGACATATCGGTCATGTAACAGATAAAGTATTAGAACTCCACAATGAAGCAGCAGATGCCAACGTCACAATCATCCCTGATTTAGGCGTCGCTCCAGGAATGATTAATATCCTTACCGGGTACGGCGCAAGTAAACTGGCAGATGTTCGATCCATTCACTTATACGTCGGGGGAATCCCTCTCCGTCCCGAGCCTCCTTTAGAGTATAATCATGTTTTTTCTATGGAAGGGTTATTGGACCATTACACTGACCCGGCGCTTATCCTTCGCAATGGCGTAAAACAAGAAATTGCTGCTTTATCAGAAATAGAGAAAGTATATTTTGAAAAATTCGGACCTTTAGAAGCATTTCATACTTCAGGTGGAACTTCTACGTTATCTGCTTCCTATCCTAATGTCCAAACATTGGAGTACAAAACAATTCGATACCCCGGCCATGCTGAAAAATTCAAGTTATTAGTTGATTTAAATTTAACAAATACCAATTACTATGTTGATGTAGGAGGTGAACAAGTAAACCCGCGAGAAGTTTTGTTAAAAGTATTAGATCCAATTGTAGATTTAAAAGATAAAGAGGATGCAGTATTATTACGCGTCGTTGTTACTGGAAGCCAAAATCAAAAACCTGCTACTTATACGTACGAAATGATCACCTATAAGGATAAAGTAACAGGCATTACAGCAATGGCTCGTGCAACTGCTAACACCGTTTCCGTTGTCGCTCAAATGATTGGTCGTGGCTCTGTTACTAAAAAAGGAGTATTTCCGCCAGAAACAATCATTGACGGCGATCTCTATATTCGTGAAATGAAAAAACGTGGCGTCAAAATTGTGGAAAGAAAAGAATAAGCTATCCTTCCAATATTATATTTATTCCTAACATATGAACATTTGCTCTTTGGCCCATTCATCATAAAACCCTGTCCTATAAATTTTAAGGGCAGGGTTTTTCTTGTATGTTAATCAAAATAACGTTTCTTATCCGTGTTTCTTTAGGAACTCTCTCCTTCTGCTGCTTCTCTTTCCTCTGTTCTTATACTTGTATTACGTTTTAAGAAGTAAAACATAAAGCCTAAAATGACAAGCATCGCTGCAAATCCAAGCCAAGTGTTATCTGTTACTCCTAACACTAAAAATCCTGCTCCTGCTACACCTGCAGCAGTCAAAGCATAAGGCAACTGTGTCATGACATGGTCGATATGGTGGCACCCCGCCCCTGCTGAAGACAGAATGGTTGTATCAGAAATAGGCGAACAATGAT
>DATGTM010000101.1:0-6657 GCA_035301845.1 Pseudogracilibacillus sp. | reverse complement strand
TGATGCTTAAATTATCCATTCCTACAAACGACAATTTATATAAAGATTTCATTAAGCATCCTAATGTAATACGTGTCGTTGCCCTTTCGGGAGGATATGGCATAGACGAAGCAAATAAAAAATTAAAACAAAATGATGGATTAATTGCCAGCTTCTCTAGAGCACTCAGCCAAGATTTAAATGTAAATCAATCAGATGAGAAATTTAACAAGACATTAAAGCAAGCTGTCAAATCTATTTATGATGCTTCCATCTAAAACAGAACGCAGATAGCAAAAAGAAGCCAAGTTTAAGAAATAAATCTTGGCTTCTTTTTTTGTTAGCACATTATATAAACCTGAATTAATTTGCGTATTTTTCCACAATAGCGGGCAACTCCCTTAATGAATTTATTTTTCTATCATACGTTTCTACTTGCCCAAAACCATAATCTGCATAAATAAACGGAATCTTTGCATAAGCTGCTGCAGTTTGATCACCTGCCGTATCTCCTATATATACTGGATTTCTTAATTTATTTCTTTCCATAACGAGTTTAATATTTTCTCCCTTGGACAATCCCGTCCTACCTGGATTTTCTTCATCTTTAAAATAGTTTCCCAGCTGATGATATGCATAAAAACTTTCGATATATCCTGCCTGACAATTGCTTACAATATAGAGTTCATATTTCCGGATTAAAGTAGTTAACGTTGCTTCGACATCTTCATATAAACATCCGCCCTTTTCTTTTATCAAGCGATTTTCTTCTTTTTCACATTTTGCAAGCAATGTACGACTTGTCTCTAAGGAAAGACTTGGAAATAACTGTTCTGCAATTTCCTCCATTTGCAACCCCATCACACGTTTAAAATCGTCAACACTAACTTTCGGCAATTCTTTATAATGCTTCTCTAATACATGATTCCAAGCTTCTACAACTGTGTTTCGTGAATCCCATAATGTTCCATCTAAATCAAAAATAATACTATCCATGCGTAAGCTCCTTCCTTTTTATTTCATAGGATAAAAATACAAGACTATCTTACTTTTACTGACTACTCTCTATGTAAGCTTGTCATTAATTTTACCGATTCTTTCTTAAACTGGCAATACTTCAATGTTTGCTTCTAAAAATGTTTGCTTGTACTTCCCTTCTTCTATGACTGCAAAATGAAGTTATATAGGTTACTAACGTCCTTATGATTTAAAAAAAGCTAACCTTGCTTTTAACAGCAGGTTAGCCTTTCTCTATGTACCGTTTATGATTTTTTATTTTTTAATTCAGACAGAACATCCGTAAATTCACTGTCGATTTCAGTGTTTTCTTCATACGTCTTTTTACTAACTAAAATGGTAACTAGCAAGTTGATTAAAAATGCTGGGATAATTTCATATATAGATTCAGAGAGCATTGGAATGTTCCCCCATACTCCAACGATTATAGCACCAACAATCATTCCTGCTAAAGTTCCAGTACGAGTTATTTTCTTCCAGTAGAGAGACAACAGTACTGCTGGTCCAAACGCTCCGCCGAAACCTGCCCAAGCAAATGACACAAGCTCTAATATCGATTCGTTATTCGGCCAGGCAAGAAGAATTGCAACGATTGCTACACCAAGCACTGCCATACGACCTAAGAAAACATAATGTTTTTCAGAAGCCGTTTTATTAATTAACTTTTTATATAAATCTTCAATCAAAGCAGAAGAAGTTACAATCAATTGCGAAGATATCGTACTCATCACTGCCGCAAGTACTGCCGCAAGAACAATACCTGCTATAAAAGGATGAAATAAAATTTGGCCTAAATCAATAAAAACTGTCTCTGGATCAACAAGTTCATACTGCGGGAATTTCACAAAGAATGCAATCCCGATAAGCGCCGTAAATGTTGTACCGATTAAACATAAAATCATCCAGCCAATTCCTATACGACGAGCTTTCGTTGTTTCTTTCGCTGAACTGATTGCCATAAACCGGACGATAATGTGTGGTTGTCCGAAATAACCCAGCCCCCAAGCTATTCCGGATATAATCGTAAATACAGAAATCCCTTTAAACAACTGCAATGTGTCAGGATTCACTTCCAGGATAGTGGCTTTTGTATCAGCAACACCTCCAGTTACAAAAATACCAACAATTGGAACCATCATAAGTGCAAAAAACATAATTAACCCTTGAACTGCGTCCGTATAACTGACCGCTAAAAATCCTCCAAATAAAGTATAAGCAATAACGACCGCTGCTACAATCAGTACACCAGTATGGTACTCGATATTAAATGAACTTTGGAAAAATTTACCGCCAGCAACCATCCCGGAAGAGACATAAAATGTAAAAAATACTAAAATAACTATTCCCGAAGCTATACGTAAAATACCTGACGTATCTTTCAATCGATTATCAAAAAAACTGGGTATCGTAATGGAATTATTGGACACTTGCGTATACACACGTAAACGCGGAGCAACAAATAGCCAATTAAAATACGCCCCTAATGTCAAACCAATAGCGATCCAAAGGGCTCCGAGTCCTTCCCCATAAATTTCACCGGGTAACCCCATAATTAACCATCCGGACATATCGGCAGCCCCCGCACTTAAAGCGGTTACAAGTGCACCAAGCTTTCTGCCCCCTAGCATATAATCGTCTAAATCGGATGTTTTTTTAAATCCATACCATCCAATTAGCAGCATAACCATTAGATAAAGCGCGATGGCTATCCCATGATACATTTCTTCTGACATGAGTTACATCCTTCCTATACTTTTCTTATTGTTCTCATAAATAGCACAACTTTTTTAGTATAGCATTCTAAAAAATACCTGTAAAACGTTTTCTTATGAGTAAAAATAGTACTTAAAACGGATTCATAGCCCAAGATAGATTATATTCAAAAGAATTTCTATGATTGTTATCGACATTTCCTCTCTATAACAGGTATAATCTCTAGAGGGAGTTGATAAAATGAACAAAAAAGATATAGCATCAATCCGCAAGCAGTTCAAACCGGATAATGAATATATGAACATACGAGAAGTATTTAATGTATACGTTCAAAAAGAAACAGGTGATATCTTTCACCATGTAAGTACACCATTTGAAATGTTGGAACGCGAAACGCAAGATTTATTTTATGATAATTTTAAAAAAGTATTAACAGGTCGTGTGAATGAAAAACTATTCCCCTTAAAATTTAATCGAGAGATTGAAGAAAACACGCAACATTTGTTATACCAAAGCCTCCAAATCAACGATTCTGAAAGTTGGCAAGAGCAAATGCTTTCTTTAGTTGAGCGAATGAGCGAAACAATTGTCTATGATTTTGATACAGTGGTCACATTTGTCCGTGGGGAATACCGCGCTCCTACGAGCAAACGTAATATAGAATCAAATGAAGGCGGAAATGACCAAGTATATGCGAACCCTTTTATTCTTTGCAGTGTCAATCAAACGTCTTTTCCCCAACCTGCATTAGTGTTTGATTATATTGAAAAGGAATTTAAAGCACATAGTGATGTTGACCCTGTCATCAACTTAAAAAAACCTCTTTCCGGTTTTTTATACCCGACATTTGAAGATCATGCACCAAACGTTAATCATGTGTTATACAGTGCCAAAAAAGCAAACGAGCCTGATGAACGATTTATTGAAGATATATTGCATTGTACGGAAGCAACTACAGCCATGGAAGAAAAAGATGGCTTTGAACTCATTGTCAGCCGAGTAGCAGATGACAAAGTAGATTCCACCATGCTTTCCAATATTTATGAAGAAATTGGCACCATTCTCCAGGCGAACGAAGAAGAGGAAGAAGAAGAAAGTCCTGTCCTAGATTATCATGATGTGGAACATATTTTAACAACCAGCGGGATTGAAGGAGTAGATACCGAAAAGGTGAAAGACAGCTTTCAAACCATTCTGCAAAATGAAACACATGAATTCAAAGCGGAAAACCTGCTGCCTAAAAAAGTAAAAATAAAAACAGAAGCAGCAACAATTTCCCTGCCACCCCAATTTTTAAAGAATATGAAATACATTAATCATGAAGGAAAAAAATGTCTATTGCTGGAAGTAAATGAAGGAATAGAAGTAGAAGGCTTTCAATTGGAGGAACTGAAGTAATACTTTCTCTGAAGGTCTATATATAGGAAGATAACCAATTCTTCAGCCGCCGTAATATAGGTTCAGTTACGGCGGTTTTATTTATATTCTTCCTCTATCATTTGCAATATTCAGGATGTAAAACTGTTAACAGACCCATTTTCCCCATCGCTTTAAATAAACTCTCTCTTGTTTTATACTATCGTTTTTACAAAGCAGGCTTCCTCTCTTTCTTTTAAAACAAAAGAAAAGAGCGTAGAATTCTATTCCACACTCTTCTGACTCCGCATTATGTCACTATAAATGTAACTTCTTTCATTTCATAAGGAGCTTCCGTATAGGCAGTTATTAGACCTTTTTCGGCAATTCTTTCTTTCATTATGTTTTTTTCTTGGAACGCCACCGAAAATGGCTTTACATACGGGATACCTCCAATTTCAATAGTGCTCTGATTTTTCCAGTTGGCAGTTAATTTTTCTGCTCCTGACTTCCATTCTGCAACCGATGAAGCCACTGGTATACCTTTTTTAAAAAAGAAATGTTCTGCTTCTTTTGTTACACCCGGATGATTCAGACAAAGATACAACGAAAGATTGTCCGCCAGTTTCAACAATGCTAAATGTTCTGCAACCTGGTTAGAAGCTAATCCGTTTAACTTCTGTAACAAACGCTGTTGACGTCCTTTTTCTAATTCAACAAATTCTTTTTCCTCTGCATTTGTACTACTTTCTAAAAAAGAACTGTAATGCGCACTACAAAGAACAGCAGCGTAGGCGTCAACTTTCTCTACTTCATCAATCCCTTTTGTATACATCACAATCTTAGCCGAATTGGGAAAGTCGACGAACTGATAAGGAGCTTGCTTTATATCATTCCAAAAAGGTTCTGCATCAAACAACCTCCATGCTCGGTCATGTTGTTCAACAGCATACAGAACAGAGCCATAAATAGCAGATGCCTCCCATAGTACATTTTCCCACTTTTCAATAATTTTTCGAGCAACCAGTGCATGATGATGCTGTTCGATGAATATAAAATGGGTCCCTGTATCGCGAACAATCATAACTCAACCTCCTCCCGCGAGATTTAGTCAATATCTTCAATCAAACGGGCAATATCTTGATGACAAGTTTTGCATTTACCTTGTAACAGTACCCCATTTTCTTGATTCCTGATAGAATAATCCACAATAGTAGTATCCATACAATTGGAACAAAACACATTATGAATGAAACGTTGCTGAATTTCTTTAGACAACTTTCTCCACTTGCGCGCTGCTTCCATATCAATAATCGTCATCTTGAACCCTCCAGTATTTCTTCGTTATAATAGCTGCATGTTTTCTATGAAATTGCTAGTCTTCTTCAAAAATTTTTGTTTTATAACAAATTGAAATTCCCCTCACAAATTTCGATAAAACTGTAGGTTGATAGATTCAGCCTTTCAGGTTTACAGAACAAAGAAGAATGAAACGGTTGATACAACAATTATTGCTATTGATGTAGACAGTTGATAATAATCCACTTTATCCTCGTGAACGAATTCAACAATTAAGGACACAAGCCCAAACAGAATTCCTGCTAAAAAGACAATTAATAGAACGGCTTCGTTCAACATACTTCTTCACTCCCTAAGTTAAACCAATTACTACAGTTGAATTTTGATGGGATATAACTAGTATAACATTAATAGAAATAATACTGAACTGTCGTAATTAATGCTGAATCCTGTTTTTACAAATTATTTTCCCGTTAATATAAGAGCAATATTTTTCTCAGCAATAGTTGAGAAAGAGGTTGTAAACTCTCCCCTTTTTACACGCTACGGAATTCATTCAATGATTTTTTTATATTTTGATTTGTCAAAATAAGCGAGACAATATACTTTTATCAAATTTATCACCGACATAACTCATGAAACACTCAATAGGCGTTTGATAATTCAGAGATTTCCTAGGTATGTTGTTTCTTTGAAAAGCGACATGAGAAATTTCCTCTTGTGATACGGAATTGAAATCCAATACTTTAGGCAGCCTACTTTTGCGGAGAAGACAGTTGGAATTCTCATTTAATCCCCTTTAAGATGGCGCGCCAGGATTAACGAAATAGATATCAATGTCTTGATTGTTGCTAATGTTTTTCCAATTTTTCTTTTTTCACCATGAGATTATAAATTAATAGACTAATATTATAATCCATAACTTATTATTCCCCTTTAATTACCAAACCTCTATTAAATCACTCCTTGTCTTCTGAAGTCTTTCAAGTCTCTCAATGACTACTATTCTGAACATTTCCGATTGTATTGATAGGTTATATGTTTAGTGCTATATTTTTTATTGGAGAGAGGGAACAGAAGAGGTGAGTGAAAATGAAGTTTTGGTTCGGGTTATCGATGGCTATTGTGTTTGAAGTAATTGGAGTTACCTTTTTAAATTATTCGGAAGGTTTTTCTAGAATGATCCCAACAACCATTGCGGTATTCTTTTATTTATCCTCTATTGTAGTATATATGTGGAACACAAAAGAGAGAGAAGTAGGTGTAGTGGGAGCACTGTTTGCAGGGATTGGA
>DATGTM010000100.1:0-8221 GCA_035301845.1 Pseudogracilibacillus sp. | reverse complement strand
GAGTGATGGGAATATAGAAGGTCCTGCTTGTTTTTTTTAATATATGCATCGCTTCTTTTTCTAATTTAACATCATTCATTACACCCGTTCCTCCTCATTCCTACTCCATTAAGTATAGCAAAAAACAATCGTTTTTCCTATATTTTCACATAAGCTAAGATTTTAAACCGAATTTATATAAATATCGTCGATACTAAGCATGATTTCCGTTGTTTTTATGCACTATTTTCCAATTAAATCATTTTTAGTAACAGCTTTTTATAGCTGTATTCGTCTAAATATGATACTTTCTTAAGATAGACGCTAAGCGAAGTTCATACATTGTAACTACATAAGAAAAAAGCTACCGAATAGAATTGCTTTTTTAGAACTTGATTCATTTCGCATTGCTTCTTTAAAATACCCAGAATAATCTTTACGTTGATACTTTCATTTTTAACTTGTTTAAAAGGAGCTCTATATGAATATTATAATTGATGCAGATGCCTGTCCCGTTCAAACAGAAATCATCAACATTGCACAGATTTATGAACTTCCAGTTACTTTAGTAAAAAGTTATGCCCACTATTCATCAGAAGCACTTCCCTCTCACGTTTCAGTTGTTTATGTAGATAAAGGCGCTGAGATGGCCGATTTTAAAATTATACAGTTGGCTAAACAAAGCGACTTGGTTATTACACAAGACTATGGTTTGGCTTCCATGGCTTTAGGCAAAAAATGTTATGTGATGCATCATACTGGTTTTATGTATACGGCAAAAAACATTGATAATTTAATGGCACGGCGGCATGCTAACCAAGCTGCAAGAAGAGCTGGATACAAAACTAAAGGACCAAAAGCGTTCACAGCAGAAGATCGTTCCAATTTTGCACATTTTTTTGAAAAAACAATTTTACAAATAATCACTGGATAATCGTTCAAAATAAGAGGAATAAATGCTATAATGGGATGTATTGTACTAAAAGCGTGTGTGTACTAAGGTGTCTTTTTAAGACTACGAGAAATGGAAACATACGCCCTGCTCTATATAATGAATACATTTTTCACAAATTTATAAAGGAGTTAAGCGAAAAATGAAGAACTAGAGTAGATAAGCTTTGCATAAGCATAGCTTGTTATTTTTTAATATTCTAATAATTATACATATAAATGAGGTGACTGTATGGAAAAAGAAATATCAGTTGGTTTACTGGGACTAGGTGTAGTTGGTTCAGGTGTTATTCAAATTATCAAAGATCATCAAGAAGAGCTTGAACACCAATTAGGCAGAAAAGTTAAGGTAGAAAAAGTGCTTGTTCGCAATATGGAAAAAGCACGGGAAATTGAGTATGATCATTCTGTTTTAACAACAAAAGCAGAAGAGGTTATTGATAACCCGAATATTGATGTCATTGTAGAAGTGATGGGCGGAATAGATATCGCACGTGATTATATTTCTCGTTCTCTACAAGCTAAAAAGCATGTTGTCACTGCGAACAAAGATTTGATTGCACTTCATGGTCCAGAGTTGGAAGCTGTCGCATTTGAAAATGGATGTGACTTGTTCTATGAAGCAAGTGTTGGCGGAGGTATCCCACTGCTTCGTGGTCTTTCTGACGGGCTCGTTTCGGACCGAATTCAACAAGTGATGGGCATTGTTAACGGAACAACGAATTACATTTTGACAAAGATGGACCAAGAGGGACAAAGTTATGAAGATGCCTTGCAAAAAGCGCAAGAACTGGGTTTTGCTGAAGCTGATCCGACAGCGGACGTGGATGGACTCGACGCTGCCCGTAAAATGGTGATTTTAGCTAGACTCTGCTTTTTTACAAATGTAGAACTGGATGATGTAGAAGTAGAAGGTATTTCAAACATTTCACTTACGGATATTGAGTATGGAAATAAGCTGGATTTAGCGATGAAATTAATCGGTTTTGCGAACCGGCAAGATGGTGAAATCGATGTTTCTGTTGAACCAACTTTCTTATCCAAGAACCATCCCTTAACTTCTGTTAATGACGAGTATAATGCTGTCTATGTTGACGGGGAAAATGTAGGGGAAACTATGTTTTATGGTCCCGGAGCCGGAAGTTTGCCAACCGCGACAGCTGTGATGTCCGATGTCGTTGAAGCGATGAAGAACATGCTACTTGGAGTAAACGGGAAAAAATTCATCCAACCTCGCTTCAAAAAGAAATTAACACCTGCAAACCACCGTTATAGTCAGTTTTATTTACGATTGACAGTGAAAGACGAAACGGGAGCTTTTGCTACAATTTCTGATTTATTCAATCAGTTAGGTATTAGTTTTGAACGAATTTTACAAACGCCTGCGAAACAAGGATTTGCTGAAATTATTGTTGTAACACATAAAACTTCCTTAGAAGATTTTCAAACAGCTATGAAACGGTTAGATGATCTACATGTCGTCGAAAATGTAGAAAGTCATTTCCGTGTAGAAGGAGATGCATAAACCATGTCTTGGTCCGGCCTAATTAAAGGATACGAATCCTTATTGCCCGTAACTGAAAAAACACCAAATCTTACATTATACGAAGGGAATACACCTTTATATCATTTTTCACATCTATCTGAAAAGTTGGGAATAAATTTATACGGAAAATTCGAAGGACTAAATCCGACTGGTTCTTTTAAAGACCGCGGAATGGTCATAGCCGTTGCTAAAGCAAAAGAAGCGGGCAGCAAATCTGTCATTTGTGCTTCAACTGGAAATACTTCCGCAGCAGCCGCTGCTTATGCTGCGAAAGCAGGCATGAAAGCTATCGTAGTTATCCCTGAGGGGAAAGTAGCTATGGGAAAACTAGCACAAGCAGTCATCTACGGAGCTGAGATTGTCCAAATCTCAGGTAACTTTGATGATGCGTTGAAAATGGTTCAAAAAATCAGTGAAACATATCCGGTAACTCTCGTAAACTCCGTAAATCCGTATCGCTTAGAAGGCCAAAAAACAGCTGCTTTCGAAGTAATCGATCAACTGGGAGGAAGTACTCCTGATATCTTAGCTATCCCTGTTGGTAATGCAGGCAATATTAGCGCCTACTGGAAAGGATTTAAAGAATACCACAAATCTGAACAAGCAGCGACTCTGCCTAAAATGTTTGGATTTGAAGCAGAAGGTGCAGCAGCAATTACAAATCAACAAGTTATGGCCAATCCTGAAACAATGGCAACAGCCATACGAATTGGTAATCCTGCAAGCTGGAAGTTAGCTGAAGGTGCTCGTGAGGAATCAAATGGATTGATTACCTCCGTTTCTGAAGCTGAGATTTTAGATGCTTTTCATACCTTACCAAGCCAAGAAGGCGTTTTTGCAGAACCTGGTTCTTGTGCTTCTATTGCCGGCGTATTTCAGCAAGTTAAAAACGGTACTATTCCAAAAGGATCGACAGTTGTTGCAGTCTTAACCGGTAATGGGTTGAAAGACCCGCAAGCGGCTATCGACTCCGTCACAATCGATCCTGTTTCATTACCTAATGATGAAAAGGCAGTAACTGATTATATTAAAACAGTAGTAGGAGAGTCTCATGATTGAAATAAAGGTCCCTGCCAGTTCGGCTAACATTGGGCCTGGCTTTGATTCGCTGGGGATTGCGCTTGGCAAGTATTTAACACTTCGCGTGAAACGAAGTGACAGATGGAAGTTCACACATACAGGATCGCTTGTCCCGCCAGTCCGCTCTTACCAAGATCATTATATTTATAAAGTAGTGATTAAAGTAGCGAAAAAGTATCGCATTTTCTTACCTCCTTGTGAAGTGGAAATGCATAGCGAAATTCCGTTAGCTCGCGGTTTAGGCAGCAGTGCTTCTGCCATTATTGCGGGGATTGAACTGGTGAATCAATTTGGAAATTTACAATTAAGCACAGAAGAAAAATTAACCTTAGCAGTAGAAATCGAAGGGCATCCAGACAATGTCTCGCCAGCTCTATTTGGCGGCCTGATGGTTACCGTACAAATAGACGGAAAAACGAGTTATACGAAAATTTCTCAGATGAAAACAGATTTAGTACTGTATATTCCGGATTATGAATTAAAGACGACAGATGCTAGAAGTGTTCTGCCTGCTTCTTTACAGATGGACACAGCAACGACAGCAAGTGCAGTGAGCAACGTCATGCTTGCTGCACTGCTTTCGGAAGACTATCAACTAGCGGGAGATATGATGGAAAAAGATATGTTCCATGAAATATATCGCAACAAGCTGCTCCCGGATTATACGAAAACCAAACAAGCTGCGAAAAAGTACGGCGCATACGGAACAGTAATTAGCGGCGCTGGACCGACTATGCTTTCTTTTGTTCCTCAAGGGTCCGGAAATAAAATTGCGCGTCATATGCAATCTATTCTCCCTAACGCGGAAGTAACAGCAGTTCCCTTAGACTTTCAAGGGTTACGAGTGGCTAAAGTATAAATGATGGAGTAAACATCTAGCTTAAAGAACACAACGTCTCATATTTAGAGAATTTCAACACCTTATGACGGCATTTTAAAAGTTGTATACTATAGATTTATACAATTTAAAAAGGATTAAACAGTAGCTATAGCGCACTGTTTAATCCTTTTTATTTGTCATCCTAATACTGCTTCGTCACTGACCATTTGATGTCCTCGTATTTTTTGGAATTCATTCATTAAATCCTTAACAGTCAACTGTTGTTTCTCTTCATTTGCTATATCCAAAATAATTTGTCCTTGATCCATCATAATGAGACGCGTACCCATATCTAGTGCTTGTTGCATATTATGGGTTACCATTAACGTCGTTAAGTCAAATTGCTTCACGATTTTCGTCGTTAAATCCGTAATTAATTCGGCGCGTGCCGGATCAAGAGCTGCAGTGTGTTCATCCAACAGTAAAATTTCCGGTTCCGTAAACGTTGCCATCAATAAAGACAGTGCTTGTCTTTCTCCTCCTGATAATAAACCAACGCGAGCATTCAAACGATTCTCCAAGCTTAAGTGCAATGTTTGTAAATACTCTCGAAAAATTTCTTTCCGTTTCTTGGTCACCCCAGGCCGTATACTCCGTAACTTATTTCGGGAAAAGGCGATTGCTAAGTTCTCTTCAATCGTCATCGAAGGAGCAGTTCCAGCCATTGGATCTTGAAACACTCGGCCGATGAAACGCGACCGTTTGTATTCAGCCAATTGTTCCACTTTTTTATCATTTATCATGATATTTCCCACATCTGCCATCAAATTACCGGAAATTACGTTCATCAATGTCGACTTACCCGCACCATTTCCTCCAATTACCGTTACAAACTCGCCTTTATCTAACTTTAAATTAATGCCTTTTAATGCCTGTTTTTCATCAGGTGTTCCTTCATTAAAAGTAACTGCAATATGTTCTGCATTAAGCATGTTTCTTCACCTCGTTTAAAGCACGACGTTTCGCCAGTCTGCGCCGTTTTTCTTTCCGCCGTTGTATCGCTTTAGGCATCACTAATGCGACGATGACTAAGAGTGCTGTAATTAACTTCATATCCCCTGCCTCTAAAAAATCCGCTCGCAACGCAAATGTCACAACAATCCGATAAATAATCGACCCTAAAATAACTGCTAATGTAGCACGAGCAATCGTTTTGGCTCCAAATAATGCTTCTCCAATAATGACAGAAGCAAGTCCAATAATAATCATCCCGATCCCCATGCCTGCATCCGCAAAGCCACCGTGCTGGGCTATTAATGCTCCAGACAAAGCAACCAGACCATTAGAAAGGCCTATACCTAGGATAATTAAAATATCTGTATTTGCTGAAAAACTTCGAATCATTCGCTGATTATCTCCAGTAGCACGTAAAGCTAATCCGACTTCCGTTTTCAAAAAGTAATCTGTTAAAAACTTAATGAAAAAGATAACTACCAACATAATCATAACAATTCCCCAAGTCGCAGGCAGCTTTTCTGCGCCGATTCCTTCTAACATCCCGTTCAGGACTCCATCAATTCCGCTTGAATCCCAAATATTTCCCCACTGTGTTTTTAGTGTATCATCATTCATCAAAGAAATTTGTGGCGAGTCCATAATACGTAAATTAATCGAATACAAAGCAATCATCATTAAAATACCAGATAGCAAATTATTGACGTTTCCTTTTGTATGAATAATACCCGTGATGCACCCAGCTACAAAACCGGCCACTGCACCTAAAATAGTTGCCATCAAAGGAGAGGTGCCATTCATGATCATAATTGCCGTTACCGCTGCACCAGTAACAAAACTGCCATCAACGGTTAAATCCGGGAAATCCAGGACACGAAATGAGAGATAGACACCTAAAGCCATAATCGCATAAATCGCTCCAGACTCCACTGCACCAAATAATGATAAAAACATTGTATCCCCCATTTCTATTTTCAGCTTGCCTATAAACCAAATAAGGAAGCAGGAGTAGCACCTACTTCCTTACTCATTTCCTTAAAAGCACAATTTTATTCGTTCTCGACAAATTCTGCTTCGTCGTCCCAATCATCATCCCATTCAACACCTTGTGCTTCTGCTGCGTCTTTGTTAATAAATAATTCAATCTCTGGTGGATATTCTACATCCATTTCACCTGGTTCCTTGTCTCCTTCCAGTATATCAACAGCCATTTCTCCAGTACGTTCTCCAATAGAGAAATAGTCAATACCATATGTCGCAAAACCACCGTTTTCCAAAGAATCTGGTTCACCGACCATTAATGGAATTTGTTGCTCTTCAGCAACATCAACTACCGTATCCAGTGCGGAGACAACTGTATTATCCGTGACGATGTAAAACACATCTACATCTCCTGATAAGGTATCAGCTGCTTGTTGCACCTCAGCAGAGTTAGATACTGTTCGCTCTGACGTACTTAAACTCGTTCCTTCTGCCGCTTCGTTCACCTGATCAATTTGGGCGACCGAATTTGCCTCGCCAGAATTATAAATTAAACCAATATTCGCTCCTTCAAAATTATCATCGATAAAAGAGACTGTTTCGTCAATTGCATCCGGATGCAAGTCTACTACTCCTGTAATATTCTCACCGGGCTCTTCCATAGAATCAACCAAATCAGCATCAATTGCATCTGTAACAGACGTAAACAAAATCGGAATATCATCCGTCGCATTTAGCGCCCCCAATGCACTTGGAGTTGAATTCGCGAAAATTAAATCAACATCATCCGCTACAAAGTTATTGGAAATCGTTTCTACATTATTTTGATCGTTCTGTGCGTTTTGATAATCAAAAGAAGCATCTAATCCCGCGTCTTCTATAGCTGCTTGAAATCCTTCATATGCTTCATCTAATGAAGGGTGCTCCAAGATTTGGGTTGCCCCAATTATATATTCCGCATCTTCATTTACTTCTTCATCATTCTCATTTGCCTCTGTTTCTTCATTGTTTCCTCCACAAGCTACTAAAAAGAAAACAGAGAACATCATAACCAGAAATAATTGCAAACTCCTTTTCATCCTGAATTCCCCCAAATTTTCATTCTATTGATTCCCTTATTATACTGACTCCTCACTATAATGGCAAGACTTTCAATTTTCTGATAAAACTTTCCATTGATAAAGTAATAAATCGATTATTCTCAAGGAATTTCACTGCTTTGACAAAATCAGTTTACCACCCCTTCCTTCTTTCATGTATAATAGAAAACGGAAAGTAGGGATATCTTTGGCAAAAGTCATGTACATTATTATTATCGTGGCATTCCTCGATACTTTTATTCAATTACCTATTATTACACCATATGCACTTGAATTAGGTGCTTCATATACATTAACCGGCAGCATTGTAGCTGTCTATTCCTTTACAAATATGATCGGAAATATCATTGGCGGGCACTGGATCGATAACTTCGGCCGTAAAAAAATGTTATTTACCGGGATGATTTCCGTCTGTATTATTTTATTTTTGTACCCATTGGCACAGACCGGGTTGCAATTGTTTATTGCTCGTTTCTTCCATGGGCTAGCAGGAGGAATTCTTATCCCCGCCGCTTTTGCTTATGTAGGAGATCAAACCTCCGGAAAAACACGTGGCAAAGCAATGGCGTTTACAGGAGCAAGCATCGGTATTGCTGCAATAGTCGGCCCTGCAGTTGGCGGGGTTTTAGCAGCAAAGGCTTCTATTGAAACCGTATTTGTTTCTGTTGCTATCTTATTTCTGATTAGTTCACTTGTTATTTTATTCCTGATTAAAGAGTCTTTTCATAATTCGGACCGTGGCAGATTCAA
>DATGTM010000099.1:0-5757 GCA_035301845.1 Pseudogracilibacillus sp. | reverse complement strand
GGTATTAACCATCATATCAGCAGTAGGCATTTTCTTAAGTTTTTTTATTGAAAAACGTGTGCCAAAAAGAAATGAATAATAATAAATTACTTCAAAAAAGCAGAAGACAGTGCATTTTTCTAACTTAAGAAATGAATGCATCTCCTCTGCTTTTCTTTATAAAGTATTCAAAAAGAGGAAGCTTCTTTATTTTAGATCCTCTTTCCATTTATGTAATTGCAAAACATAAGCAATGTTACACAGTGTTCTTTCTTTTTAAACTTTTGAACGCGATTTGATTAATGCAACCCGCGCATATAAGAACTTATTAGTGGAGATATAAGGAATAAAATCAGCGAAACAACGATACTGATTCCCCCGATAATACCAAAATAAGCTATTTCTGTACCAGCATTATATAGCGGAGTAATTTGCGCATTGATTCCCTGTCCTGCTGCGTTGGCCAACCCCCAAACACTCATCGTTTGAGCAGCAAATGCTTTAGGGGCTAATTTAGTCGTTGCTGACAACCCTACTGGTGATAAGCATAACTCACCCATAGTTACTAAGAAGAAAAAGCCAATCAGCCATAACGGATTCACTAAACTATCAGTCCCGCCCAGAAGACCAGGAATCGTTAATAACAGGAATGAACAACCTGCTAAGAATATTCCAATTGTAAATTTGTGAGGAGTAGAAGGCTGTTTATCCCCTAACTTCGTCCATAAAGCTGCAAAAACCGGAGCAAAAACAACAATGAATATCGGATTCACCGACTGGAACCAACCTGGATCAAGGGTAATACCTAAGAACTCCAACTGCGTCCGCTGGTCAGCATACTGCGCCATAATGATAGCACCTTGCTCTTGTATCGTCCAAAACATCATTGCACCAATAAACATCGGGATATACGCAATCACCCTGGATCGTTCTGTTTTCGTTGTTTTTTTGCTGAAAATCATCACGATAAAATAACTAGCTGGAATCAGTAAACCTAAAACACTGATAAAGTTAATAAACAGTTGCACACTTAAATGACCCGTATAAAATGCAACAAAAACAAGCAATATAAAAACAAGCAACCCTAAAATAACCCTTTTCGCAAAGGTCTGCAATTCCCCGCTTTTTAAAGGGTTCTTTACTTCTTTTCCGATATCCCCAAGATACTTTCGATTCGTTACAATATACACAATTAGCCCTAAAGCCATTCCAATAGCCGCTAAGCTGAATCCTAAATGGAAATTCACCTCACGACCAACCGTACTAACAACAAAAGGAGATACCAAAGCTCCAATGTTTACTGCCATATAGAACAAACTGAAAGCTGCATCCCGTTTATTACTAGTTGGACTGTATAGCTCGCCAACGATATTTGATATGTTTGGTTTCATTAATCCTGACCCTAAAATAATAAACAGCATCCCAATAAATAAGGGTTCAATTCCTCCAGGCAGTGATAATGTAATATGACCAAACATAATCACGACTGCGCCCCAAAAAAGCGTATGTCGATTACCTAATAATCGATCAGCAACCCAACCTCCAATAATTCCAGTTAAAAACACGAGCGAACCATAAACTGCCATAACGGAAGACGCTAACTCTTTCGAAATGCCAAGGCCGCCTTGTGATACTTCGTAATACATATAGTATATGACAAGCGCTTTCATTCCATAATAAGAAAAGCGCTCCCATAATTCCATATTAAAAAGAGTGAACATCGCTTTTGGATGCCCAAAAAAACCTTTTTCGTTCTTTTCTTGATGTACTTGCTCTTCTGACGACAATTCAAAGTCTCCTTCTTAAAATTATAAATTTTTTAAAAATGCGCAACAAAATAATTGTACCACTTATAAAATAAATTTTTCCACTATTTTGAATGGCAATTCATTCATATACAATTTTTTTGTTTGCTTTTTAATTTACTGAAGATTTAAAATTAAAGCATAACTATGTTGCGCTTATGATATATCTTATTTAAAGAAAGGTGCTTGATTATGTCTAAACAAAAGTCGAACGAAGATTTTAAACCTTATGTACCTGCTTCACAAAAACCGCCTGAATTTACATGGATGGCGCTACTACTTGGTGGGTTACTTGCGATTATATTCGGAGCAGCAAACGCCTACTTGGGACTTATCGTTGGGATGACTGTTTCTGCTTCGATACCTGCGGCAGTTATTTCCATGGCTGTGCTCCGAATTATTATGAAACGAACTTCTATATTAGAAAATAATATTGTTCAAACGATTACTTCATCCGGGGAAGCTCTTGCTGCAGGTATCATTTTCACACTTCCTGCTCTATTTATCTGGAAAATGCAACCCAGTTTACTAACCATTTCCATCATTGCTTTAGCTGGTGGTATTCTAGGAGTTGTCTTAATGATTCCGCTTCGTCGTGCACTAATTGTAGAAGAGCACAATACACTGCCTTATCCAGAAGGTACCGCTTGCGCTGAAGTGTTAGAAGCAGGTGAAGAAGGAGGAAAAGGAGCTAAAATAGTACTTAGCGGTCTTGGTATTGGTGCTATTTTCAAACTTTTGACAGATGCGGTGAAAGCTTTTCCTTCCACTGTTGAGTGGGAAATCCAAAAATTTAACAATGCTTCTATTGGCATGGATACACTACCTGCTATGCTTGGGGTTGGTTATATTATTGGACCACGAATTGCCGGTATTATGTTTGCTGGTGGCGTACTCGGTTGGCTTGGGATAATACCTTTAATTAGCTTTATCGGGGATGTAGCAACAACGCCTATTTATCCTGGGGAAGTTCCTATAGCGGAAATGGGGGCTGAAGACATTTGGGATAACTATTTACGGTATATTGGCGCGGGAGCTGTAGCGTTTGGAGGTATTATGGGATTGATAAAATCATTACCAACGATCGCTTCTTCTTTCGCCGGTTCATTGAGAGGCTTTTCTGGAGCTGGAAGCGAAGAAAACTTGCGCACAGACAGAGATATGTCTATGCCGTTAATTATAATTTTGACTGTTGTTTTTATAGGAATTTTACTGCTTTATCCAGCAATTGATATTGGGATTATCGGGATTATTTTACTTTTTATTTTCGGCTTCTTCTTCGTCACCGTATCATCACGTATTGTAGGAATCGTTGGTAGTTCCTCGAACCCTGTTTCCGGTATGACGATAGGAGCACTTATATTTATTTCCCTTATTTTGTCAGCCATTGGAAATACCGGAAAAGAAGGCGCAGCCACCGCAATTGTCATCGGTGCAATTGTTTGTATTGCCGCCGCTATTGCAGGGGATACTTCCCAAGATTTAAAAACAGGATATATTGTTGGCTCTACTCCAAAATGGCAGCAAATCGCTCAATTATACGGAGTATTAATCACCAGTATAGCTATTGGTGTGGTGCTGGTGTTATTAGATAATGCATTCAGTTTCGGATCTGAAGCATTGCCTGCTCCTCAAGCAGTGCTTATGTCTATGATTGTCGACGGGATTATGAGTGGTAATTTACCATGGAGTTTAATTTTCATTGGTGCGGCAGCTGCTGCGACAGTTGAATTGTTCGGAATTGGCTCTCTCCCATTTGCAGTCGGGTTATATCTGCCGATTACAACAACAGCACCTATTATGGTTGGAGGTTTGATTAACGGAATTATTCGACATCGCACGAAAGACCAGGCAACGTATGATGCTAAAAATGAACGTGGAATTCTACTCGCTTCCGGGTACATTGCTGGTGAAGCATTAATGGGCGTGCTAGTAGCACTCGCTATTACTTCTGGTATATCGTTCCCTGAAGAAACTATTTTCGGCCCAATTGTATCGTTAATAGCTATCGCAGCAGTAGCTTGGTATTTATTCCACACAGCTATCAAAAAAATAAAAGAATAAACAAGCTATGAACCTGCCAATTATTCGAATGAATCCATTCCATCCATATTCTTTTTGAATTAAATCTATCAGTTTATAAAAAGATTCAAACTCGATTATGGGTGTTTTTTTTCATTAATTACAATGCCGTATACATCAACTCAAAATCAAACTAACTTGCAACTGAGTTACACAAAGAGCTGTTGAGGAAGCGTAGCAGATGCTAAAAACAGCACCATATCAATTTGCTAACACTTTGATATCGTACTGTTTACACTTTTCTATCAATACTTATTCTTGGCTACTATATCAACTGCCTGCCGAAAATGACCATTTGCGCTGTTTAAAGCGGCAGATGCTTCTGCTGACGATATCTCATACATAATCATTAAAATAGCTATTTGAGTATCTCCTTTTGCTTCATTTAACGCCTTTTCTGCTTTGTCTTCATTCACTTTTGTTATATTTTGAACGATTTCCGAGGCGCGGATTCTTAATTTTTCATTTGTTGCTTGCATATTTACCATTTGATTTCCATATACTTTTCCAAGTTTTATCATAGTTGTTGTTGTAATCATATTTAAAACAAATTTTTGAGCTGTACCTGCTTTTAATCGTGTAGAACCCGTCAAAATTTCAGGTCCGGTTTGTACTTCCACTGGATATTGTGCAGCTTTGCTTAAAGGTGTATGATGATTACAAGAAATCCCTGCCGTCACCGCACCAATTTCATTAGCTGCTTCTATAGCTCCAATTACATAAGGGGTGATACCACTTGCCGTGATACCAATGAGTACATCTTTATTTGTTATTGTTTGCAAAATATCTTCTTTTCCTGCTACCTTGTTATCTTCTGCATCTTCAATAGCCCGGCGGATTGCCCAGTCTCCTCCCGCGATAATCCCAGTCACTAAATTAGCATCCACTCCAAATGTCGGCGGACATTCAGATGCATCTAATATTCCCATTCTCCCACTAGAACCAGCGCCAATATAATAAAGCCGTCCTCCGCTTCGCATTTTATCGATCACTTTATAGATAACCATTTCAATATCTGGCAATACTTTCTCAACAGAATAAGCTACTGTTTTATCTTCTTGATTCATTAACTTAATGATAGCATTCACTTCATACGTATCTAATTCTTTGGATTGTTCTAAACCTTGTTCTGTTGTTCGTTTACTTCCCAATTCAACACGTCCCTTCTCTGCCGTTCTCCGTTTCACGAATTCGAGTTACAATAGAATTTGTTAAGCGGATTTGTTTTCTTTGCAACGCAGCCATATACGCTCCTGCTTCTGAAGAGACGCTCGGCTCTATAATTTTTAAATGAGAAAAAGATCTTTTCAACATTTTTTTCAATGCCAGCTTAAACTGTGTATTTTGAAACAAACCACCGTTAAGAACTAAGACCTTTGCAGCGTTTTCCGGTAAATCATGATAACCTTGTTCCACTAAAGAAAATAGATCAGCACGTGCCTCTCTTAAAATGCGCTTTGCTACTTTGTCTTGCTGTTCAGCTGCTTCAAATACGAGGGGAGCGGCACTTGCCACATAGCCCCGCACGTCCTTTTCTCCATAAATAAGAGGAATTAATTCTCCTTCATCCTTCTGATCAAAATGACTCAGCAATAATGCTGTTAATTTAGTAGAAGCACTTCTTCCATCATAGGCCTTCATTACTGTAGCAATTGCTTTTCGACCAATATCATAGCCGCTTCCTTCATCTCCTAATAAATACCCCCAGCCTCCAATACGGGATGGGGCTGTACCCTGAGCAGGGAAAGTATAAGCAATGGAACCTGTACCAGCAATTAATACCATACCACTATCTCCAGCAGTTCCGGCTGTTAGCGTTCCTTTAGCATCATGATCCACAATGACTTCCACATTTTCCGGTAGATGCCGGAGAAGAGCTTTTACGATTTTC
>DATGTM010000098.1:0-36409 GCA_035301845.1 Pseudogracilibacillus sp. | reverse complement strand
GAGTTGGAAGAACCGACAGAGTACTTCTTGGATGTAACCGCATTCTATACATTGTATCCAATTAATGAAGACGTAGCGGAAGACAACGAAGATTGGGATGCAGACGCTGGAGAAGATTATGTTACGAATGGGCCTTTTACCTTTGAAGAATGGGACCATAAAGACCAGATAGTCCTTGAAAAGAATGAAGACTATTGGGATGCAGATACTGTTAACTTAGAAACGGTCAACATGGAAATGGTCGATGATGAATCCACTGAATTGCAGATGTTTGAAAACGACGACTTAGATTGGGCAGGTAATCCGACTGGCGGACTGCCGCTTGCTTCGATTCAAACCTTAAAGGATGAAGGAGATCTTGAACTATCAGACCTTTCAGGTGTGTACTATTATTCGTTTAATCATGAAGAAGAACCATTTGATAATGAAAATATTCGAAAGGCTTTTGCTTTATCGATAGATCGGGAAGCAATGGTAGAAAATATTACGCAAACGGAAGAAAAGCCGGCCACAGCCTTAGTACCACCTGCTATTTTTGAAGAAAACGAAGAAGGCTATTTTGAAGACAATGATGTAGACAAAGCAAAAGAGTATTTGGAAAAAGGGTTGGACGAAATTGGCGAAGATGAATTGGACACCGTAAAAGTATCTTATAATACAGACGAAGGGCATGAAGCAATGGCTCAAGCTGTACAGGATATGTGGAAAGAGAACCTCGGTGTGGATGTAGAATTAAACAATGAAGAATGGAATGTATTTTTGGATTCCTTGAGTAATGGAGATTATCAAATTGGCCGTATGGGATGGAATGCTGACTTTAATGATGCTGTCAACTTTCTAGAAATTTTCGAAACAACCGGCGGTAATAACTATACGAATTGGGAAGACGAAGATTACCAGGATTTATTGAAAGAATCCAGACAAGAACTGGATCCGGATAAACGCGAAGACATCTTAAAAGATGCAGAAGAAATGTTTATGGATCAAATGGTAGTTGCTCCAGTTTACTTTTACACTAACGCATATACGAAGAAAGATTATGTGCATGATATCGAAGCAGGGCCTTTAGGGAATATTCAGTTAAAATGGGGTTACCTAACAGAGGAATAATAAAACAGAGGAAGCATAATTTTGTGAAATGAGAGGTGAATCAATTTCACCTCTCATTTTGATGGGAATTTTCAATAAAGAAGATAAATTCAGGGGGTGTATAAGCCGTGCTCAGATATTTATTAAAACGTTTTGGCTATATTGTAGTTTCGTTATTATTTATTACCACCATTACGTTTTTTCTTATGCAGGCTGTACCTGGTGGGCCGTTTGCTTCAGAGAGGAAGTTGCCGCCTAAAATTGAACAGCAGATGGAAGAAGCATACGGGCTGAATGATCCGGTCTATGTGCAATATGTTGATTACTTAAAAAATGCGGCACAAGGGGATTTTGGACCATCTTATAAATATAAAGGACAAAGTGTAACAGGTATTATTAAACGCAGTTTCCCTTATTCATTAATATTGGGGGCCGAAGCGATATTTCTAGCTTTAGCAGTTGGTATTTTCTTAGGTGTGATTGCAGCGCTTTACCATAATAAATTTGGGGATTATGCGGCGATGATTTTTGCGGTATTAGGCATATCTGTACCTAGCTTTATATTAGCCGCGGTTTTACAATATGTCTTTGCTCTAAAATTGCAAGTGCTGCCAGTAGCCAAGTTTGACACCTTTTGGCATACGGTATTGCCTGCCATTGCTTTAGCAACGACACCGCTGGCTTTTATTGCGAGACTCATGCGTTCCAGTATGATTGATGTGCTCAGTTCAGATTATATTAAAACAGCCAGAGCGAAAGGAATTAGTAGCAAAGTGACGATTTATCGTCATGGAATACGAAATGCCATCTTACCAGTGATATCTTATTTAGGACCATTAGTGGTAGCGATTTTAACTGGAAGCTTTATAATTGAAAAGATTTTTGCGATTCCGGGCTTAGGAAATGAATTTGTAGAAAGCGTAACGAATCGCGATTTCACAGTTATTATGGGAACGACGGTATTTTTTAGTGTCCTATTGTTATTTTCTATTTTAATTGTAGATATTATTTACGGATTTATTGACCCCCGTATTAAAATAACTGAAAAGCAAGGGGGAGATGCTTAAATGTCACAGTCACAACTTAACCAAACTGATTTTGAACCAATTGAATATGAAGCAGCTGAAGCTGAAAAAATATCTGGCCAAAGTACTTCTTATTGGAAAGATGCTTGGCGCCGGTTTCGAAAAAATAAATTAGCACTTGCGAGTATTATCGTTATTATTTTGTTGGGTTTAATGGCAGCGTTTGGAACAGTTTTATCAGGCCAAAATTATTTTGATAATGATTTAATTAGTGCAAATAAGCCTGTTTCTGGTGGCCATTGGTTTGGTACCGATAATTTAGGGCGAGATATATTTGCTAGAACGTGGTATGGAGCAAGGATTTCCTTGTTTATCGGACTTTCTGCAGCATTCATCGATCTAGTTATTGGAGTCATTTGGGGGTCTGTTTCCGGCTATGTTGGCGGTAAAGTAGATGAATATATGATGCGGATTGCAGATATATTAACAGGGGTTCCTTATTTACTTGTCGTTGTTTTATTAACAGTGATCATGCCGAGAGGACTTTGGTCCATTATTATTGCCATGACAATTACTGGCTGGATAAATATGGCTCGTATCGTTCGCGGAGAAGTGTATCGTCTTAAAACAGAAGAGTATGTGATGGCAGCCAAGTCGCTTGGGGCGAAGGCAACACGTATCATGTGGAAGCATTTGATTCCGAATATGCTAGGCCCTATCATTGTGACGCTAACGTTGACCATTCCGAACGCTATTTTCACAGAAGCGTTTCTCAGTTTCTTAGGGTTAGGGGTGCCGCAACCGCAAGCAAGTTGGGGTACCATGACTTCGGATGCGCTTGATTCATTACGGTACTATCCTTATCAGTTACTTTTCCCAGCATTTTTTATCTGCTTAACAATGCTTGCATTTAACGTAATCGGTGATGGTTTAAGAGATGCGCTTGATCCTAAGGATAGAAGTTAATTTGGAGTTGATATAGATGGCGAAAAAAGTATTAGAAGTGAAAAATTTATCCGTTTCTTTTCATACATTTGGAGGAGAAGTCCAAGCTGTACGGGATGTGAATTTTGATGTGCATGAAAGGGAGACATTGGCAATAGTTGGTGAATCCGGTTCAGGGAAAAGTGTTACCGTGCAATCCGTGATGCAATTAATTGATATGCCGCCGGGTGAATTTAAAAGTGGTGAAGTCTTACTTGAAGGTGAAGATTTAATTCAAAAAACAGCTAAACAAATGGAAGGAATTCGCGGCAAAGAGATGGGTATGATTTTTCAGGACCCGATGACCTCTTTGAATCCCACAATGAAGATTGGGAGACAAATTACGGAAGGTTTAATAAAGCATCAAGGTTTATCTAAAACCGAAGCGAAAAAACGTGGTATTGATTTATTAAAGCTCGTTGGAATACCGAATCCTGAACGACGAATTGATCAATACCCTCATGAATTTTCCGGGGGTATGCGACAGCGCGCCATAATTGCTATAGCTTTATCTTGTAACCCGAGAATGCTGATAGCCGATGAGCCTACAACAGCTTTGGATGTGACGATTCAAGCGCAAATTCTTGATTTATTAAGAGACATTCAAGAAGAGACAAATACGGCCATTGTATTAATTACTCATGATTTGGGTGTCGTTGCCAACGCGGCGTCTCGAGTCGCTGTTATGTACGGCGGAAAAATCGTGGAGACAGGAACGGTAGATGAAATCTTTTACGATGCGAAACATCCGTACACTTGGGGGCTTTTGGGATCTATGCCGAAACTGCATGCGGAAACAGAGGAGTTACACTCGATTCCGGGAACACCTCCTGATTTAAAAGACCCGCCTAAAGGCTGCCCATTTGCAGCTCGTTGCCCTTATGCCATGAAAGTTTGTGAGAATAATATGCCTGATTATACAGAAAATTCACCGACACATAAAGCGGCTTGCTGGCTGCAAGATGAACGAGCGCCAAAAGTGGAGCCACCAGAGGATGTGTTAGCAGGAGGTGCAAAGCAATCATGAAACATGAAAAGTTACTAGAAATTAACGACTTAAAAAAACACTTTAAAGTTAGTGGCGGTCAACGACTAAAAGCAGTGGATGGGATAACGTTTGATATTTTTAAAGGAGAAACGTTTGGACTTGTCGGCGAATCCGGATGTGGAAAATCGACTGCCGGAAGAACTATCATGCGTCTCTATGAGGCAACAGATGGTGATGTTGTTTTTAAGAATAATCGCGTACATGATAAAAAGAATAAAAAAGAATTAAAACAATTGAACCAGGAAATGCAGATGATTTTTCAAGACCCTTATGCTTCCTTAAATCCACGAATGACCGTTACGGATATTATTGCAGAAGGCTTGGATGTCCATGGGTTAATCAAGTCTAAAAAAGACCGTCAGGCAAGGGTCGATGAACTGCTGGACACGGTAGGCCTAAATAAAGAACATGGAAATCGCTATCCACATGAGTTCAGTGGTGGACAGCGTCAGCGTATTGGAATTGCACGGGCGTTAGCAGTGGACCCGGAGTTTATTGTAGCAGATGAGCCAATATCTGCCCTGGATGTCTCTATTCAAGCGCAAGTAGTTAACTTAATGAGAGAGTTACAAGAAGAACATGATTTAACGTATTTATTTATCGCCCATGATTTATCGATGGTTCGTCATATTAGTGATCGAGTTGGGGTCATGTATTTGGGGAATATGATGGAGATAGCTGCTAGTGATGAATTATACGAAAAACCGCTGCATCCCTATACGCAAGTTCTGTTAAGTGCTGTTCCTCTCCCGGACCCTCAACTGGAAAGGGGCCGGGAACGGATTGAAATAACGGGAGAGCTCCCGAGTCCGATTGACCCGCCAAGCGGCTGTGTTTTCCGGACGAGATGTCCTTTCGCCACTAGTATCTGTGGAGAAGTGGAGCCTGTTTTTCAAGAATATGAAGAAAAGCACTGGGTAGCTTGTCATATGTATGATAAGCGTTTTACAGACTATTTTAGTCAAGAGGAAACAGCGAGTAATCAGAGAACATAAATTACGACATGCTGTGACATTATACAAGGTGCAAAATAAAAAGGAAAGTGCCCTATAGAGCACTTTCCTTTTTTATGCGTACATTGCTTCGACTTTTGCTTGTAATTCCTGATCACTTACATACTCATCATAGCTAATATATTTATCAACTAAACCTTGAGGAGTGATTTCAATCAAGCGATTCGCAACACTATTTACAAATTGTTGGTCACTTGAAGAGAATAGAATAGACCCCTTAAAATTAATGAGTCCATTATTCACTGCTGTAATAGATTCTAAGTCTAAGTGACTTGTTGGCTCATCGAATACAAGAACGTTCGCTTTTGAAAGCATCATCTTAGAAAGCATACAGCGCACTTTCTCGCCTCCTGATAAAACTTTTGCCTGTTTTAATGCTTCTTCTCCGGAAAAGAGCATCCGTCCTAAGAAGCTGCGTAAAAAGGTTTCCGTTTCATCTTCTGGAGAGAACTGTCGTAACCAGTCTACCAAGGTGAGATCATTATTTTCAAAGAATGCCGAGTTATCTTTCGGGAAATATTCTTGAGAAGTCGTAACACCCCAGTGGTATGTTCCACTGTCTGGCTCCATATTCCCCATAATAATTTCGAATAGGGTTGTTTTAGCAAGATCATCTTTGCCTACAAACGCTACTTTTTCGTCTTTATGAATGGTGAAACTGACATTATCCAATACTTTTTGTCCATTAATTGTTTTGGTTAATCCTTCGACACGTAATAAATCTTTTCCAATTTCGCGTTCAGGCGTAAATGCTACATAAGGATAACGACGTGACGATGGTTTAATATCATCCAGTGATATGCTATCCAATAGTTTTTTACGAGAAGTTGCTTGTTTGGATTTTGAAGCATTCGCACTAAAACGGGCAATGAAGTTCTGGAGGTCTTTAATTTTTTCTTCTTTTTTCTTATTTTCTTCTTTCGCCATTTTGGCTGCTAATTGGCTTGATTCATACCAAAAATCATAGTTCCCAACATAGATTTCGATTTTACCAAAGTCAACATCGGCTATATGCGTACACACTTTATTTAGAAAGTGCCTGTCATGTGATACGACAAGGACGGTGTTTTCAAAGTTCATTAAGAAATCTTCCAACCATTGAATCGCTTGAATATCAAGACCGTTGGTCGGCTCATCAAGTAAGAGTACATCTGGGTTGCCAAATAAAGCTTGTGCTAATAAGACCTTTACTTTTTGTTCATCTTTTAAATCGGCCATTTTTTTATGATGTAAAGGTTCTTCAACTCCGAGACCGGTCAAAAGGACAGCGGCGTTTGAATCTGCTTCCCAGCCGTTTAATTCAGCGAATTCGCCTTCTAGTTCTGCTGCTTTAATCCCGTCTTCTTCAGTGAAGTCCGCTTTTGAATAAATAGCATCTTTTTCTTTCATGACCTCAAATAAACGTTCGTGCCCCATTAGTACTGTTTCTAATACCTCTTCTTCTTCGTAAGCAAAATGATCTTGTTTCAAGACAGCGACGCGACTTTTAGCAGGCACTGAAATATTTCCGTGTTGTGGTTCTACTTCGCCAGATAATATTTTTAAGAAAGTAGATTTTCCTGCTCCATTTGCTCCGATCACACCGTAACAGTTGCCGTCATTAAACTGTATATTGACATCTTCAAATAGCTTTTTATCGCCATAAGCTAAACTGACATTATTAACTGTAATCATAAATTATTCCTCCGTTCAAATATCCATCCATTGTTAGCTTAAGGGATAGGTTCTTTTTCGTCAATTTTAAACTTTATAATGCTATTATTCTGCTGCTCTATATCGTTATCGTCATTATAAATTCAATGCAATGGAACGATTGCTGCAGATTAGGTACGAATAGTGTTAGAACGTCACGTGCTTATCTTTAATCATATGGTGAGCTGATCATTCCCTGAGAAGCTTTATCCTTTTTTCTGATGAATGCGTCATATTTCCCGGGAAATGACATAACTGAATATGTTATGTGAAAATACAGCAAGTAAGTGAGCTGCTTTCCTCTGTTTATTTATAAAAATGTCCCGTAACAGCAATCAGACCTTATGCATAAGGTCTGAGTAGAACGGGACATATATAATTTGCATCTATTTTTCTAAGCCCTCCGTCAGTCCGAAGAGTCCTTTTCTTCATCGTCTTTTTCTAATTGTTCCTGAATTTCCGGATTAATTCCTAAAGTTTGATAAGGAATGCGAATTTTAAAGGCTAAGTTATTCTTTTTTAAGTCGAACTGTTGTACTTCTACTTCTAAATTACTTCGAATGTCCATATCCGTTACATTAACATATACTTGTTGTTTATCAGGTTGAATCACAACCCAGGGGGGCACAGACAGATACTTTTTAACATACTGCATAATTTTTTTACTAGGTAATTTTAAATCGCCTACTGAAATAGAGGTGACTTTCAAAGCGAGGTCACCATTATCTTGCACTTCAGGATCGAAGTCGATTAATAAAGGTACTGTAGTTGAAAAAACAGGCAACTCACCGTATAACTGTATATTCTCATCAATATTTATAGTGTATTGATAGTCACTGTTTGCTTGTAATTTATCGATATATGCATTGACTAAATCATTCACATTTTGTTTAGTGGACCGAACGACAAATTCGGAACTGCTTTTTGATTTATATTGGTTACTTGCTTGTTCTATTTCTGTTTTAGGAATGGGCGAGTAAATATACATCCCAAAGAGAACAAGCACTATAATATTAATTAGAATCAGTATGGTGAACCTTTTTTTCCAAGGATTGTTAGGATGATTCTTTTTCGTCTTGATTGGCAACGGCCTCCTCATCATTTGTAATATGCTCTAACACTCGCTCTGCCATTAGTTGATACCCTTCGTGATTAGGGTGGAAATTATCATCAGACATATAATCATCCTCCGTATCATCGAATATATCCTTGACGGGGATGTAATGCCCATGAGGTCTTTCTTCTACTGTTTCCTCCCCTATGTCATTCCACTCGTTCACAATGGTTTCTAATTCTTCAATATCATCAAAATGATTTGTGAATGGATTATAAAAACCAATTAAGTAAACGTCCGCTTTTTTATTATATTCTTCGATTGTATCAAAGATATCATTTAATCGTTCTTCATACGCTATCGTCTCATCACTAAACTTATCGAGCGTTAAATCAGTGATGTTATTTTTGAAAACTTGCATGATATCATTTGCTCCAATGGTGATTAAAATGATATCCGCATCATCAATTGAATCTTCAATATCTTCTTCGTCTTCCAGCCTGAGCAGGAGTTGATCTGTTCTGTTTCCTTTTTTCCCGAAGTTTTCAAATTCTAACAAGTCTTTATCATGGTTAATAGAGCTGTCTAAAATACCGACGTAGCCGTTGTTTTCTTCATCGCCAACGCCTTCTGTTAAAGAATCACCAATGGCGACAACATTCATTCTTTTGGTAAAAAAACGATTCATAAATTTTTCTGCTTTGTCGTTTAAATAATCTTTAAATGAATCGTCTTTGTTTTCTTCTTCTTTTTCCGTCTGATTCTCATTATTTTCTTCCTTTTCATTTTCGGTTGTTGCTTCTTCTTGTTGAGGAGCTTCTTGGATTTGTTGTAATGTATATTGTTTTTTAAGATAAGACCCTAAGAAAAAGAGCCCTGCTAGTAATAGTACCACACTTATAATAATTACAATTTTTTTAATTTCACTCACACCTGTATAAAAGTTTATACTCTTCATTATAGTAGAAAGTATGAATAAGTTACATGATGGGCGGGTGATTTTTCAAATAAAATCATTTAATTTGAGGAGGGAAAACTATAAAAGACATAAAAAAAGTTAAAAGAGCGTACTCTTTTAACTTTTTTAATATCTTTATGCAGTTTTACACTTGAACAGATGGTGTTGTTTTTCTGGATTTGATACGCACGGCTTCTTCTAAAATATCTCTTTCTTGAATTGTTTCTGTTTGGTTTTCTTCTACACTTACGCTACTCTCCGACCAAACTATAGGAGCCTGGACGGTGTTTTTAATCGTTGGTTGATCTGTAAACAATGCATCTACCTTGTCTTCACTCGTTACTTGCTGAAGCTCTACTACTTGATATCCGTTTTTAACTAATTGCTTCGCTTTTTCTACTGTTTTTTCCGTTCCTGAAACAGCAATCACTTTTTGGCGAAGTCCGGCACTTCGGTCAAAGGGAGAGTGGAACAACCACTCAATAGCATCCGCTTCTGTTTGTTCGATGACTCCCTCTCCTGTTGCTATTTGGATAGCACTATCCAACGTTGCGATGATGTTATCAATGTCTTCTAAGCCGACTGCAAGACGAACCAGTTCTTCTGAAACACCGCTCTCTTCAAGAGCCTCTTCACTTAATTGTTGGTGGGTCGTGGAAGCAGGATGGATAATTAGGGATTTCGCATCGCCGACGTTGGCAACATGCGACCACAATTCAATATTATTAATCAGCTTTTTCCCGGCTTCCAGGCCTCCTTTAATCCCGAACGTAATGACAGATCCAAATCCTGATGAAAAATATTTTTTAGCCAGTTCGTGTGATGGATGGTTTTTTAGTCCGGGGAAATTCACCCATTCCACTTGTGGATGTTTTTCCAGAAAGTGAGCGACTTGTAGAGCATTCTCATTGTGACGCTCAATGCGAACATGTAGAGTCTCTAGGCCTTGTAAAAAAGCAAAAGCATTATGCGGGCTTAATGCTGCGCCAATGTCACGTAATAGTTGCACCCGTAAGCGCGTGGCAAAAGCAACCGGACCTAAATCAGCGTAACGAACGCCTCCGTAAGACTCATCTGGCTCTGTAAAGTCAGGGAAATTTCCGTTTGCCCAATCAAAACGGCCGCCATCCACGACGACACCTCCAATAGATGTGCCGTGTCCGCCAATCCATTTTGTTGCAGAATGAATAACGATGTCAGCTCCCCACTGCAGCGGCTTAGCAAATTTAGGGGCGAAGGTATTATCGACTATCAATGGGATATGTCTTTCGTGTGCTATGTCACTAATGGTTTCAATATCTGTCACATTTAAACTTGGATTGGTAATGGTTTCTGCAAAAACAGCTTTCGTTTTATCCGTAATTGCTGCCTTTACTTCTTCCGGTTTGGTGCCATCGACGAGATGTACCTTTATACCGAAGCGCGGCAATGTATGTTCGAACAAATTATGTGTCCCACCGTATAAATTACTATCGGCTACGATTTCATCCCCGCTGCTGGCAACGTTAAGAATCGAGTACGTGATTGCCGCCATTCCAGAAGCAACGCCGACTGCTGCACTCCCATCTTCCAAAAGAGCAACTCGTTGTTCAAATGCATCGGTTGTCGGGTTCATAATGCGCGTATAAATATTACCAGGTTCAGCTAGTGCAAATAAGTCTCTGGCATGGTCTGTATCGCGAAACACATAGGATGTTGTTTGATGAATCGGGACTGCACGAGATCCGGTTGTTGGGTCGGGCTCTTGTCCTCCGTGTAATAATTGTGTATCTTCTTTTTCAAAATTAAATGTTGTCATGTTTATTCCTCCTTTTAGTTTGAAAAACAAAAAACCCTCTATCTATGAAGAATAGAAGAGGGATGTATGTATTGCTGCCTCCTCTTATCTTCCAGGCATGTGTTTAAGCCTGTAGGATTTGGCACCTGAAAACAAGGCTGTCTTCAGGTTGCTGGACTTCACAGGGCCTATTCCCTCCGTCGCTCTCGATAAGAGATTAATCTTTTGAAATTATGAACAATTATACAGGTAATCTGCTATATGTCAACTCAAAATTCTATATAATATAAATCTTTCCAATAGCGTCATGATTCTGAAAATAATGCTGTGACGTTAAAAAGCAGCTGAACGAGTGCTTCCATTTACGAAACGGTTTTAGTCTTTTTATGCTGTTGAAACGAACTGAACATATACATTACAAGCGACACCCAAATTAGTGTAAAGGTTATAATATGTGCTTGCGTAAAGGGTTCGTTATATAAGAAAACGCCTAAAAGTAACATAAAGGTCGGAGCAATATACTGTAAAAATCCAACCATGGATAAAGGAATATATAAAACGGCGCTGCCAAATAATAGTAAAGGAATAGCAGTGGCCACCCCGGCTCCTATTAATAACGTAATGATGGAGACATGCTCTTCTGAAAATCCAAGAGAAATACCAGCAGTTGCCCATAAATAAAGGAGTGCAACGGGAGTTACCACCAGCGTTTCAATAGCTAAACTAAATGTGGCATCTAAACTGGCTATTTTTTTCAATAATCCATAAGACGCAAAGGAAAAAGCCAGCATTAAGGAAACCCAGGGAAACACGCCGTAGTTCATCGTTAAGTATAAGACGCCGATCCCGGCAACAATGAAGGAGAACGTTTGTAGTTTTGATAAGGACTCTTTTAAAAAGATAACAGCAAATAAGACACTGACCAACGGGTTAATATAATAACCTAGACTTGCTTGTACGACATAGTCATGCTGTACTGCCCAAATGAAAATAAGCCAATTCAGACTAATCACTAGGGAAGCAGAGCTAATTGTTAAAAATGTTTTTCGGTTACGTATAATACGTTTCCATTCCGTGATGAAAGCTGCCCAACGTTTTGTAGCTAAGATGAATACAAGCATAAAGACAAATGACCAAATGATACGATGTGCCAACACTATGTCAGCTCCTGTTGTGTCGAGTAATTTCCAATAAACAGGCAAAACACCCCAAAGCACATAAGCGAAAATACCGTAAAAGATTCCTTGTTTTTGTTGTCCCATCATGTCCCTACTCTCTAAACATCAAAAATGCGTTTCTATTCAACAAAATCCAGTTCATTCTGTACTTTAAAATGGAAAGGATGTTTCTAATGTAGGATTATTTTCTAAAAATTGCAATAAAAAGACTGGTTAATTTCCAGAATCGTCTGACATATATTATACTAGGTAGTAAATAGAGGTTTATAAAATGAAGGAGGAGCAATAAACGATGAAATATAAAAATCTTGAAACAATTGCTATTCATTCCGGATATGACGCCAAAGAGATGTTAGGCAGTTTGAGTACACCAATTTTTCAAACATCTACTTTTGAATTTGATAACGCTGAACATGGAGCGGCTTGTTTCTCTGGTGAGGAAGCGGGCTACATTTATTCAAGGCTGGGAAACCCTACTGTGAAAGTGCTCGAAGATAAAGTAGCCGCGCTAGAAGGAGCAGAACGTGGCTTAGCGTTCAGTTCTGGTATGGGAGCTATTTCAGCGGTTTTGATTAAGTTAACGAAAGCAAATGACCATATTCTTTGCTCCTCGAGTCTTTACGGCTGTACGTTTGACTTATTCAGTATGTTTCAAGAGAAGTATAATATGACGGTTGATTATTCAGATTTAAACTCAGAAGCAGCCGTTCGTGAATCCATCAAGCCGGAGACATCGGTGATTTATGTGGAAACCCCGATTAATCCAACGATGCGACTGGTTGATTTGGCTATGATTAGTAAAATAGCAAAGGAAAAAGGCATCACTGTCGTAGTAGATAATACGTTCTCGTCTCCTTATTTGCAGCGCCCGATTGATTTGGGTTGTGATGTCGTAGTTCATAGCGCAACTAAATATATGAATGGACATGGAGACATTATCGCCGGAGTTGTCGCAGGGCCTCAAGCTTTATTAGATGATATAGCCGCAACCACTCAAAAAAATGTAGGCTCCATTATTGGTCCGTTTGATGCTTGGTTGTTAGTTCGTGGTTTAAAAACATTGCCGTTACGCATGGACAGGCATTGTGATAATGCGGATGCGATAGTTGCTCAGTTAAACAAGCATGAAAAAGTGAATGCAGTTTATCATCCAACAAATGATGAAACAGGGGTGTTTGATAAACAAATGAAACGGGGAGGCGGCGTAATTGCCTTTGAACTAGCAGGAACGGAAGAAGAGACGATGGCTTTTTTAAACCGGCTTTCTTTCATTAAAGTGGCTGTTAGCCTTGGCGATCCGGAGTCCCTCATTGAACACCCTGCCTCGATGACACATGCGGTGATTCCTGAAGAGGAAAGAACTAAGATGGGCATTACGCCTACTTTACTACGTTTGTCTGTTGGTTTAGAAGCTGCAGAAGACATTTGGGAAGATCTTCGCCAAGCTTTAGAAGAGGTATAAAACGTTTCATCCAAACAGTACTAAGCAAGTATTTGGTACTTTATCTTGAAGAAGACAGTGGCATACAGGAAAATTAAGAATCGAAGAAGGAAAGACAAGCAACGTGAGTGAGCAATAAAAAATTCCATCAGTCGTTAAACAGAGATAATTCAGAGGGTTAACTATGGTGGGATGAATGAAGAGCAGTAAATTTCTAAGTCCGAACAACGCTATCACTGTTTGTAACACTTGGACAAGGAATGGACTGCTCTTTATTTGCATGGAGAATATAACTCGTATAGCGGTATTTGTTTTGTTTATAACCCTCCAATAGCGGTTTTTTACAATAGGCAAACGATGTTTGCGAGAACAGTGCGAGTCCGAAAACCTTTACGGAAAGCTGTTGGCTGGAGTAAATGCTTTACACATTTCTTAATTATATCCGTATTTGGAGCTGTCGTTTTTTTATAAGGATGATTTTTTTAGTGGAAATTAAATTGTTTAAAAAATTCTACCTTATTTATTCTACGACGAACTTGACACAATCTAAAAATAATTATTCAACGCATTCTTGGATTGATTATGATAAGATAGAAACATCATATGAAATTATCAGTAAAAAGGATGGTTGCCGAATGCAAGTGTTATCGTGGTTACTGGGATCTGTGATGGTCATCAACTTTGCGTTGGCTTTTACCATCATTTTTCTAGAGCGGAAGAATGCAAGCTCCACGTGGGCTTGGTTAATGGTCTTATTTTTTATTCCGGTTATCGGATTCCTGCTCTATTTGTTATTTGGCCGTCGTTTGAGCGGGCAAGTATTTACATGGGATACCAAAAGTCGCTTAGGGGTAGAAAAACAAGTCGAAGAGCAAATAGCCTCGTTAAAAAACGAGTCTTTGCCTCCTAAACAAAATATGTTGAAAAAATATAAAAACTTCTTGTATTTACATTTAAAGCATAACGATGCTGTTTATACGCAAAATAATCAAGTGAAAATTTTTACCGATGGAACCGAGAAATTTAATTCGCTTATTCAAGATTTGGAGAATGCGACAGATCATATTCACCTGCTTTATTATATTATCCGGCATGATCATTTAGGCACGCAAATTGCTAATGTATTGATTAAAAAAGCAAAAGAAGGCGTAGAAGTGCGTTTATTATATGATGATATGGGTTCGCGTTCTTTAAGCAGACGTTTTATTAAACGGATGGAAGATGCTAATATTCAAGTGGGAGCATTTTTTCCACCGAAAATTCCGAAGATTAATTTCAAAGTCAATTTCAGAAATCACCGTAAATTAGCTATTATTGATGGGAAAATCGGTTATATTGGCGGTTTTAATATTGGCGATGAGTATTTAGGGAAATCTGCGAAGTTTGGTTATTGGAGAGATACACATTTGCGGGTGGATGGCGACGCTACGCGGATGATGCAAACAAGATTTATTTTAGATTGGAACCAAGCGAGCAGAAATCATGTAAAATATAATGATCGTTATTTTCAAGGGGCAAATGGAACTGCTGGCGACGTTGGTATTCAAGTTGTCTCCAGTGGTCCGGATCAAGAATGGGAACAAATTAAATATGGATATATTAAGTTGATTTTATCTGCGAAAGAATATGTCTATATTCAGACACCTTATTTTATTCCGGATGAAAGTTTATTAGACGCGCTTAAGATTGCGGCAATGTCGGGAGTGAAAATTAAGATTATGATCCCGAATAAACCAGATCATATATTTGTTTATTGGGCAACATTGTCACACGTCGGGGAGCTGTTGAATGAAGGCGCAGAAATTTATTTATATCAAAATGGCTTTTTACATGCTAAAACCATTGTTGTAGATGGGGAGCTTTCTTCAGTGGGAACAGCGAATATTGATGTGCGCAGTTTCCGGTTGAATTTTGAAGTGAATGCCTTTTTGTATGATAAAAAGATGGCACTAAGTTTAGCGGAGTCTTTTGAAAAAGATGTGTTATTGTCTACTCAAATGACACAGCAATTATATAATAAACGTTCGTTAGGGATTAAATTTAAAGAATCTGTCTCTCGATTAATTTCGCCAATTTTATAAGGAGTGCATACAATGTCAGAAAAAGAAAAGAAGCCTTGTTCAGCTTCTCATACAGTAAAAACCGCACAAATACTTCCGCCGGATGCCAATCAATATGGCACGTTGTTTGGAGGAAGGTTGATGGCGCATATTGATGATGTTGCAGCTATTGCGGCTGTTCGACATGCTAGAAAAAGCGTTGTGACGGCTTCGACCGACTCGGTTGATTTCCTGCATCCAGTAACTGTTGGAGATTCTATTTGTGTGGAAGGTTTCGTAACCTCTTCTCATCATACGTCGATGGAAGTGTTTATTAAAGTCATTCGTGAAGGGTTACTCACAGGCGAAGAAAAAGTATGTGCAACTGCTTTTTTAACTTTTGTTGCGCTGGATGAAGAGAAAAAGCCTGCTGAGGTTCCTGAAATCTATCCGGAAACAGAAATAGAGAAAATGTTGTTTGCGGGTGCTGATTTACGGAAGGATCGCCGAAATGAACGAAAAAAAGAATCTCAGCGAATGGCAACATTATTCAAATCTAATTAGATGGAGGTCAGGATCAATATGAAAGAACAAACCTTACAAGAAAAATATGCAGATTTAGTATTACAAATGGGAGTTAACATACAAAAAGACCAGGCTCTGGTCATTAATGGCCCCGTGGAAGGAGCGGCATTTGTCCGTTTAGTAGCACATAAAGCATATGAATTAGGGGCAAAAGAAGTGCATGTGAACTGGGCGGATGATGAATTGAGTCTGTTGAAATATCAACATGCAACAGAAGAAGTAATTGAAAACTTCCCGGATTGGAAGGTTCAACTACAAGAGTCATATGCTAAAGATGGAGCGGCTTTTCTGTCGATTCATGCAACAGATCCAGATTTGCTGCAAGACGTAGATTCCTCCCGAGTTGCTAAAGCAAGCAAGGCGGCAGGACAAGCGTTGAAAGAATTCCAGAGATATATTATGAATGATTGGGTGACTTGGACAGTTATTTCGATTCCGACAGTGAAGTGGGCAGAAAAAATTTATCCAAATAAGACGGGTGAAGATGCGGTGCAAGCTTTATGGGAAACGATTTATACCATGACTCGCGTTGATAAAGGAGATCCTATTAAAGAATGGGAGACACATAATTCAACGCTTGAAAATGCTTCTGCTTTGTTAAATAAAAAGCAATATCAAGCATTGCACCTGCAATCCCCTGGCACTGATATCACAATCGGACTGCCAAAAAACCATATTTGGCAAGGTGGAGCGGCTGTTTCAGAAGATGGTGTTGTCTTCAACCCGAATATTCCAACCGAAGAAGTATTTACGATGCCTCATAAATATAAAGTTGAAGGCACTGTTTCCAGTACAAAACCTTTAAATTATGGTGGGAGTGTAATTGATAACTTCCAATTAACGTTTAAAAAAGGACAAGTAGTCGACTTTAAAGCGGAAACGGGAGAAGATGTATTACAACACTTATTGGATTCTGATGAAGGCGCCAAACGTATCGGAGAATTAGCTCTTGTACCGGATGCTTCCCCTATTTCACAATCCGGACTTATCTTTTATAATACTTTATTCGATGAAAATGCATCTTGTCACATCGCTTTAGGAAAAGCATATCCAACGAATGTGGAGAATGGTGCAGAGATGGATGACGATGCATTAGATAAGCATGGTGTAAACGACAGCTTAGTCCATGTTGATTTCATGGTCGGGTCTGACCAAATGGACATCGACGGTATTCTGGAAGATGGGTCAACCGAAGCGGTATTTCGCAAAGGAGCTTGGGCTTTAGATATTTGATCGATTAGACAAGTTAATAGGAGTTGGAACAATTCAAGTAGCACCAACATAGAAATAGATATATGTAGCACAAAACAGAAAGAAGTTTTGTGCTATTTTTTTTAGGTGATTAATGCTTGTTGAATGCTTTTGAGATAGAAGAAAGAATGCTGATTCTCTCCTAGAAGCCAACTGCTTTAATAGTCGGAGGATTCTGAATATAATTTTAAGAGAAAAATTGAATACAAAGTCTTTACTTTCTTATCAAGGATAATTACAATGTGTTCTATACCATTTATAGAGGTGAATTTAGAATGAATTGAGGTGGGCATTAGCCATGGAAATATCCTTATTATTTATCATCATGCTCATAGGATTGTTGGGCATTGGTTCTCAGTGGCTGGCATGGAAATATAGCATGCCTGCAATTGTAATCATGTCCATAGCCGGGCTTCTGGTAGGTCCTATTTTAGGAGTTATGAATCCAGAAGAATCTTTTGGAGCATTGTATGATCCCACTATTTCGATAGCAGTTGCCATTATTTTATTTGAAGGCAGTTTGAATTTAAGTGTAAAAGAATTACGCGGCCTTGGACGCCCTGTCGTGCAAATTTCGACGATTGGAGCTTTTATAGCTTGGATCCTAGGATCGGTCACTGCTCACTTTATAGCAGGAGTATCTTGGGAGGTTGCCTTCGTTATTGGTGGTTTGTTTATTGTGACAGGCCCTACGGTTATTTTGCCGCTTTTACGACAGTCGAAATTAAAGCCCAGACCTGCAAAAATTTTAAAATGGGAAGGGATTGTTGTTGATCCGCTGGGCGTTCTTTTAGCTGTGTTTGCTTTTGAAATTATTACTGTGTTTACTACAGATTCAAGTGATATGACTTCCCTCTTACTCTTCTTTACAGCATCCATCTTTGCTGTTCTTTTAGGAGGGGCTTCTGGCCGGACGTTAGGTTGGATGTTTGAAACGGGATATGTACCTGAATTCCTTAAATCTCCCGCAGTATTCGCAGTCGTTATATTCAGTTTCACGTTAGCAGATGAGATTGTTCATGGAACAGGACTTTTAGCTGTTGTGGCTATGGGTATGGTTCTAGCTAACAGCGGAATCAACTCATTAAGTGATTTCCGTCACTTCAAGGAAAATATGTCGCTTCTTTTAATCTCAGCGATTTTTATTATGCTGGCGGCTTCGATGGATATGGATACAGTGATTCATATTTTCAGTCCGCGGATTCTTGGTTATGTTCTTTTAATGATGTTTGCCGTCCGGCCGTTGTCCATTTTTCTTTCAACCATCGGCTCCGGATTGTCGCTGCAAGAGAAATCTTTGGTAGGCTGGATTGCACCCCGCGGTATTGTTGCTATGACGGTGTCCAGTTATTTCGCGAATATATTAAGTGAAGCTGGCTATGAAGATGCCCAAATCGTTACGACATTAACGTTTGGCCTTGTGTTTTTCACTGTTGTGGCCCATGGCTTTACTATAGGGCCGCTTGCCAAGAAACTAAACCTTTCTTTAGAAGGGAAGCCTGGTGTTTTAATTATTGGAAGCAATCCTTTTACCGTTGGTTTAGCTAATTCGTTTGTAAAAAAAGGGTACCCTATCTTAATCGTCGACTCTTCATGGGAAAAATTAAGACATGCCCGTAACCACGGAATTCCTTTTTTCCATGGGGAAATTTTATCGGAACAGACCGAATATAATTTAGATACGATTCCATATGACTTTATTATCGCAGCTACAGATTACCATTCGTATAATTCGCTTGTCTGTACGACATTTATGCCAGAATATGGTCGAACAAATGTCTTTAAAGTGGATCCAAATGAAGACGAAAGTACACAAGACAATATTGTAGCCAAAGTTGGTGGGCGTTCTTTATTAAAAGAAGAAATTTCACTCGCTGCGTTGAATGATAAAGTCAATGCACAGTATGTATTCCGACAAACGACGTTAACGGAAAAATTCACATATAAAAACTATTTAGCCGAAAAAGAAGCGGAAGCAAACCTGCTTTACTTTATTAAACCGGCTGGACAATTATACTTTTACGCGCGGGACATGCGTATGACGCCTCATGCAGGAGACGTGGTGGTCAGCTTAACTCCGCCTCACAAAGAGCAAGAGAAGATGGAGAAGAAGAAACAGCAAAACAAAAACTCTTCATCGAATAATGAATAAAGAAAAAGTCGAGCGTTCCATCCAGGATGGGACTGCTCGACTTTTTTTATTCGTTTAGTTGTAAGTCAGTTAGGGATTGATTGATAGTGGCGATTTCTTCTTCCAAACGGACAAGTTGTCCTTCCGCTGAAGATACTCTTCCTCCGACAAACTCTAATTTATCCATATCTTCCTGAATTCGTATATAATCGGACTTTAGTTCCTTCAGTTTGGCTTCCAGTTCTTTTTTGTGCATCGTCATCACTCCTCATACCTTTAGTTTACTTGAAATCTGTCCATTGCTTCAAGTATTTAGAATAGAAAAAACTTTAGTTAACTTCTATCAAAATAATTAAATTGTGGTAAAATAGAAGATAGAAAAGCCGTACCGTATGAATAATTAAATAGAAGCATTGTATTGGGGAGTAGCTCACTCGCGTATTAGTCGTCAGTACGAGAATTTTTTCTCCGGCTAAACGGTCAACTTTTGTTGGAAGCAAGACCTTTACCTTATCAGCATCATAATGAAGAGACTTCATTTGATGTTATTTGTGATATGGGCAGGTCTTTTTTAATGAGGAAAAATAGTTTTCAAGAAATGAGGAGCGAAAGAAATGGATATACAATTACTGCTGGAATATGGCTGGGTGCTGATTGTACTTGTTGGGCTAGAAGGATTACTTGCTGCAGATAATGCATTAGTTTTAGCGATTATGGTAAAGCATCTGCCGACTGAAAAGCGTAAAAAAGCATTGTTTTATGGTTTAATGGGTGCTTTTGTTCTTCGGTTTGGTTCCTTATTTATTATTTCATTTTTAGTAGATGTATGGCAGGTACAAGCGCTTGGAGCGATTTATTTAATGTATATAGCAGGAAAAAACCTTTTACGAAAAGCGATGAATCAAGATCATGCGAAAGTTCCTAAAAGGAATGAAGGCGGATTTTGGATGACCGTTTTAAAAGTGGAGATGGCTGATTTAGCTTTTGCGGTGGATTCTATTCTAGCTGCTGTTGCTTTAGCTGTTGCCTTACCCCCGAGTGGCTTATTTACGATTGGAAGTCTCGATGGTGCCCAATTTATGGTCGTTTTTGTTGGCGGTATGATTGGCGTTATTCTTATGCGTTTCGCCGCGAATAAGTTTGTTGATTTATTAAATAAACGTCCTGGCTTAGAAGTGGCTGCTTTTGTGATTGTTGGCTGGGTTGGCATAAAATTGGGTGTTCTTGTATTAGGTCATCCGGATGTTGCTATTTTATCAGAAGGATTTGTTCATTCTGCGCTGTGGAAAGCAATCTTTTATATAGGATTAGTGGTCATTGCAGGGACAGGCTGGTTTATTTCAAAAGATTCGAAATCTAACCAAAGTGGTTAATTTTATTAGGTTGTGCTGTCAGGAATAAGAAGGTGAATGGTACGCTCTCTTTAACCAAATGAGGTGAAAGAGGGCGTTTTTTAATGGAGGAATGAAATTTATACACCCTAGTTTATGTAGCATCCAAGAGTTATACGATAGATTGTTTCAAGTAATCGTGGGAGAGTTAAAGCGACTCTTTTTAACTATCCAGGTATCTACAAAATGAATCAAACTTATTATAAAATGACAGCTCCAAAATCCGGATCCACGTAGACTCTTACGGAAGCGAGTGGATCCGGATGGAACACAGTAAACACCAATCTATATATGAAAAAGACTTTTTAAAAGATATCACGTCGGGTAAACTGTTATACTAGAGAAGAGAAGTAGGAGGGAGAGGTAAATAATGGATGTATCTACCAATACATTTATCAAGAAAATGCGTGAAGAGATGAATAGAATCGAACAAGCTTCCACTGCAGAAGAAGCAAAAGCTTCTTTTAGCCATATTAGGATGTTTTGTGAATTGTGGCTGGATGAATATAAACAACAAAAACCAAAAGAAAGCAACCAGCCCTCTGTCGATCCTTCCATCTCCGTCAACAATATAGAGTCGCAAAAAACGACTAAAGAACAGCAGATTTTAGCTTCTGCGCAACAAGATTTAAATGAAGAAGATGATTTTTCTATATTTGATTTTTAATTATTGAAAAGGGATGTATGGTAAAACAGAGGAAATTTCTTTTTAAAGAAATGATAAGTGGCATACATTGCTTGCTAGAAAGTTTTAATTGTAAAGGAGAGAGACAAGATGAAAGCTTTATTTGTTGTAGGTGCTTTGAATGGATTTTTAGCGGTATTATTAGGTGCTTTTGGTGCTCACGGATTAGAAGGCAAGATTTCGGAAAAGTCGATAGGTATTTGGGAAAAAGCCGTGCTGTATCAAATGTTTCACACGGGCAGTATTTTAGCAGTAGGTTTAACGTTAATGAAAGTGCAATCGGTTAGTTTAGTATGGGCAGGTTGGGCTTTTTTTATCGGGATTATTTTGTTTTCCGGAAGTCTTTATCTTTATTCCACAACGGGCACAAAAACGTTAGCAATGATTACTCCTTTCGGTGGTGTTGTATTTTTAATTGGCTGGGTATTGTTTGGCTATGCGTTAATCAAAGTCTTATAAAACATTCAAAAAAATCTGTACAGGTCCTTGATGTATTTGTTTAGAAGCGCAGGTGCCCGCTTAGTCTTATTCTGTTATACTAAAGGTAGATTTGAAAGAAAGAAGCAGGATGTTGTGCTTGAACCACTATACAGGTACAGATGATGTATACATGAATCTCTAGGAACGACGTAATGGATTGAATCATTCTTAAAAGCTGAAAACATATAATTAAAGCTAGAGATTTGCAGGGAAGTCTGAAGATATTACGATAAGGGGTGTTCTTATGAGTGACTTATTTACAGATATGAAAGCATCGTTAGAGAGAGTAGACAGAAAAAAGATTGTTTTTCCGGAAGCGACGGAGGAACGTGTATTAAAAGCCGCTTGTAAACTTGCTAATGAAGGAATTCTAGAGCCGGTACTGATTGGTAAAGAGAATGAGATAAAACAATGCGCGAAAGAGTTTCAAGTGAGTTTAGAACAGTGTTATGTCGTTGATCCTGAAGAATATGGCGGCTTGGATCAAATGGCAGAGCGATTTGTCGAACGACGTAATGGAAAAGCAACGAAAACAGAAGCAGAACAATTGTTATTGGATCATAATTATTTTGGGACAATGTTAGTTTATATGGGAGAAGCGGACGGTTTAGTAAGTGGTGCAGTGCATTCCACATCTGATACAGTGCGTCCAGCTCTGCAAATTATTAAAACGAAACCGGGAGTGCAACGTACTTCAGGTGTATTTGTGATGGTTCGTAAAGAAGAAAAGTACCTTTTTGGAGACTGTGCTATTAACATTTCCCCTTCAAGTGAAGAGTTAGCAGAAATTGCAGTGGAAAGTGGAAAAACAGCAGCTTTATTTAACATTGATCCACGCGTAGCTATGCTTAGCTTTTCAACGAAAGGATCTGCACAATCCGAAGAGACAGAACGTGTAAAAGCAAGTGTGCCTCTTGCTTTAGAGAAAAATAATTCACTCGTCATCGATGGTGAATTGCAGTTTGATGCCGCTTTTGTACCAGCTGTACAAGAGAAGAAAGCACCTGATTCCCCGCTGCAAGGAGAAGCAAATGTATTTGTCTTTCCCAGTTTGGAAGCAGGGAATATCGGCTATAAAATGATGGAACGCTTAGGCGGATTTGAAGCGGTCGGCCCTATTTTGCAAGGGTTGCAAAAGCCGGTGAACGACTTATCGAGAGGGTGCGACGAAGATGATGTGTATAAGCTTGCTCTTATTACGGCATTACAAGCTGCTTCCCACGCTTAAATAAGCGCAAATGACAAGTCATGTAGCAAGAGAATACGGCCCTATTTTATTTTCGCCAAACCATGTTCCTGGCGCAGTTTCTGTTTTGCCAGCTAGTTTATGTTACGAATGAATTGCTTTATTTCGTTTCACCATTTGGTCTAAACGTTTATGAAAAAGGTCAGCCTCTTGATGAGAAAGTGATGTCTCTTCAAGATAAAACGATTGATTTAACAAGCGCTTTATTTCTAAAATCACTCCTTCTACCGTGAAGGCGTGATTGGTTAATTGGCTAATCGTACCCATTACGTGAGGATCCACTTCCGGATAGGTATGTTTCGTTGTTTCGCCTTTTTTGCTTAAGTCATAAAAACGACGAACTAAAGAAGCGCGTTCATAGCTGCTGCCCTCTACATCAAGATAAATTTGCACAGCAACACCTTGCCTTACTCGGCGTTGTGAAATACCGGCGAACTTTACACCGCGAATACTTAAATCATAATCCCCCGGACAATATGATCCTACGATTTCATACGCTAAAATAGCATCTGTATAAGGCGAGAAGAGTTGCTGAATAAAGTGATACATTAAGTCGTATCCTTCATGAATGGAAAGCTTTTTATCATTTGGCAGGATAAAAGAGACGTTTAAAACACCCTGGTCCAGTAAAACGGCTAAGCCTCCTGAGTTTCGGATGATAACTTGATGTTTGTGTGCTTTCATATAAGCGATTCCTTCTTCTAAATAAGGTAATCTTGAATCGGGAATCCCTAACACTAAAGTGGGAGGATGCACCCACATGCGAGCTGTTGGGAGGGCTATTTTATTTCCCACAGTTGTAGCGATGGCGTCATCAATAGCAAAAGAAATAAAAGCGCGATTGGCTTCTCCAAGAATATGGGACTGTTTAGAATGATCGAGAAATCGCATAGTATTTGTTTGGATATATTGTTGAATAGTTTTCACGAAAAAACTCCTTTATTGTTGAGTGTCCCTCCTATTATAAATGAACGATGAATATATTGAAAAGAAACGAGTGGATAAATATGCAGGAAAAGTTGCCAGAGGAGAAAGTGTTTAAAGACCCCGTGCATCGTTATGTACGCGTGCAAGACCAATTGATATGGGATCTGATTGCAACGCCGGAATTTCAACGTTTGCGCCGGATTAAACAGTTGGGAACCACTTATTTAACATTTCATGGAGCGGAGCATAGCCGGTTTAATCATTCTTTGGGTGTGTATGAAATTGTTCGGCGTATGGTAAAACAAATGGAAAAAGAACCTAGCTGGAATAATGAAGAACGGATCGTTTGTTTATGTGCAGCCTTATTGCATGATATCGGACACGGCCCTTTTTCCCATTCTTTTGAGAAAGTATTTGACATGGACCATGAAGCATTTACACAACGCATTATATTAGAAGAAACAGAAGTACATAGAGTACTCAAAGAAAGAGATGCTGAGTTACCTCGAAAAGTGGCACAAGTTATTGCAAAAACGTATGAAGATCAATTAGTTGTCAGTATGATATCCAGCCAAATTGATGCAGATCGTATGGATTATTTATTACGCGATGCTTATTACACGGGGGTCAGTTATGGTCAGTTTGATATGGAACGTATTTTACGGGTAATGCGTCCTACCGAAGATAGTGTAGTGATTAAACATTCAGGGATGCATGCTGTAGAAGATTATATTATGTCGCGTTACCAAATGTACTGGCAAGTGTATTTTCACCCTGTAACGAGAAGTGCGGAAGTGATATTGACTAAAATCTTCCATCGCGCAAAATATTTGTATGAACAAGACTATGCATTTCTATTTGAACCCACTTTATTGGAAACATTATTTAAGGAGAATATGCAGTTAAAAGATTATTTACAACTTGATGAAGCGGTTGTGTATTATTATTTCAGCCGTTGGCAAGAGGAAAATGATGCGATATTAAGTGATTTATGCAGTCGATTTATGAATCGTAATTTATATAAATATGTGGAAATCGACCCTAAAAAAGAAAAAGAATATTACCAGGCACTATGTAATTTATTTGAAAAAGCCGGGATTTCCTCGGATTATTATGTCGTAATTGATTCTTCAGCCGATTTGCCATATGATGTGTACCGCTCTGGCGAAGGGCGCGTGCCGATTTATTTGCAAATGCCTTCTGGAGAAGAAGAAGAACTTTCAACCAGTTCGGTTATTGTAGATGCTATTACAGGAAAAGAGCGGCAAGATCATAAGTTATATTATCCGGAAGATTTGCTCCAGCAGGTGGAAGACGAAGCACTTAAAGCGGAAATTAAAAACCTGTTGCACACGAGCCGACGCTAAATATGGTACAATATGAATAGAATTATGGATAGAAAGGGGTCTTTACAAAGTGGAAAAGAAAGGCAAGCAGCAATTCACGATTATTAAGGATGATTCTACAGATGGACATGGCGGCTATGGTATGGGTTCGATTTCCCTTGAAAACATGTCTTCTGTTATTATAGATACGACAAATGAGAAAGCCTACGTAGATATGGATGCAATGCATGCTCGTAGTAAAATCGAACGTCGTGTAAAATATTTCTCAGATAAGGAAGAAGTTCCTGAAGGATTATTATACTGGATTGTTTGGGTGAATGTGGAAAAAGGCGAGAACGGTCCATACTATGCAGGAGTTGCAGCAAGTGAACTTCGCGTGGATAAACCAAATAAACGCGCCTATAAATCCATGCCAGAACATGTTTCAAGAATGGAGAAATCCTTAAAAGGAAAAATCGTTCTCGATCATATGGATGATCTCTCTAAACAGTTGTTGAGCAGCTTTTTACAAGAGTTTGATGCAGATATGTGGAACAATTCATCCGAAGAATTAGCAAGTCAATTGCAATAAAAGTGAATAAAATGTGAAAACTGTATTCTCTAATAGCAAAATCTTGTACTTTAAGGATATAGTTTGTAAAATATATATACATGGGACAAACATGTATTACTAGGACAGAAAAGAAACCGACCTTGAGAAAGGTCGGTTTCTTTCGTTTAAAGCCAATTTCTATTGATCGAGCGTTTATATACTAATGAAAACAGATTGTTTATTCAACAATTTGCCTCAAAAGAGTCTTTCTTTACGAGTAAAGAAGTATAGACAGCTCATTTTGTAATGGTAAATGAATGAAATAATCGTTATACTATATAATAGATTTCTGATTTGGTAACAAGTTAAAGAGAAACGATTCTATTGAAGGAGTCATCATAGTGATAAAAAAGAATGTAGCCGTTCAGTTGCACACTGTAATTGATGATCAAGGCGATAAAGAGATGTCCGTCGTAAAGCAAAAAGGAAAATACTTTCAAAAAGGAAACTTAGAAGTTGTTACGTTTACAGACCAAATAGAGGATATAGGCACAATTAAAAATCAGATTAGTATCCACCCGGACCAAGTGACAGTGAAAAGGGCAGGAGCTATTTCCATGAATCAGCAATTTATGGAAGGGAAAAAATCAGAATGTTTATATCGCCATCCATATGGAATGTTTGCGATGGAGATTGAAACGCATCATGTAAGTGCGGAATATAAAGATGAAAATAAAACAAAAGAAATTGTGATTGAATACGATGTTTTTATGAATGAGGAATCGCCACGATCCCATCATTTAACACTCACCATTACGGAGGAGAGAGACGGATGAATGTTTTAGAAAAAACGCAAGAATCATTGAAGAGCACTTTAAAAGAAGCAATTCTATCAGCGTCATTAGCTGAGGAAACGGAGATTCCTGCTATTCATATCGAGGAGCCGAAAGAGAAAGAGCATGGCGATTTTGCCACTAATGTTGCTATGCAGCTAGCTCGTGTTGCTAAAAAAGCACCCCGGAAAATTGCAGAAGACATTGTACATTATTTTGACCGGGAAGCTGCTGGTGTCAAAGGTTTAGAAATAGCAGGGCCAGGTTTTATTAACTTTTTTATGGAAGAAGCTTTTTTGGGTGACATTATTAAAACTATTTTTCATGAACAAGCAGCATATGGTAAAACAGCAGCAGGGAAAGCTGAGAAGATTCAAGTCGAATTTGTCTCAGTTAATCCTACAGGAGATTTGCATCTAGGACATGCAAGAGGGGCTGCGTTTGGTGATGTGTTATGTAATACGTTCCAAGCGGCTGGTTATGAAGTGGAAAGAGAATATTATATAAATGACGCAGGAAATCAAATTGATCAGTTAGCTTTATCGATTGACGCACGTTATTTCCAAGCGCTAGGTTATGAGAAAGAGATGCCAAAAGATGGTTATTTTGGTAAAGATATTGTTGAGATTGGTCAATCATTAGCAGAGCAAGATGGCGAGAGCTGGTTGCAAAAACCTGATGCGGAGCGAGTAGATGCTTTTCGTGCACATGGCTTATCAGTACAATTACAAAAAATTGAGCAAGTTTTAGAGCGGTTTGGTGTACAGTTTGATTACTGGTTTTCAGAGCAGTCGCTTTATGAGAACAAACAAGTACTAGAAACATTAACAGAACTAAGGGATAAAGGTTATATTTACGACGAAGATGGCGCGACCTGGTTCCAATCAACTGCTTTTGGTGATGATAAAGACCGTGTACTAGTTAAACAGGATGGGACCTATACTTATCTTACGCCTGATATTGCTTACCACAAAAATAAGTTAGAACGCGGATTTGATAAAATTATTAACGTTTGGGGGGCAGACCATCACGGCTATGTACCGCGAATGACTGCAGCTATTCAAGCATTGGGGTACCCAAAAGAAAAACTGGATGTCCAAATTATTCAAATGGTTAATGTATTAGAAGAAGGTGAAATTGTCCGCATGAGCAAGCGGACAGGAAAGGCTATTACGTTAAAAGAGCTGATAGAAGAAGTGGGTGTAGATGCAGTACGTTATTTCTTTATTATGCGGTCAAATGACGCTAAATTAGATTTTGATATGGATCTGGCCAGGTCAGAGTCGAATGAAAACCCTGTGTTCTATATTCAGTATGCACATGCCCGCATTTGTACGATGTTAAAACAAGCAAACGAAAAAGGGATAGCGCTCGATGACGACTTTGATGTAACACAGTTAAAAAGTGAGAAAGAGTCAGATGTATTAAAACATTTAGCTTCATTTCCACAATTGTTGGCCGATGCAGCGAAACGGGAAGAACCATATAAAGTAGCCCAATACGTATATGACTTAGCTAGTCTTCTACACCGTTTCTACAATGCCGAAAAAGTAATTGACCCAGAAAATATGGAGCGAACAAAAGCCAGGATAGCACTTATGAGAGCTGTTCAAATTACGATTCAAAATGCTCTACACATTTTAGGAGTGTCTGCTCCGGAAAAAATGTAAACGACGGTGGTTAGGAAGTTAAGAGAATTCTTATTTTCTCTTAACTTCGCTTTATGTAACAAGCTTCGGAAGACTGCAGTGTGTGGCCAGGGTTATCTAATATTATAAAAGTGATTTGTGAGAAATTTAAAAAAGAAATGAGAATTCAGTTGACTGAATGGTCGTTCATGTTTTAATATAGAGTACACAGAACATCATTTCAAAATGTGTTTTACAACAGAAAAGCATCTGCTAAGTAGTGTAAACAGTGTAAATATAATATACATAAGAGACAAAAGAGTGGTTTTAAAAGTATCAGTTCTAAAACAGATTCCGTTGTCTTTTCAAGTCCCTTTTGACTATTTGCTGATACACTTATTTTTTTCATTCGTTGTAAACGCTGTCAGATAATTAAAGGAGGAATAAAATGGATATTTTTCTTTGGATAAACGCCATCGCTTTTGTTGCCGTTGTCGCTTACGGGATTTATTTGTTTGCTTATGTTGTAGCAACACGGTTCAAATATATAAAGATGGGAAAGAAACAGGAATTTGATTTAGCGTTAAAAGAAAGAATTAATAATGTGTGGAAAATTGTCTTTGGGCAGTCGAAACTGTTAAAAGACATCCGATTTGGAACCGTTCACGTGATGATGTTTTACGGTTTTATCCTAGTACAATTCGGTGCGATTGATATGTTCATTAGAGGATTGGCCCCTGGGTATCACTTGCCTTTTGGCCCGTTGTACCCGGCCTTCACGATTTTTCAGGAATTCGTTACCTTAATGATCCTTGTTGCGGTTGTCTGGGCCTTTTATCTACGCTATGTAGAAAAGCTAGTTCGTCTCAAGAGAGGCTGGTTTGCAGGGCTTGTCTTGATTTTCATTGGAACATTGATGTTATCCGTCCTGTTTGGTAATGGCATGATGCTTGTCTGGCAGGATCAAGGCTTAATCTGGTCGCAACCAGTTGCCAGCTTTATAGCTCTAGTCTTTAGCTGGCTTCCTACTACAGCGGCTATGGTTTTATTCTTTGCTTTTTGGTGGATCCATACGATTACTATTTTGGCGTTCCTTGTTTATGTGCCGCAATCTAAACATGCGCACTTAATTGCAGCACCAATAAATGTGTTTTTAAGCAAGTTGAATCCAGGGAAATTAAAAACCATCAGTTTTGATATTGATGAGGAAGCAGATGAAGAAGATATTTCGTTTGGAGTTGGCAAGGTAGAGGATTTTGATCAGCTGCAAATGCTTGATTTTTATGCTTGCGTGGAATGTGGACGTTGTACAGATGTTTGTCCAGCAGCGGGCAGCGGAAAAATGCTTTCCCCAATGGATATTATGGTGAAATTACGTGACCATCTAAGTGAAAAAGGTGCTGCTGTTACAGGGCGTACAACCTGGGTTCCGGGATATGCTTTTGAAGGTAAAGGACCGAATAAGTATGCTGAGATGGAACGAGAAGAAGCGACTTCCTTAATCGATCAAGTAAGTATGATTGGGGATGTCATTACGGAAGAAGAATTATCTGGTTGTACAACATGCCGTGCTTGTGAAGATGCATGTCCGGTAATGAACGAGCATGTCGGACAAATTATTGATATGCGTCGTTATTTAGTGATGACTGAAGGGAAAATGGATCCGGAAGCACAACGCGCCGTAACCAATATTGAACGTCAAGGAAACCCGTGGGGCCTTTCGAAAAAAGACCGTATCAAATGGCGTGAAGCAGATGAAGATGTTTATATCCCAACGGTTAAAGAATTGAAGAAAGAAGAAAAAGAATTCGACTATTTATTCTGGGTCAGCTCGATGGGCTCTTTCGATAGCCGCAGCCAGAAAATTGCATTAGCTTTCGCAAAGTTAATGAACCGAGCAGGTGTAAACTTTGCTATTCTGGGAAATAAGGAACAAAATTCTGGAGATACAGCTCGCCGGATTGGAAATGAATTCTTATTCCAGGATATTGCGGAGAAAAATATCAAAGAATTTAACAAAAATGGGGTCACTAAAATTGTTACAATCGACCCGCATGCATACAATATTTTCAAGAATGAATACCCTGATTTTGGCTTTGAAGCAGAGGAAGTACTGCATCATACGCAAATGTTGTATGACTTGGTTATGAAAGGTAAATTAGATCCGAGCGGTCGTATCGAACAACAGTTAAGTTATCATGATTCTTGCTATTTAGGTCGCTATAACGGTGTATACGACCCGCCAAGAGAGATTTTGAAAGCCATTCCGGGATTGACGTTAGTTGAACCGGAACGGAACAGAGAAAGCGGTATGTGTTGTGGAGCCGGCGGTGGCTTGATGTGGACGGAAGAAACGACAGGGAACCGTATTAACGTTGCCCGTACAGAACAGTTGTTAGAAACGGAACCAACGATGATTTCCAGTGCTTGTCCATTCTGTCTCACGATGTTAAGTGACGGAACGAAAGCAAAAGAAGTTGAGCAGGACGTTAGTACAATGGATGTCGCAGAGATCTTGGCATTATCCGTGTTTGTAGAGGATGAAGAGCAAACGGCATAAATAAAAAAGCGTGAGAGAGCCTCACGCTTTTTTATGCATTTTTGATTGAGATAAGTTAAATGGCATCATTTTCTATGATCAAATGGTGGTCAGTAAAGAAAATAATGCTTTATTCATCTATTCTTCCTAGTTGGTTGAATTGATTAGGGGCAGAAACTGAGCGTTCACTCGACATAAGAAAGCGATATCATATATAATAAAGGTATTAATTGGGCGAAAGGAGAAATAAATCATGGTTAAATCGGTTATCGTTGCAGGAAGCAGAACACCATTCGGGAAGTTCGGAGGTGCTATGATGTCTATAACGGCTGCAGAATTAGGAGGGAAAGCAATAAAATCAGCTGTTGAACAGGCAGGAATTTCACCTGAGGAAATTGGAGAAGTTATTATGGGGAACGTCTTGCAAGGAGGACAAGGACAACTGCCTTCAAGACAAGCACAAAGAGAAGCAGGTATCCCTTGGGAAGTGAAGACAGAAACAATTAATAAAGTGTGTGCTTCAGGGCTGAGAAGTTTAACATTGGCCGATCAAGCGATTCGCTTAGAAGAAGAGGATACGATTGTTGCAGGTGGAATGGAAAGTATGAGTAATGCGCCATATGCTTTGCCGGATGCACGGTGGGGGAATCGAATGGGAGACAAAAAAGTCGTGGACTTAATGGTACATGATGGATTAACTTGCTCTTTTCGGAAAGTGCATATGGGGACGTACGGTAATAGTACAGCAGAGGAATACGGGTTAACTCGTGAAGCACAAGATGAGTGGTCTTATCGCAGTCATCAAAGGGCGGTCAATGCTATAGAGTCAGGGAAATTCAAAGAAGAAATTGTTCCAGTCGAAGTTCCCAAGCGAAAAGGTGACCCTTTGATTGTGGATACAGATGAAGCGCCTCGCCAAGAGACAACAGTGGAAGCATTGTCGAAATTACGTCCAGCTTTCGATAAGGACGGAACGATTACTGCTGGGAATGCGCCGGGCGTAAATGACGGAGCTTGTGCTTTTGTAGTGATGTCGGATAAAAAAGCAGAGCAGGAAGGGAAAGAAGTAATGGCAACAGTTCTTGGCCATACTGCAGTAGGAGTTGAAGCGGAAAACTTCCCCAAAACACCAGGGATTGTTATTAATAAATTATTAGAAAAAACGGGTAAATCTAAAGAAGAGATTGATTTATTTGAGATTAACGAAGCATTTGCCGCTGTTTCTTTAGCAAGCACTGAAATTGCTGGCCTTGATCCGGAGAAAATCAATGTGAACGGTGGTGCAGTAGCTTTAGGACATCCGATTGGTGCCAGTGGGGCCAGAATCGTGTTAACACTAATTCATGAATTAAAAAGACGCGGCGGTGGTCTAGGTATTGCTGCAATTTGTAGCGGTGGTGGCCAAGGAGACGCTGTATTAATTGAAGTACCAAAATAAATAATCAGCTAAAACACACGGTAAAAGAACAGAATGAAGAGGTGTCAGTAATGGATGTAGAAAAGGTAATGGTGGTCGGTGCAGGACAAATGGGGGCAGGCATTGCTCAAGTTTGTGCTCAAGCCGGCTTATCCGTATGGATGTATGATGTGAAGGAAGAAGCATTAGAGAACGGGCAAGCGCTGATTGAAAAGCTGCTTTCTCGTTCAGTAGAAAAGGACCGGTTAACTGCTTCAGAAAAAAACGCTGTATTAGAACGATTAACAGCAACAACTACTATAGAAGATGCTAAACAAGTTGATGTAGTGATTGAAGCAGTAGTGGAAAATATAGACGTGAAAAAGTCAGTATTCCAACAATTAGATCAAGTTGCAGGTGAAGAGACGATCCTAGCGACGAATACCTCTTCACTGCCACTTACAGAAATTGCTGCTGCAACAAATCGACCCGAAAAAGTTATTGGCATGCATTTTATGAACCCGGTACCTGTGATGAAGCTGGTAGAAATTATCCGTGCCATTCAAACGAGCGATGCGACATATCAAACAATCGCCGATATGACAAAAAAATTAAATAAAACGTCGGTAGAATCGAACGATTTCCCAGGGTTTATTGCGAATCGTATTTTAATGCCGATGATAAACGAAGCTATTTTTGCAGTGCACGAAGGTGTTGCATCTGTTCGAGATGTGGATACAGTGATGAAGTTAGGGATGAACCATCCGATGGGTCCGCTTACGCTAGCTGATTTCATTGGTCTTGATACCTGTCTTTATATAATGGAGGTATTATACGAAGGCTTTGGAGATAGTAAATATCGCCCTTGTCCTTTATTAAAACAATACGTGCAAGCAGGCTGGTACGGCAAAAAGTCCGGTCGTGGCTTTTACACTTACTAATTAATCAAACATCTAGATGACAGGAGCGTGTAGCCAGTGGACTTCCTTTTCTCAACGGAACAAGAAACGTTTCAGAGACAAGTGCGGCAGGTTGCTCAGGACAATGTAACGAAAGAATTAAATAGCATGAATGCAGATATATTTCCGAAAAATTCTATTCAAACGATGGCAGAGCAAGGACTATTAGGCATCCCTATTCCGGCTGAGTATGGCGGCTTAGGAAAAGATTATATATCTTATATTATGACGATTCATGAATTGTCGAAAGTGAGTGCGTCTGTGGGTGTTATTTTATCTGTACACACTTCTGTGGCAACAAATCCGATTTTACAATTTGGTACAGAAGAACAAAAGAAATATTATCTTCCTAAGTTGGCATCAGGGGACTATTTGGGAGCGTTTGCTCTAACAGAACCAAGCGCTGGGTCTGACGCGGCAAAGCTTAAGTTAAAAGCAACAAGACAAGATGATGTTTACATATTAAATGGCAGCAAAATTTTTATTACAAATGGAAACGAAGCAGATAGTTTTATTACATTTGCTCGAACAGGTAACGAAAAAGGAGCAAAAGGAATTAGTGCGTTTATAGTCGAAAAAAACACACCAGGTTTTTCCGTTGGTACATCAGAAGAGAAAATGGGGCTGCATGGTACGAGCACTGTAACGCTTCATTTTGACCATTGCAAAATTCCCATCAGCCAACGATTAGGAGAGGAAGGCCAAGGCTTTCATATTGCGATGGCGAACTTAAATGGCGGCAGGATTGGAATAGCGGCGCAGGCACTGGGGATTGCGGAAGCGGCTTATGAGTATACACGAGAATGGGCACGACATTTGCCTGAGCAAGAACAACATCTATTATTTACGTTAGCAGATATGGCAACAAAAGTAGAAGCTGCAAAGTTAATGGTGTACCGTGCGGCTAGCCTCATGGAAAAAGAGAAGAAATGTATCCGGGAAGTTTCTACTGCCAAGTTATTAGCAACGAGAACGGCAAGAGAAATAACAATCGATGCGATACAAACGGTCGGATATGAGGCGGCTCGCAAAGGCTTTCCGCTTGAACGGTATTTTAGAGACGCAAAAGTAACGGAAATTTATGAGGGAACAAGTGAAATACAAAAAGTAGTGATAAGTAAACAACTAGCACAAAGTTAAACATATTTAGCTGGAGAAAAGGAGAGGAACGAAGTGGATTTTCAATTAAATGATGAACAGAAAATGTTGCAAAAAATGGTACGTGACTTTTCTTTAAAAGAAGTAGAACCTACGGCGAAGGAGCGCGATGAGGAAGAACGATTTGATCGATCTATTTTTGACCAGATGGGAGAACTGGGTTTAACAGGTATTCCTTGGAGCGAAGAATATGGCGGGATTGGTTCTGATTTTTTAAGTTATGCAATTGCAGTAGAGGAGTTGTCACGTGTTTGTGCGTCAACGGGAGTAACGTTATCCGCTCATGTATCTTTAGCGAGCTGGCCAATCTATAAATATGGGGATGAGAGCCAGAAGCAGAACTTTTTAAAACGGCTGGCAGAAGGGTCTGCTCTTGGAGCATACGCATTATCTGAGCCAGGAGCTGGCAGTGATGTTGCATCCATGAAAATGCAAGCAAAAAAAGACGGATCTGACTATGTGCTGAATGGAAATAAAGTTTGGATTACCAATGGAGGTGTTGCGGATATTTATGTCGTCTTCGCTGCAACGGCTCCGGAGGAAAAACACAAAGGAATTACGGCGTTTATTGTAGAAAAAGGGACGGCAGGATTTACGTTCGGTAAAAAGGAAGAAAAGCTGGGGATTCGTTCTTCTCCAACAACAGAATTAATTTTTGAAAATTGCCGCATTCCTGAAGCGAATCGTTTAGGAGAAGAAGGCGATGGGTTTAAAATTGCGATGACAACCTTAGATGGAGGACGCAGTGGCATTGCGGCTCAAGCAGTAGGAATTGCTCAAGGTGCGTTAGATGCAGCGAGCGATTATGCGAAAGAACGCGAACAATTCGGCAAGCCGATTGTACATAACCAGGGGGTGTCATTTAAGCTGGCAGACATGGCAACGGAAATCGAAGCTTCACGTTTGTTAACCTATCAAGCTGCATGGTTGGAAAGTAATGACTTACCTTATAGTAACGCTTCTGCTATGGCCAAACTGTTTGCGGGAGATACCGCTATGCGCCAAACGGTAGAAGCTGTCCAAGTTTTTGGGGGATATGGATTTACAAAAGATTATCCGGTAGAGCGTTACATGCGAGATGCAAAAATTACGCAAATATATGAAGGTACGAATGAAATACAACGTTTGGTAATTGGACGTTCCGTTACTAAATAAAGCGAAGAGGTGACGTTACGTTGAATCTACATTCCATTGTATCTTCTGTGAAAGACGAAGCACTAATTAAAAGAAGAAGAAATCAAATTGTTGCAGGGGCGATGGTTTTATTTAAGCAAAAAGGATTTCATCGAACAACAACGAGAGAAATTGCGAAACAATCCGGCTTTAGTATTGGGACATTATATGAATATATCCGAGCAAAGGAAGATGTGCTTTATTTAGTATACGAAGCAATTAATGAGCACGTCCATGATCGCTTGCTAGAGATTATTGACGAAGAAGAGCCGTCCATTGATACATTAAAAAAGATTGTGGACCAATACTACCGGTTGATGGATGATATGCAGGATGAGGTAACCATTTTATACCAAGAGGTTAAATCGTTGGAAACGAATGTAAAAGATACCGTCTTAGAGCAAGAAAGAGAGAAGGTGCTTCTTTTTAAACAAGCGGTTCAAGCCTGTTTGCCACAGCCTGTAGACGACAGAAAAATAGAATTACTCGCCAATAATATCTTTGTGCAAGGCCATATGTGGGGGTTTAGACGCTGGGTGTTATATCGGAATTTCACGTTGGATGATTATATCGATATGCAAATAGAATTATTATTTCAATCTCTGCAATTGAAAGTGTAAAGCTAAAGAGGAGCCTTTAAAGGGGGCTCCTTTTGTTTGTCGTAAAGAAATGTTATAAAGGGTTAATACAAGTCGAGAGGTTCCGTTCAGGTTAAGCGACGAATTTTGTATGATTGGGTACAAGGAGAGAAGTGATTGTAAAATATGTTTTCGCTTCTTTTAAAAATGAAAAAATTATCACAAAACAAGTGAAAAACTAGACTTCTTTGAAGAATCGTGTATGATATTTTT
>DATGTM010000097.1:0-2339 GCA_035301845.1 Pseudogracilibacillus sp. | reverse complement strand
TACTATGTTTGCAGAGATGGTTAAATGGTGCAAAGAAGAAGGCGTTGATTTTATCAATGGGGAAACCTTCTATTACTATGAGGAAGCGCTGATTGCTTTAGAAGAAATTCAAAAACAAGGTCTTCCTGCCGTGATCACATTTGGTCTAATGGGAGAAAATATTTTACGGGACGGTTATGAAGTAGAAGAAGCAAGTAGAAAATTGTCAGAAAACGGCGCGTTAGTTGTCGGCATGAATTGCTTCCGCGGTCCGGATACAATGCATTCTTATTTAGAAAAAATCCGCGCCGAAGTGGACGGCTATGTAGGTGGTTTACCGATTCCGTATCGTACGACTGAGGAGAATCCAACGTTCTTCAATTTACCGGATGGCGGTTGTAGCTGCCACTTGCCGACAGAAACGACTTTCCCAACAGCCCTCGACCCTTTATACCACAATCGGTATGAGTTAGCCGAATGGGCGAAAAAAGCGCATGACATAGGTGTTAATTATATAGGTTTATGCTGTGGAGCTTCTCCGGCGATGATTCGTTCTGTCGCAGAAGCGGTTGGAAAAGAAACTCCGAACTCTATTTATTCACCAAATATGGAAAAACATTTCTTGTTTGGAACAGATGATACATTGAAAAAGCATAATCTGGAATATCGGACAAAAGCGTAGAAAAGAATTGCCTTTTACCTGCAACAGGTCCAGTTTGTATATTTAACATATGATTATAACGTGTTCGTTTCAATGAAGAAATCGTTTTGGGGTTAGCAGTCATTTTTTCAGCGGAGCGATGAATTTTTATAGGTGATCTTATGGTTGGGAACGAAACGTATATTCGGCCATGTATCGTCATGAATGGTGTGACAATGCATTCTTTCATCATCAGAAATTCTGTTTATTGAACGAAGGTATGGATAGAGTTGATTAAAATCTAATGAAGAAAAAGCTTCTTGAGCGTACTGTTCAAGGAGCTTTTTTAATGGTGGAGAAATCGATAAAATTTAACGTATACTGGATGCGGTAGGGATTGTATAATGAAGAGAAAGAGTAACATAAATATTCCGGTAAAAAGGAGCGATTCCATGACGTATCAACATTTTTATTTATCTGCAGAATGGCCTGGAGGAAGAAACAGCAGTGGACATATCGAGGCAGGAAATTTACAAACAAAGATCTCCATCCCTCCCGAAATGGACGGGCCTGGTATTGGGACGAATCCTGATGAGATGTTGCTTGGAGCGGCGTCAACTTGTTATGTCATTACACTCGCTGCAATGATCGAACGAGCAGAGTTGCCTTTAGAAGAAATGGCTCTTGATTCGGAAGGCATCGTAGACGTTTCAAATGGTGTATTCACCTATAAACAAATAATCCACCGTCCTAAAGTAAGATTAAAGCAAGAAGCAGATAATAAACAGCATAAATTGTTGCAGCGCCTCGTCGAAAGAGCTGAAGCGAACTGCATGATATCTCGCGCAATTAAAGGGAACGTAGAAGTAAGCGTAGAAGCAGACATTGGTTGAGAATAAACAAAGAGGGGCAAAATCTTAATCCGATAAAGAACAGGAAAGCTGTACCATTTTTTATTGGAATGGAATTACACTATTAAAGTGTTTAGCAGCACCCATTTGACGATGAATTAAACCCTTGGCAGATTAGCCGCACTTCCTAGCGTTTGAATTACACCTGCTCGCGAGTTAGCCGCACCAGAAGGAAAGCTATTCGAACCAAAGGCCAAGCTATCCGAACCAAAATGCAAGCTAATCTCACCACACTGAGATTCAATCGCACCAAGACGAGAAGAATTGTCACGACTAAGCCTTCGAATTACACATGACGACTAATCAGCTGCACCACTGCGAGTTTGAATGACACCTAGCAGTTAGCCAACTGCACCTCCGAGCGGCTGCTGTACACATGCTGGCGATCTAGCCGCACCGCGCGAGCGTTTGCGATGCATGTGTCAACTGCCTAGCATCACCTCAAACGTAGGTACGCAATGTACTAGTTTGAAATATGGAGATGTGTTGCTACGTATATTTGTGATGATTATTATATTAATGGATACTAATTTAAAAAAGAAGCTGAATCTACATTCTGTATTTTATGCAATACACCATAAAAAAAAGCCCTACTTTTTGAATAAAAAGTATATGGCTTTTTTGGCATCGTCTTATAATGGCTAAGTTGACTATTTAAGAAAAACAATTTCAGTTAAATCATTCCTAATCTCTGCATTGCTTTAAAACAGTCATTTTTTATTTGATGACCATGACGTGGATGTCGGATTGTTGTGTGACGCGGTTACTGACGCTTCCTAACATCATTCCTTTAAAGGCTCCTAAACCTC
>DATGTM010000096.1:0-7270 GCA_035301845.1 Pseudogracilibacillus sp. | reverse complement strand
ATAAAGAAAGAGGTGCCAGTCTTTTTAACGAAGACAAAGCTTCAAGGAGGCAATCGACAACCTCTATCTGATTAAATACATTATACCTGAAAAAGGTACAACGATTTAAGAAACTAGTTTAAAAAACTAGTTAATAATAATGTACGAGGAGGCAAGGAAGACATAAGGGTTCTATTGCGATTTATTACAAAAGTAAGGTACAATCAAAGAAGACAGAGGTGAGCAGAATGATAGTGATGCAAGTACAAAATATATCGAAAAGTTTTGCAGGAATTCCGTTACTGCAAGATGTACAATTAGAAGTGAAAAAACAAGACCGAATCGCGCTTGTCGGGAGAAACGGAACCGGAAAATCCACTTTATTAAAAATGATGATTGGTAAGGAAGATTATGACAGTGGTGACATTTCGATGTCTAAATCATTGCAAATTGGATATTTAGCACAACATAACGCTTTAGAATCCGACTTAACGATTTGGGATGAAATGTTAACGGTTTTCTCTGATGTGATAGAAGAAGAAGAGATTTTAAAAAAGATGGCGGAACAAATTGAAGAAATAAGTCTCACCGGAGCTCATGACGAGCGTTTAATGGTAGAATACGGAAAGCGACAAGAGGCATTCCAGGAAAAGGGTGGTTATCGCTACCAAAGTGATGTGAAGGGAGTACTTAATGGGTTAGGATTTCCCTATGAAGACTTTACGTTACCGATTCGCAACTTAAGCGGAGGACAAAAGACGAGACTCGCACTAGGTAAATTATTACTCCAAAAACCGGATGTATTAGTGCTGGACGAGCCGACAAACCATCTGGATATTCCGACATTAACTTGGCTGGAAAATTATTTACAGAGTTATCCTGGGGCGCTCATTATCGTTTCGCACGATCGATATTTTTTAGATAAAATTGTAGATACAGTATATGAAATTGCCCATCAGCGTGCGAACAAGTATCACGGTACTTATTCCAATTATTTAGAACAAAAAGCTGCACATTACGAACAGGACTTGAAATTATACGAAAAGCAACAAAAAGAAATAAAAGAAATGGAAGAATTTATTGCGCGAAATATTGCCAGAGCCTCGACAACCAAACGAGCACAAAGTACGCGAAAAAAGCTGGAAAAGATGGTTAAATTAGACCGTCCATTAGGAAACGCAAAAAGTGCTTCCTTTTCATTTAACATCGCGAAAGCAAGCGGGAACGATGTATTGCACATTGAAGATTTCAGTTACACCCATGAAGGAGAAACCACTCCTTTATTTACCAATCTAAATGCGATGGTATATCGAGGACAGCGGATTGCTCTTATCGGTGAAAATGGCGTAGGAAAGACGACGCTACTTCGGTCGATCTTAAATGAAACGGCTTCTATTAAACTGGGAGCAAATGTAGAAATTGGTTATTACGCGCAAGAACAAGAAAAACTGAATCCTAAAAACACTATCTTAGAAGAAGTATGGTCTACTTTTCCAGATAAAAACGAGCAGAAGATTCGCACGACATTAGGAAACTTTTTGTTTACCGGCGAAGAAGTGCTAAAAACGATTGACACACTAAGCGGAGGAGAAAAAGCCCGTACGGCACTTGCGAAACTAATGCTCCAAGAAGCGAATTTTCTTATATTGGACGAACCGACAAACCACTTGGATTTAGACAGTAAAGAAGTATTAGAAGCAGCTTTATCCCGTTTCAAAGGAACGATTTTATTCGTTTCCCATGACCGGTATTTTATTAATAAAATCGCGGATCATATTTTTGAAATGACAACCGAAGGCATTACTAGCTATTTAGGCGATTATGATTATTATATCGAAAAGAAAACAGAGGAAGAAAAAATTAAAAAATTGGAAGCAGAGCCGGAAGTTAAGGAAACACCAACCAATCAAGGAAACCTCTCTTTCCAACAACAAAAGCAATTACAACGGGAAGAAAGAAAGCGAAAGCGGGAAGTCGATAAAATAGAACAAGACATCGAAGAGCTAGAAGAAGCAATCGCCGACTTAGAAACGGAAATGGCTAATCCTGACATAGTACAACAACATCAGCGACTCCTTGACTTAGCTAACCAAGTAGAAGAAAAACGAGCAAAAGTCGATAGTTTAATGGAAGTGTGGACGGAATTACAAATGTAAGTCGCACAGACAGTAAACCAGTCCTACGAAGTACACACTGGGGATAGTATATAGTTCAAATCACAAAAAAAGCTTGTGCACAGATGATTTTATCCGTTGCACAAGCTTTTTTATTTAGAATATAAACTCCTGTTGTTTGGATTCTTCAACAGCTACTCGATAGACTAGAGCTAATCCAATCATCGTTGAAAGAATCGTACTTCCTCCGTAACTGACAAATAACAGAGGGATCCCTGTAATCGGCATGATACCAATCGTCATACCGATATTTTGAAAGGTATGAATTAAAATAAGCGCCATAAAACCAAAACAAATATAAGCGCCAAAAGGATTCGTCTCCATACTCTTCATACCTAAAATAACGAGACGATAGAGTAGTAAGAAGAACACGAAAATGACAATCGCTGCACCTAAAAATCCAAAGCTTTCCCCAATAATAGAAAAGATAAAGTCTGTATGTGCCTCCGGTAAGGAAACTTCAGCTGCACTCATCCCTTTCCCAGTCAATTGCCCAGATCCTATAGTAGTCATTGATTTATCAATTTGATAGCGATCATCACCTACTTGCTGGGTCGGATCAAACCAAGTTGTGATTCTTTTAATTTGGTATGGTTTAATCCCCAGGAATTTCGTTGCAAATTCCGGAAAATTGACAACTGCAAGGATAGCACCTGCTACAGCAGCGGCGCCTCCCCCTACTAACAAGGTTAAAATTTTCCAATCTATTCCTGATAAAATGATAATCATCCCCGCAATGAAAAAGAATACGAGAGAAGTACCCAAATCAGGTTGTTCGATAATAAATAACACTGGAATCACTGTAAAAATAATAATTTTACCTATTAACCATAAATCGGATTTAGCTGAAGCCACTGCATATTTTTCTTTATGTTTTACAACGAGTGCTGCAAGAAAAACAATCAGACCTATTTTAGTAAACTCTGAAGGCTGAATCGTTACAAAGGGAATAGCATCCCCATTAAACCAGCTTTTTGCATTATTGACAGGTCGAGCTAAAGAAGTCGGACTTATGGTTAATAGAAAAACAATAAGCACGCCAAATAAGTAGATATATAAACTGGACTTATAAATGATTTCGGTATCGATTACTTGCATCCCGATTAAAATCATAATACCAACTGCATAATAGACCGCCTGCGTGAGCGCAAAATTACTATCATATTGTCCTAATTGTTGCGCATTATAGATTGCTAAAATACTAATCGCAATAAATGCGACTAATATTACGATTAAATCCATTTGTATATAATGTGATTGTTTTTTTGACATCGGATAGATCTCCAATTTCCTAGATTTCAAATGATTCATCCCATTTATTTTAAGCTTTTTACAGAAAGAATTCAACAAGTTATCATCGGAACAGGTTCACATATTTACCCACAGGTTCATGCCTGTTTCCACTGGTTTTGCACAACTTGTGCACAGTTATGTGGATAAATCACTGTGGACAGATGTTAATAACTTGGAGGGATTTCCATTTAATGCCCAATCCGCAAACTGTTGTTGCTCATATTGAATACTTCCTGCTGCTGCAATCATCGATGCATTATCCGTACAAAGCTTGAGTGGCGGTATTTGAACCGGTATATTAGATGGAGCGAAACGTTGTTGTATCTGTTGACGTAAAGCCTGATTAGCTGCAACTCCGCCCGCGACAATCACTTGCTTCACCCCATATTTCTTGGCAGCTTGGTACGTCTTTTCCACAAGTACGTCAACTACACTTGCTTGAAAACTAGCTGCTATATTCGACTTATCCACAACCTCGCCACGTTGCTCTTGATTATGCACATAGTTGATGACAGAAGATTTTAAACCACTAAAACTAAAATCAAAAGATTCTGCTCCCAGCCACGCTCTTGGGAAATCAATCCCCGGTACCGTTTCTTTTGCTAAATGATCAATTTGCGGCCCTCCTGGATATGGCAATTCTAAGATACGTGCTACTTTATCATAAGCTTCGCCTGCCGCATCATCTAACGTTTCTCCAATTCGTTCATACTGTCCATGCGCTTTCATGAGAACCAGTTCAGTATGTCCTCCTGAAACAATCAGTGCTAAGAGGGGAAATTCAAACTCTTTTTCTAAACGATTTGCGTAAATATGACCTGCTATATGATGGACCCCAATTAAAGGTTTCTGATGGGCAAATGCTATTGCTTTCGCTGCATTAACCCCTACTAATAATGCACCAACTAGGCCAGGCCCTTCGGTAACCGCAATCGCGTCAATATCTTTCCAACTCATAGAGGCTTGCTGCATTGCTTCTTCAACCACTATTGTAATATTTTCTACGTGATGGCGCGAAGCCACTTCAGGAACGACACCGCCAAATCGTTTATGAGACTCAATTTGTGAAGCGACGACATTTGCAATGATTTCTTTTCCATTTTTAACAATTGCTGCAGCTGTTTCGTCGCAACTTGTTTCAATACCTAAAATGATTTGTTCATTCATACTAAATTCACCCACATTACATAAGCGTCTTCTTTATTATCAGGATAATATTCTTTCCGGACGCCTCCTTTTTTTAAACCAAAGCTTTCATACATTTTTTGAGCGATGTGATTTGTAATGCGCACTTCTAATGATAGCTGTGCTGCTCCTTGCTGTATAGCATATTGCATCGCAAATCCAAAAGCATGTTTTCCTATACCATGTCCTCTGTATTGCGGTAATACAGCTATATTTGTTATTTGCGCATCATCAGCAACAATCCATAAACCAACATAGCCAATAATAACTGCGTCTTTTTCAATTACAAAATAATGGGCAAAGTGATTATCTTTCACTTCACGGTAATAAATATGTTTGGTCCAAGGGCTGCTAAAACATTTCCCATCCAAATCATGCACTTCTTCTACGTCATCAATCGTCATTTCACGTATAGATAATTCAACCATGATTCTTTCCTGCTTTTTGACGCTTTTTCCAATTTGCTTCTGCTTCAGTAACTCGTAAATAATTAGGTACTACTTCATGCGCAGGAACAGTAGGTTCTGTTTCTGAAAGCATTAAAAGGTTAGAAGGACGTAATAAATGACTCGAATTTGGTGCATGAATCGTTTCAATACCACTCTCATAAATAAGAGTTTCGTGCTTCTCAAAATCAGGGCTTAAAAAGAATACTGGTTGATTTAGCTCATTCAATTCTCTGAGCCACTCTTCCATCAGTAGGTAACGGTCCGGCTGAATCACATTTAATTTCCCTTTAGAAAAACGATATAAACCAGTGAAAACTGCTCCACGTCTTGCATCTAAAAATGGAGAAATATAGCCATCATATGGTACTGCATTATACCCCAGTATTTTCAAACTGGATATAGGTACGACAGGAATATCTAATGCCCATGCAAGCGTCTTAGCTGTGGTAACACCAATTCTTGTTCCTGTATAAGACCCTGGCCCATATGCAACTGCTATCTTATGTATATCTTCAGGCTTCATATCGATTTGTTGCATTAATTGATTAATCGCAGGCATTAACCGACTGGAGTGATCTTTTTTTAGATAAGTTGTCAGTTCTGCAGCAATTTGATTGTTTTTCATTAAAGCTACTCCGAGTATTTGACTGGACGTATCGATAGCTAGCATATTCATTGCTTTACTCCCCTTTAACTCCTGCTAGTTGTTCAAGAATATCCTCATAGCTTGTTCCTTTAGCAGTAATCTGTAAAACACGCTCTGTTTCTGAAACTTTTTTGATAGTAATTTCCAGCCTTTCTTCAGGCAGAAAATCAGAAATAAAGGAAGCCCATTCGATGATCGATACACCTTCTGCCTCAAAATACTCTTCAAAACCAATATCCTCTTCTGAATATTCCAGCCGATAAGCATCCATATGATATAATGGCAAATTCCCAAGATATTCCTTAATAATTGTAAAAGTCGGACTGGAAACTGCTCGTTTAATTCCCAGCCCTTTGGCAAATCCTTTTGTAAATGTTGTTTTACCAGCACCCAAGTCGCCTTCTAATGTAATAACACTCCCAGGCGTGACACATGTTGCTAATTCTTCAGCTATTTGCATTGTTTCTTCCGCATCATTCGTTGAATAATGATAAGATTTCACTTTGTCACCTGCTTTATATAAAAGCATCTATTTGGCGATGCTTTTTTTTCGATTTTAAAAGTTAGCATTTTAACATACTTTATCGTTTAAACTTCGTTTTGTAGTCGTAATTTACCGTTCGATACGTTTTTATCTAATTTATATTTTCTCATTAATCCTTGATTAATTCAATTTTAAACCTCATCTGTTATATGGAGCGTGATCAATCAACATATATGCAATTCTCATCTTCTGTTGATTCCTTAAAGTTTAATAACACAAAAAAACACATGCACAATGTACATGTATTAACTAGAATAGTAATGGCGATCCGGACGGGACTCGAACCCGCGACCTCCAGCGTGACAGGCTGGCATTCTAACCAACTGAACTACCGGACCTCTTATAAATATTTATATTTTTTAATATTCTTTTAAAAATTTAGTTGTTCTAAAGGATTCATATTAAAAACATTGGTTGCGGGGGTAGGATTCGAACCTACGACCTCTGGGTTATGAGCCCAACGAGCTGCCAGACTGCTCCACCCCGCGATATTATATCAATTTTATCAATATACTATAAAATAAAGAAAGCCTGGCGGCGTCCTACTCTTGCGGAGACAAAGTCTCGACTACCATCGGCGCTGAAGAGCTTAACTACTGTGTTCGAGATGGGAACAGGTGTGACCTCTTCGCTATAACTACCAGACATCATATAAAGTTTTTTGTCGCTCAATTAATTCAAAATAATATGTATTAATTTTGAGGACAAGATATATTATATGCACTTTTTTATATAAATGCAAGTAATATGTTAAAAATATTTTTTGTACCTCAAAAACCAAATAAGAACAATCAAAATCTAACATCTAAAAATTAGTTAAGTCCTCGATCTATTAGTATTCGTCAGCTTCACGTATCACTACGCTTCTACCTCGAACCTATCAACCTTATCGTCTCGTAAGGGATCTTACTCAATTAAATTGATGGGAAGTCTCATCTTGAGGCGGGTTTCGTGCTTAGATGCTTTCAGCACTTATCCTTGCCACACGTAGCTACCCAGC
>DATGTM010000095.1:0-3152 GCA_035301845.1 Pseudogracilibacillus sp. | reverse complement strand
ATTGAGGAGAATGGGTATGATGCTCAGAAAGTGACGCAAGTTTTTGCTGATACAACAGTGAAAGCTTTGGAAGATAAGCCTGAAGATATGACGATTACGATACATATTTGCCGAGGTAATTTTAAATCGTCCTGGTTGTACGAAGGAGATTATGAACTAATCGCCAAAGATTTGTTTTCGAGGGTGAACGTGGATGGTTTTTTCTTAGAGTTCGATAGTGATCGTGCGGGTGATTTTACACCACTGCGTTTTATCAAAAATCAAAAAGTCGTACTTGGTTTAATCACGACGAAAACGGCGGAATTAGAAGATAAAACAGAAATAAAGCAGCGAATTGAGGAAGCGACTCAAGTTGTACCAAAAGAACAGCTTTGTATTAGTCCCCAATGTGGCTTTGCTTCGACGGAAGAAGGAAATTTGCTTACAGAAGCAGATCAATGGAATAAGCTGCAACTCGTGTTAGATATTGCAAAAGAAGTTTGGGGAGATTTGGCAGACTAAAGGAATTACAACACATACAAAAAGTGGAGGATGGCTTGTATACCGTTTCCTCCACTTTTTTATTTTGTGACTGATGTTTGTACGCTCTCTTGAATGAGCTTTTGAACGTCTTCATTTTTCCCTTGATATAATAAATCGACAATTTTGCTGCCGACGATGACGCCATCACAATGATTACTTAATTGATGCGCTTGTTCTGGAGAAGAAACGCCAAATCCAGCTAAAACAGGCACACCACTCGCTTTTTTTAACTGCTGTAAATAATCATAAACCCGGTCTTGATGCGCTGCGCGTGCTCCGGTTGTTCCGGCAACAGATACGGCGTACAGAAAGCCTTCAGAACTTTTTGCGATTTTTTCGAGTCTTTCCGGCGTGCTCGTTAAAGCAGCTAATCGAATAAAGGCAATATCGTGTTCTTGGAAACTGGCCTGAACAAGTGCTTCTTCCTCCATAGGAATATCCGGGATAATTACACCGTCAACACCGACACGCTGGCATTTCTCTGCAAAATACTCTACACCTAAAGCGAAAATCGGATTAATATACGTCATCAAAATAATCGGTATTTCTCTGGATGTACTTGTCGATTCTAAAGTGTCTAATACCTTATCTAAGGTCGTTTCTAATTCTAACGCGCGGATACTCGCTTCTTGAATGGTAGGTCCATCTGCAACAGGGTCTGAAAAAGGAATTCCTAATTCAATGGCGGCAGCTCCGGCTTCATTTAATAGTTCAATCCTCTCGTGTAAACAGTCCAGACCACCATCGCCCGCGACAATATAAGGAACGAATAAATTTTTCTTCGCATCTTGCATAGCGGAAAACCGTTCATTAATTTTTGTTTTACCCATTTTGATTTCCCTCCAATTGTTCTTTGACTGCCGCGACATCTTTATCACCGCGTCCGGATAAACATATGACAATGGATTCTTCCGCTGACGTATCTTTAGCTAATTTAGCAGCGTAGGCGATTGCATGAGCACTTTCCAAAGCGGGAATAATTCCTTCCGTTTTAGATAAGAGCTTGAATGCTTCGAGCGCTTCCTCGTCAGTAATTGCATCGTAAGTGACCCGTCCGGTATCGGCTAAATGACTATGTTCTGGACCAACTCCTGGGTAATCTAGTCCAGCGGAAATAGAAAAAGCATCTTGAATTTGTCCGGAGGAAGATTGTAATAAGTTCGTCATCGTACCATGCAAAATGCCAGTGTTTCCACGTGATAACGTAGCAGCATGTTTTTCTGTTTCGAGGCCGCTTCCAGCAGCTTCTATACCATATAATTTTACGTTTTCTTCTTCAATAAACGGATAAAACATTCCCATTGCGTTACTGCCGCCGCCGATAGCTGCAATCACATGATCTGGTAATGTTTTCGTTTGTGATTGCATTTGTGCTTTTGTTTCATTGCCGATGACAGATTGGAAATCACGAACGATTTGGGGAAAAGGGTGCGGGCCAACGACGGAGCCCAGTATATAATGCGTATCTTCTACATGACTAACCCAATAGCGTAATGCCTCGTTTACAGCATCTTTCAGCGTACCGCTGCCTTGAGAGACGCTTTCTACTTTCGCACCAAGTAACTCCATACGAAAGACATTAAGTTCCTGTCTTTTTATATCTACTTCCCCCATGAAAACGATGCATTCTAAATCAAGCAAGGCACAGACAGTAGCCGTTGCAACACCGTGCTGCCCAGCTCCGGTTTCTGCAACAATTTTTTTCTTCCCCATTCGCTTGGCTAATAGCGCTTGCCCGATGGCATTATTGATTTTATGAGCGCCGGTATGGTTTAAATCTTCCCTTTTCAAGAAAATCCGGGCCCCCCCCAATTGTTCAGATAAATTCTCTGCTTCATATAAGGGTGTTTGTCGGCCGACGTATTGTTGTAGATAATAGTCCAATTCTTTGGTGAATCGCTCATCTTGGGTTGCTTCTGTATATGCTTTTTCTAATTCCAGTAATGCCGGCATAAGTAATTCAGGAACAAAACGTCCGCCGAATTTACCATAACGGCCTTCTACTGTTGGCATGGTGTATGTTGTCAATCGTTTTCAACCTCACTTTTTATTTGATTTATTTCATTTGTAGCCTGTTTTGCCACTGTAATAAATTGCTGGATTTTTCGTAAATCTTTTTTTCCATCTGTTTCCACACCGCTGGAAACATCTACACCCATTGGTTCGGCAATATGAATCGCTTCTTGGATATTTGTTTCGTTTAATCCACCAGCAAGGATGCATTTTCGTTTATCGATTCCTACTTGTTCGAGCGCAGTCCAGTCGAAGGTTTTTCCAGAACCACCGCGGTATGTTTCTCCCGGGCTATCAATTAAGTAATACGTACATGGATACGACTGTATGGCTTCTGCGTTGACTTGATGAATGGAAAAAGCTTTTATAACGGGCACATCAAGTGCTTGTGCTATCTCTGGATGTTCATCTCCATGCAATTGAACGTAATCCAACCCGACTTTCTGAATGATCGTCTCTATATCTTCCGCGCTTTCGTTTACAAAGACCCCAACTTTTTTTAATGTGGAGCTTGTCGTTTGAGCGATTTTTCGAGCGTTTTCAGCTGTGATTTCCCGGCTGCTGGGGGCGAAGACAAAGCCGATAAAATCAGCTCCTGCTTTCTCCGCTGTTTGTGC
>DATGTM010000094.1:0-6634 GCA_035301845.1 Pseudogracilibacillus sp. | reverse complement strand
GAAGAACAATTATTATTTGTAGGACACTATGACACTGTGTATGAGAAAGGTTCTTTTGGTAGCTTATGGAAATCTGATGAAAATAAAATTTGGGGCCCCGGAGTACTTGATATGAAAGGCGGAAATATACAAGTTTACTTTGTAGTAAAAGCCTTACAAGATCTTGAACTATTGCCAGATAATAAGAAAATTGTTTTCTTATTATCTGCTGACGAAGAAGCGGGAAGTCCGACGTCACACGAATTATTTAAGAAAGAAGCAAAAAAAAGTAAGGCAGCATTTGTAATGGAACCTACCATGGGAGATTGCACAGGTGGTCTTACCATTGGACGGTTTTCCCGAGGAAATTATACCTTTATAGCAGAAGGACAATCAGCCCATTCAGGACAACATCCTGAAAAAGCTGAAAGTGCTTTAAAAGAATTGGCTCAGCAAGTCCAATATTTAGAAAGTCTTACTGATTTAGAAAAAGGGATAACCATTGCTTGTACATGTTTGACAAGCGGAAATGCTGGATGGCCAACTGTACCGGGTGAAGGGGAACTTACAATAGATGCCCGTTTTTTCAATGATGAATTAGCTGAAAAATTTGACGCTCAATTTCAAAAGTTAACACCTTTCAATCCACATATAAACATAACCACTCAAGGAGGAATTGAAAAGCCTTCGTTTGAACCGGATCAGCCTGGTAATAAGAAATTATTTGAAATAGCCCAGGAGATGGGAAGAAAATTTGATATGGAAATGGAAGGATATATTGGCAGAGCTGGAACAGACGGTAATTTTACTTCGTCCGCAGGCTGCCCTACTTTAGACGGTATGGGAATGAGCGGGAATTATCTTCATCAACCGGGTAAAGAATATATGAACGTAGATGATGTTATACCTCGAGGTGCTTTTGTTGCTCGTATGGTAATAGAAGTGTTCCAAAATATGTAATATCAAGCTGTAATAAGACGAACAAATAAATTTGATTTTTTATAATGCTAAAAGGAGAATTTATCAATGAATAAATTAATAAAAAACGGTACTATTCTAACAGCTGTTGATGAATTTATCGGGGATATTTTCATTCAAGATGAAAAAATTGAGACAATCGGCAAGAATTTACAAATCAGTGCTGATCAAGTAATCGATGCAGATGAAAAATATGTGATGCCTGGGGGAGTAGATCAGCATGTTCACTACTCATTTGAATTTAAAGGAGAAAAAGTAAGGGGGTTTGAAACTTCTCATGCTGCTGTAGCAGGAGGTACGACGACCGTAGTTGAATTCGTGAATCAAGAACAAGGAAAAAGCATGACAGATTCTATATTTGAAAATGACCAAAAGAATGTTGCACCAGTTGCGATGGCGGATTACTCCTATCATGCAGTTGTATGTGATCCGATTGACAGTACGTTTGAAGAAATTTCAAAGCTACCAGAACGAGGAATATCAACCGTGAAGTTGTTTATGGCTTATAAAGGTATGCCTATTCACAGCGATGACGAAGCTTTGTATAAAGCTTTAAAAAAAGCTAAAGAAGCAGGCGTTACAGTTATGGTCCATTGTGAAAATGCGGATATAATTGATTTGTTGCAAAAGCAGTTGGTGGAAGAAGGAAAAACAGATCCATATTATCATGCTGTTTCAAGACCTGAAAGAGCAGAGTTGGAAGCAACGCAACGAGTGATAAATATTGCTGCTTTAGTTGGTGCTCCAGTCTACATTGTTCATGTGACAGCACAAAAAGTAATGGAAGCGATTCGAGAAGCCAAAGATAATGGCTTACCCGTTTACGGAGAAACGTGTGTTCAATATTTAATGTTAGATAAAGATGATTTAGCTGCGCCAGATTTTGAAGGCGCTAAATATGTTATGTCGCCAGCGCTGCGCACAAAAGATGATCAAACAGCGTTATGGGAGGCAGTAAATGAAAACTGGCTTAATACAATTAGTACAGATCATTGTGGCTTTGACTGGAAGAAACAAAAGCATATGGGAATAGATGATTTTACAAATATACCTAACGGTGCTCCAGGAGTAGAAGACAGATTTGGATTGATTTGGACATATGGGGTGAATACGGGAAAGCTTTCTAAGCAAAAATTCGTTGATTTGATTGCTACAACCCCAGCAAAAAATATGGGATTAGGTTATTGCAAAGGTCATATTGGAGTTGGGATGGATGCTGATATTGTGATTTATGATCCAGAGCCAACGACAGTTGTGAGTAATGAAAATAGTCATCATGGCGTAGACTACAATACATTTGAGGGGTTTAAGCAAGAAGGAAAAGTGGAGCATGTTCTTCTTCGCGGTAAACAAGTTGTCTCAGAAGGAGAGTTTGTTGGGAAAGCAGGAGACGGACAATTTATACCAGGTAAACCACACGCGCTATGTTTTGAAAATGAATAGGTATCCAACGATTAAAATGTCATTTAACGATGAAAGGCGATATGCAGGTTATATCGCTTTTGTCTCATGTACAGGAAACATGTATTATCGTAAATTTACATAAAAATGAGGTGTGCAATATTGCAGATAAATCGGAGGCGCTTTGAAAACATGATAGAAAGATTTGCGGATTTTGGCAGGACAGAAAATAATGGCGTCACACGTTTAGCATTTTCTGAGGAAGATATAAAAGTACGCCAACACTTTGAACAAGTTTGCAACAAGTTAAATATGACGGTAACCCATGATGATGTTGGTAATATGTATGCGAAGCTTCCGGGAGCGGATAATGATCTGCCTCCTATAGTAATAGGATCTCATTTAGACTCAGTAGAGAAAGGAGGCCGTTTTGACGGAGTGTTGGGAGTGTTAACAGGATTGGAAGTTGTTCAAACAATGAAAGATAACGATATTAAGCCGCAGATGCCCATTGTAATTGCAAATATCACCAACGAAGAGGGGGCTCGCTTCGAACCAGCAATGATGGCTTCTGGTATCATTTCAGGAAAGTTTGATAAAACAACGATGTCTCAATCGAAAGATCCGAATGGAACGACGTTTGGCGAAGCATTGCAAGCAAGCGGTTATGCTGGAAAAAAAGAAAACCGTTTACAACAAGCAAAAGCTTTTTTGGAGCTGCATATTGAACAAGGACCGGTTTTGGAAACAGAAAATGTACAAATTGGCGTGGTAGAAGGTGTCATGGGGATGGTGAATTATGAAGTGGAAGTAACTGGTGATTCGAATCATGCGGGGACTACACCGATGCATTTACGACAAGATGCTTTGTTTGCCACTAATGATGTAATAAATGAATTAAGAAAAAAGCTGAATCAATTAGACAGCACATTAGTTTATACAATAGGGCGCATGGATGTGACCCCTAACATTCATACGGTCATACCGAATAAAGTAGTATTCACAGTTGAAGCAAGACATGAAAAAGAAAAAGTAATCCAGCAGGTAGAAGAAACAATCCTACAGTTACCGGATGCAGTAAATAATCATGGCTGCGAAATAAACTTACACAAACAATGGGATAGAAACACAGTCTGGTTTAATCAAGATCTTGTGAATAAAGTGGAAGCATCTGCTGAAAAGTGTGGTTTTTCAAACAAGCGAATGGTCAGTGGAGCAGGACATGACTCTCAATTCATTTCAACCTATCTTCCTGCAGCAATGATTTTTGTTCCCAGTGTGAATGGAAAGAGTCATTCAGAAGATGAACTAACATATTGGGAAGATTGTGAAAATGGAGCAAATGTTATGTTACAAACGGTAATAAATATATTAGATTCTCCTGAATAAAATATAAAAAAGTAGGTGTTTTTTATGAAAGAGAAGCACATCTATATCATTTTAGTCATTGTAGTTATGCTAATGTTGGAAGGACCATTCATTTTAATGGCGAATAAGATTGAATCCATGATTTTTGGTTTACCGTTTTTACTATTTTGGGTTTTATTATGGTGGCTAATAGCAACCATATTGTTTTTAGTTGCTTTTTTAAGAAATTGGGGAAATAACAATCCATAAAATAGGAGATGATTAAACCATGTCAATAGGTGTCGTGATTATACTTCTTTTTTTATTTATTCCATTGGTAGTTGGTTTTTACGCAGGAACAAAAGCAGAAGGATCCAGCGATGATTATTTTATTCAAGGAAGAGCTATGGGTTCAATTGCTGTTTTCTTTACGGTTGCAGCTACATGGTGGAGCGCATTTGCTTTTCTGGGGTCAAATGCTTCCTTTTATACAAGCGGACCTATTTATTTAACAGCTTTCGCATGGAATATATTTTTTGGCTATTTGTATTTTGTGGTAGGAAAAAGAGTATGGTTTTTAGGAAAGAAGTTCAATTATGTGACTCCATCAGACTTGTTGGGAGAGTTTTACAATAGTGAAAAAATGCGAATATTAGTTGGGTTTATTGTCGTGGTATTCACTGTTCCTTATTTACAAATTCAATTGACTGGTGGCGCTTATTTAATTCAGGTTGCCTCTGGTGATGTCATCCCATTCTGGTTATCAGCGTTGTTATTTTACGTTGTTATTATTATTTATGTTTGGGTCGGTGGAATGAGAGCTGTTGCCTGGACAGATATTATATACGGCGCGTTATTATTTTTTGGGTTATTATTTGCTGGTTTTTATATTGCAGGAGAGGTCGGCGGAGCGCGAATGATGTTTGAAAAATTATCTGCGACACGCCCGGAGCATTTAACACTTCCCGGCCCTTTAGGTGATTCAGGTTATGCAGCATGGATTTCTTTATGTTTTATCACTGCTATTGGTGCTTTAATGGGTCCTCAATTGTGGTTAAGAATGTACGCTGTCAAAGAAGGAAAATTATTTAATTTAATGCCTTTTCTTATTACTTTTGTAGCAATCAGTTATATAGGTTCTGTGCTTGTAGGGTGGACAGGCGTGTTAACGATGCCTGGAGTAGAAAATGCAGATCAAATTTTGCCATTAATGATTACAGAATACGCCCCTTTTGTTATAGGAGCATTGGTTTTATCGGCCGGTGCCGCAGCGGCTATGTCTACTGCCAACAGTCAAATACATGCTGTATCAGCAATTATGACAAAAGATTTGTATCAACGGTACTCTAATCCAAATGCCGGTAATGAAAAGCTTGTTCAAGTAGGGCGATACTTTATTGTTTTATTTTCTGTTGTTGCCTATTTCCTAGCTTTATTTGCACCAGGAGTACTTGTTGCGATTGGTTTAATTGCTTTTGGAGGAACAGCACAACTCATCGTGCCTACAGTAGGTGCTTTGTTCTGGCAAAGAAGTAATGCAGCAGGCGGGATTACCGGGTTATTAGCTGGAACTATATTGATGGTTCTATTAACGTTTGTCCCAGGATTGGAGAGTCCATTTGGGTTAGATCCTGCAATGTGGGGATTAGTTGTTAACACATTAGGATTTGTCATTGTTTCTGTATTGACTCCTTCGCGAGATAAGGAAACTGTGACACGTTTTGCTATTGCTTTGGAAGAATTTAAGCAAACGCCAAATCATCCAGAAGAAAACATCAATTGAAACAACTTATATTATTTTAAAGTAAAGATTAAATAATATAAAAAGTTAAAGAATAATGATGGAAATAACTTTTCAAATCTACCTGAGAAATTGTCAGTTTCTCAGAATTATAGTGCTAACAATCTATTTGAAAAGAAAATTAATTACGCTTGTTACGTTGTATTCCACTAAAGACAAATATTCTGACAAAAGAAATCAAAAGAGACATTTGTTTTGTGTTTCTAGTATTGAAGTAGAATCAAATATAAAAAAACTGTAAATATAGAAAGTGTAGTACTAATCCAATGACTTTCTTTACCATAAAATGTATGTTCTTCGAGTTATCTATACCACTTTTACAACCGTATAATTTAAGAAGTATATCAAGCATTATAAAAGCAACAGCTTCGTTTGTAAGAAGCTGTTGCTTTTTTCTATTTATTGCGTATTTTCTTCCAGTTCCAGATGAGGTTTTGGCTCTTTTGATTTTAGTAAATAAACAAACATAGCTATGAAAATCAGGAAACCCATATATCCTAACATTGGGTATACTGTATTGACCAGTCCGGTAAAGCCAACAAAATTTAAAGTAAAACCAAAGATACCTGAGAAAATGGCTGCAATTTTAAATTTTTTCGTATCGGCCGTTACAAAACGAGCTGTAAATGTATAAAAGCACGGGACGCTCGTACTAAAGATCATTCCGAATAGAGCAATTGCCATCATTACCCCAATAATAGGGTTGATATCGGAGGCAAGCTGCAACATCGGTAATTCTGAACCTTGTAACTTATCAATGTTAGCATAAACACCGATATTAATAATGACAGCTATTAAGCCTAGTGCAACTCCTCCGATAATGGCACCGTGTTTTGCAGCTTTTTTATCTTTCTCTGTCGCTCCAATCATTGCTAAAACAGCAAATGCGATAGACACATTAAACGATGGATGGAGGAAAGTGCTTAGTATCCAATTTGGAGAAGCTGAAAGTTGACTGCTTGCAATTTGATCCAGTTCTGCAATGTTTGTATCACTTATAAATAGCGAATAAATAGTCAATCCAATAATTAAAATAAACGCATAAGGTGTAATCCAGCTGATGATAGTAATTATTTTATCAAGATTTAAAGTTAATGTAATTATAACAATAACTGTTAAAGCAACGTA
>DATGTM010000093.1:0-3322 GCA_035301845.1 Pseudogracilibacillus sp. | reverse complement strand
GCAATTGGCGCATCTGTTGCTGCAAAACGAGCAGCGCTCACACATGTCACTTTTAACTTGATTGGTTCCGTTGTATTTCTGATTTTCTTAGGCTTATTTACAACTTTTGTTGGCTTTTTACAAAATCAGCTTCATTTGAATCCGGAGATGACTTTGGCATTTGCGCATGGAAGTTTTAACATAACAAATACGATTATCCAATTTCCGTTTATTGGTGCGCTTGCGTGGCTGGTTACGAAGCTCGTTCCAGGAGAAGATACGATGGTGGAGTATAAACCACAACATTTGGATCCGATTTTTATTCAGCAATCATCTTCTGTTGCCTTAGATCAGGCAAAAGCGGAAGTGGTGCGAATGGGAGAATATGCTGCACAAGGTTTAGAAGAAACGAATGCTTATTTAACAACCCAGCAACAGAAACACTCTGAAATGGCGATGCAAATTGAAGGAGCGTTAAATAATTTGGACCAGCATATTACCGATTATTTAGTGAATATATCCAGTAGTCATTTATCAGCAGCAGATAGTGCTAAACATACGATTCTAATGGATTCAGTACGGGACTTAGAACGAATTGGCGACCATTTTGAAAATATCATTGAATTAATTGACTATAAAATAGCTAATAAAGTGCTGATTACAGACGAAGCACAAGAGGATTTAACTTATATGTTCGAATTAACAACAGCGACGGTGAGACAAGCTGTGCATTCATTAGAAGGGATTGATAGTACGGAAGCACAAGCCGTTGTAGAAAAAGAAGCAGAAATTGATCAGTTAGAAAGAGTAAATCGAAAAAGGCATATCGCTCGTATGAATGAAGGAAAATGTGACGGCTCTGCCGGAATTGTCTTTGTCGATATTATTAGTAATCTGGAACGGATTGGAGATCATGCAGTTAATATTGCTGAAGATGTCATCGATGAAGCAGCATGAAAATAGAAGTTCCTTTTTATAGAAGAGTGAAAACACTGCTTATGGCAGTGTTTTTTCTTATATAATCAGCAAGGAAAATTCTAGATTGCTCGTGATTAAAATGTGGAAAGCTGGAACGGGAGCTGAGGTCATTTATTTAAGACAATAATACATAAAACCCGAAAGACAGCTGGACCTATCTTCCGGGTAAACATGCGAATACTTCTCAAAGAAAGGTGGAAGTTTTATTTTTTAACTTCTTCGTATCCTTCTCCCTCGTATAATTGAATGACAGAATCAACTGAATAAGTGTCATCTTTTTCTTCACTGATGGTCTCTAAATCAGAGAGGTTTGCTTCTTTATCATCGTCCAGGATAATACCGGAAAAACCATACATCACAGTGAATTCATCAACTGTGTCTTTATCTTTTTCGTCATCGCTGTCTACTTCTAATTCCTTAATGGAGTAGATACCGATTAGACTGCCATTTTCTTCTTCTGGACTATTGGTTCCCCACACATCATCTTCGTCGTCTTTATCGGAAATTTTTTCAAATTGGCGATACATTAATTTTTCCTGGTCTATTTCATAAACGGTATTTGACCCATAGTCGTAATCTGTATCTTTATATTCATCCTTTAATTCTTCTTCCATGAATCGTTCTACATCTTTAAGGTTTTCAATGTCTGTAGCCTTTTCAGCAACTTCATCTAAGTCTTTTACTTCTACAGTTGGATTGAAATCATCTTCTAATATATATCCTTCACTATGTAAGGTGGATTCTGCTTCTTCTCCCAGTGTAATTTTGGCTTCGTCTTTGTTTTTAAGTTCTCCGTCGTTTTCCACTTCAAAAGAAAGATTATTCATAGGAGCTGCATCAAATACGTTGTCAATTTGAGCTTCCCCTCGCCCACTTACTCCGTTGAAGTTAAACACTAGATTCTCTTCCACATCGTCCGAAGTAAGTTCTTCAGGTTCATCTAAATTTTCAACGGTGAATTCTTTCTCGCCGCCTTTGATTTTTTTGGTTTTCTCTTCATCGACATCCACAGAAACTGTGACCGTATCGCCATTCGATAAGTCTTCTTCTTCATCCAGTGTGACATCATAAGCACTAGCGATTTCTTCTGCTTCCTCTGCAGTTTCTGCATCTGGGAAATCTTGAGCATCTTCATCTAGATCAAGTACCTCTGATATTAATTTCCCTTCATCCACATCATAACTAGCGCTTCCGAAAGTATCCATACCTGAGAAGGATACATCGATATATTCCGTCATGTCTTTTGCGCTGTTACAAGCTGAAAGAACCGACATAGTAATGACGCCCAAAATAATAAAAGTCCATTTTCTCATGAAATTCCTCCTAAAAAATATATAAATATAAAACAATAGCAATACCAATATACCACATCTTTACTACTGATTGAAGCGAAAATAAGTAATTTATCTCTTTAATACATATGGAAACTACTATTTCTTTCAATCATTTAGGGAAAAATATTTATTAAAATGATGGGATGTTATCGGAGCAAAAATCATTGGTTCAACAACCTAAATATAGCGTTAAAATCAGACGTAGAACAAAGTTGCCATCTTTATTAAAATGATTATCGACGCTGGAATAAGTTTAGTTTATAAGAAAATAGGTGGAAGAGACTAATAATTCCATGGACGGGAAAAATAAAAAGGTAGGATATAACTATAACAAAGTGAAAAATTTGGTATAATGAAGAACATACCCTTTTTTAATAAAGAAGATTAAATCATTTCATTTGTGGAATGTAATATATAAAGTGAGGTTTGGATAGGAGAGGTCCAGGTATGAAGTTATTAAAGTTATATGCTTTAGCAGGTATTGACAATACAGAACTTAGAGAATTAAAACTGGATGAATTTGTCCAAAAAGAATTTACGGTAAAAACGTACGAAGCTTTTCAACAACTCGCCAATAAATCGGTAGAATTTAACGGTGTTTATACCCCCGATTATGATGAGGGGCTTTATATAGAACATTTTTCCTTGCCGCCAGTTTTTAATACAGAGAACATGGCTGTCGAAATGAATTCCAAGGAATCTGCTGCGATAGAACCGAATGCTTTATTCACGTACCTTGAAAAAGAAGCAGCATATTTATTTTTTAAGGCACCTGGAAGCAATGTATTGCCAGCAGAAGTTTATCAGCGTAAGATGCCAAAAGAAATCATGCAAAAAATATTTCCACCCATGGTTAATATAAAGGGGAAAATAGCTTGTGTGTATAAAGACCATACCTTATATTTCACTTCTTATTATGATGCAAGACAAATTTTTGATCTTGAACCCTACTATGAAGCGGCAGTAAAAAAAGAAATTTCAACGTTGAAAAAGCAACCATCCTTCAACCAAGAAGATGAAATACAGTGGAG
>DATGTM010000092.1:0-18636 GCA_035301845.1 Pseudogracilibacillus sp. | reverse complement strand
TCCAATCGTTACAATGATTGCTGCAGTTAAAAGGCCGAGCATTCCATATATATTATAATCAAATATTAAAAACAGAATAGCTACGACAATAAATGCTCCCCAACTTCCGAAAGCAAACCTCCAGGGATGGTTTCTATTATTCAATCGCATCATCATCTACTCCTTACTTGTTTAATATCATGCCCGATTATTGAATAAGTGTGTTAAACAAACATACTCCATTCTGGTCCAACTTTTAATCGGCTAAATCACCCGACTGTGCCTGTTATTTTTTCAAGCAATCCAGCAACGTATATCCAAAAACTACTCCTGCTAAAGTGACAAATAGTGTACGGTCAATTAGTGTGAAGTTTGCAAAATAATTAATACCTGCATACATGGAAAGAAAGATTAGGATTATAAAAAGTGCAGGAAGTGCAACCGCGCTAAATTTTTGCCAGTCGAATGTCCACTCTCTGTTTTCTTTTACCTCTATAATGAACAGCGGTAATCTGAATAATAAACCAACGATAAACGGAAACACAACCGTAAATATGACAGTAGGATACATCTCGAAATACATTTCAGCTTGTTCTTCCAAGTGATATTTATATTTCAACCCCCAATAAATCAGTACACCAATCACAATAGTCCAAATAAAGTAATAGATAAAACGTTTCATGCGAATCCACTTCCTTTATCTCACTTGTAATAAAAGCGATTTCATTTTATTGATCCAGTTAACTTACTGATTCGTTGAAGTTTTATTATCTCTATTCTAACATATTTTGCGATCCAATTTTTTAGTGCTATAATTCCTGAAAATAACGTTGTATTTCTGTGTTGTTTGTTGTCCAGACTAAACTTAACATGAGTAATATGCGGGCTTTTTGCGGATTTAGATTATCAGCTGCAATGAAAGAAGTCTTTTCGTACAGCTCAACTGGTAAAACGCGACCATTTTCAACACGGCTGCTTCGAACAATCGTTATTCCGGCAGCTGCTGCTGCCTCTAGCGTGCGTTGTTCTGAAGGAGAAACGAGCCCGGCGCCAGTTCCTGCAGCGACGATTCCTTGTACTTTTTTTGATTTCGCTATATATTCAATATAATCTCCAGTTGCGCCTGCGTAAGAATAGATGATTTCTACACTAGGAAGATGGTCGATTTTAATCGCTGAAAAAATAGACTGAGCCGTATGTTTTTTGTGAGGAGTTTGATAAAAGACCGTTTCTCCGTCGACGTCTACATAACCTAAAAAGCCCAGTTGCCCTGATTGAAACGTTTCCAGCCGGTATGTATTTGTTTTCGTCGCTTCCCGAGCACTGTTTATTTCATCGTTGAGCAAAACAAGTACTCCTTTATGATACGCTGCTTCACTAGCGGCTGCTCGAATGGATTGAATTAAATTATTCGGTCCATCTGTACTGAAAGCAGTGTAGGGACGCTGGGCTCCTGTAATAATAACAGGCTTTGTTGTTGGCAGAGTTAAATGCAGGAAGTAAGCAGTTTCTTCTAACGTATTCGTGCCGTGTGTAACGACAATTCCGTCCACGTTTTCCTCTTCTAAGGAAAGAATAATCTTTTTTCGTAATTGTAACCAATGTTTAGGTTGAATGGCAGTACTGCTAATGCGCAAAAATGTTTCGAAAGTGACGTCAGCAATATTTCTCAATTCAGGTATATCATCCATGAATGTATTTCCATCATAGGCTCCTGACGTATAATCTTTGTAATCTAAACGATTGTTTCCTTGTGCTGAAATCGTTCCGCCTAATTCAAATACTTTTACTTTTTTCAATCGAAGCCCTCCTGTTTTTATGATTTTCATTTATTACATAGGTTTTTAAGAAAGTATGTAAATAATTGAAATGAATACTTTTCATTTTCTTCATGCAGATAGTTCTATCTTATCGTATTAAAGTTATACTGTCAGGTCTGCTTTTTGTTCCACAGACAGGTAGTGATAAATAGATGGAGTTCTTAAAGTTACCAGAAAGCAGTTTTTGGATTTAAAGATGTGTGTTTTAAGAAATGTTCAGTCATTTTGGAAGCCTTATCATTTTATGGTATAATACGGTAAAGAACATACGGATAATAGCTATAAGACGGGGAGGTGAGACTATGCAGTTGAATTTAACTCAAAAACAAACAACAGAACTGAAAATGACTCCGAAACTACGGCAGGCGATTGATTTGCTGCAGTATAACACGGGAGATTTGCGACAGTTTATTGAAGAACAGGCATTGGAGAATCCTTTGATTGAATTAGAAGAAAAAGATCAGCATATCTCCGTAGATGTGCAATCAAGCTCTTCCTTCCAAATAAAACAACCGATTGATTCCGGTGACTATGTGAACCCAGTTGATTATACACCGCAGACAGCCAATGATGTGCTCGACGATATTTTGGAGCAAATAGATTTTTTAAAAGTGAATCAAAAAATGCAACAAGCGCTCAAATATATTGTATTAAATTTAGATGAGCACGGATTTCTTCACATAAACAAGGAAACATTAAGTAGTGATTTATCTGTTTCTATTGAAGAGCTTGATTATTATTTACAGCATATTCAACAACTGGAACCAATCGGGTTAGCTTCTGAAAGTATTGCACATTGTTTAGAATTACAAGCACAGCAGTATTATCCAGAAGAGAAGAATGTACTGCAGGTTATCCAAAATCATTTGGAAGAACTAGCAAGTAGTAAATGGGATATGATTGCGACTGCTTTACATATATCGGTAGAAGAAGTTAGTCAAGTAGCCGAAAAAATTTCGACATTGAATCCTTATCCTTGTCCTGGGTTGTTTCAAGAAGAAACGAATTATGCGTATCCTGATATACGCATTACGACAATGAATGAAGGGTATGAAATAGCATTACAAGACAGCTTTTTACCAAAGATAAGCATTAACCATGCTTATATGGATTTAAAACAGAAAGATGCCGAAACCAATGCATATATTCAAACCAATTATCAGCATTGTCGCTGGTTGATGAACAGTATTGAACAACGGCAAAAAACAATAGAGAAAATTGCAACGTATATCGTGCAAGAACAAACTGACTTTTTACAACAAGGTTTCGCTGTTTTGAAACCGATGACATTAAGTGATGTTGCTGCAGGTATAGGAATGCATGAATCTACTGTCAGTCGGGCAACCAGTAATAAAGTGATAGCTGTTCCTTCGGGTACATTTGCTATGCAGCAATTGTTCTCTACAAAGTTAAAAGGCAGCGCGAATGATTTTGTATCTGCGGCACAGGTGAAGTGGACATTGCAACATGCGGTTGAAATGGAAGACATAACGAAGCCTTTATCAGATCAAAAGTTATCGGATTTGTTAAAAGAAGAGAAGGGAATAACCGTTTCCCGTAGAACGATTGCGAAGTACCGCGAAGAATTACAAATCCCTTCCTCCTCCAAAAGAAAAAGGCTGATTGTGTAAAAACGAGATTGTAATCAGGTCTTTTCGAATGTACAAGAAAGAAGCGTCCGGGAATGTTTCCGGACGCTTTTATTCATGTAATAGATTGTAACTCTTTAGGGAAAGAGGTAAGCACTTCTACTTTACCTTCCGGATTAATATAGACATTATCTTCAATGCGTATTCCTGTATCTCCTGGGATATAAATTCCAGGTTCGATTGTAAATACCATGCCTTTTTCCGCCAAAGCTTCATTGGTTGCGTGAACGCTAGGCGCTTCGTGCACGTCAATCCCCATGCCGTGACCAATCCGATTATTGAAATAATCCCCATAGCCTGCATCTTCAATCACTTTTCTTGCTGCTCGGTCAATATCTTTTAACGGGACTCCTGCTTGTACTGCTTCGATGCCTGTGTTTGTTGCTTTTAAGACCAGTTCATATAATTCACGATGATGAGAAGAAGGCTCTCCAATTGCGAACGTCCGCGTAATATCTGAACAATAGCCGTTTTTGATGACTCCGAAGTCAATTAACAATAAATCGCCTTGTTGAATCTTTCTTTCTCCGGGCACCCCATGTGGAAGGGCAGCTTTTTCACCGGATAAGACAATTGTCGAAAAGGAAGGGCCGTCTGCTCCTAACTGGCGCATTAAAAATTCAAGTTCTGCAGTTAGTTCAACTTCCGTCATGCCTGGTTGAACTTTGTTAATGCCTTGTTTTAAGACTTCTTCGATTAAATCAATGGCGACTTGAATTTCTTTTATTTCTTCTGGTGACTTAGCAGTTCGTATGCCACTTAGTATTCCTTGAATATCGGTCAACTGCGTTTCTGGAAAACGGTTTTCAAAAGCTATAGATCGGTTATACGCTAAGACATCTCCTTCTATCCCCAGCTTACCAGATAACGAGTCGATCGACTTATCGATAATATCATATGGGTTTTCTTCGTCTGAAATCGCATGAATGGAAGAGATATCTGTCGCTTCTTGTGCTGCGTCTTTATCTAAAGCGGGGACAAATAAATGCGTTTCCTTTGTTTCTGTCCGGATAAAAAAGGCCATGAATCGTTCATGTGGCTCCGAATGAAAACCAGTATAATAGAAAACATTTGCCGGGTCGAAAATAAATGCCTGGCTGATTCCTTGCTGTTGTAATTTGTGAACTAATTTGTCTCTTCTTGCTTCGAACATTGAACTCAATATATACACCTCTTTATGTAGTAATTCCATCGCAATAGAGTTATCTGAAATGGATGTTTCAAGAAATTTAGACGATCTTTCCTTTGATAACGCCCATCCTTCATTGTAAAGCATCCGCGTGAGATTCTCTAGCCGTTTTATTGTTTTTAGTTGGTTAAATTGTAACCAATTAGCCGTGCTGCTCCTGCGTAAAGAGATGTCCCGCTAAGATGAAATCATCATGCTCATTTCACTAAAAAGTCTTTCCCGGCTAAATCTGATTGTCTACTCCTATCACTCTCTGAGTGTTCTAATCTTTTTTATCCTTAAAAAGGTCAATCTGTTTTATTGCTGTAAACGCGACATACTTTGGCTCCATGCTGCTTACAATAAGAGCATTCTTCTACATTAATGAGATTCAATGCTTTGTCTATCGCTTCTTTCGGTGTATCGAAAAAATAATTTTTTCCAATCGTTTCATATAGTCCGTTTTGTTGCAATAAAGTAGTGGACTCGTCTGATAAGCCTGTAATCATGATGGTACCGCCTTTATCGATAAATTTATCGACGAAGGAAGATAAGTTTGCCAGTCCTGTATCATCTATCATAGAAACGAATTTCATTTTTAAAATTAATACAGATGGTCGCCGATGAATAGAGCGGGATAAAGTTTGTTCAAATTGAGCAGCAGCACCGAAGAACAAAGCACCGCGGACAGTGAACGTAGCAATTTGGGGACATTGAGTTTCCTCTGCTTGTTCCGGTTCCAATTCTTTTACCTCTACAAGACCGCTGATTCTACGAATAAAGGAAACCATAGCCAATAATAATCCGATAGGTACGGCAATTGTTAAATTGACGAAAACAGTTAACAGAAAAGTTGTTACCAACACAAGAGAATCTGACGTTTTCATTTTTAGTATAGTTTTAAAAGATTGATATTCACTCATATTGTAGGCGACAACCATCAAAATAGGCGCCATACTTGCCAAAGGAATGAAAGATGCATAAGGAGCAAATAATAGTAATGTTAATAAAACAAACACACTTTGAAAAACACCTGAAAAAGGGCTGACGGCACCGCTTTTAATATTTGTAGCTGTTCTGGCAATCGCTCCTGTTGCAGGAATACCGCCAAAGAGCGGTGTCACAATATTTGCAACCCCTTGTCCAAACAATTCTTTATTGGAAAGATGCTTTTTTCCGGTCATACCATCTGCTACAACTGCAGATAACAATGATTCAATACCGCCTAACATAGCAATTGCGAAAGCCGGTTGCCAGAGATAAAGTAGTTTATCCAATGTAATCGAAGGAAACGAAAAACTAGGCAAGGATTGTGAGATCCCTCCAAAACTTGATCCAATCGTAGCCATCTTTCCTGGAAATAAAACAACGCTCAAAATCGTTGGAATAATTAATGCTACTAACAAAACTGGAACACGAGGAAAGTATTTTGGAATATAGATAATCAGTAAAAATCCGAGAATGGCCATACCAACACTATAAAAATTAATAAAAGATAAATGACGAAAAATTTCTAACATATTTTCATGGAAATATTGTTTTTTATCTAAACCGGTTAGCCCGAGAAAATTTTCAAGTTGACCGGTGAAAATGATAATAGCAATTCCTGATGTGAAGCCGATGGTTACAGGTCTTGGTATATAAGTTATCAAACTGCCAAACTTAAATAGAGCCATTAAAACTAACATCACGCCTGCTAGCATTCCGGCAATTAGCAAATCTTCATAGCCATATTGAAGAACGATAGCTAATAAAATAGGGATGAATGCGCCAGTTGGTCCTGCAATCTGAAAGTGTGAGCCTCCGATTAAAGCAACGATGAGTCCTGCGATAATCGTGGTATAGATACCATATTCGGGGTTAACTCCTGATGCGATAGCAAAGGCCATTCCCAAAGGGATTGCCACCACGCCAACTGTTATCCCGGCAATCATGTCTTTTTGTAAACTATTTTTGGTTATATCCTTAAAGCGGCCGTCTTTAAACACGTATTTCACTCCTATAATTTATTTTCAAGCCATGTGAGGATACCATTATATACCTCTTCTTTATTTGTTTCATGTAATAAATCATGTCGAGCATTTGCGTACAATTGAATTTGCACATCTCTTATGCCTATTCGACGATACATATTATGTGCTTCGCGAACGCCGTCTCCAAATTTTCCAACTGGGTCCGTATCACCGGATAACAGAATAATCGGCAGCTTCTTTGAGATATTTCTCTGGGCTCTTGGAAGATGTATGAACTCTATCCCGTCCAATAAGTCAATGTAAAAGGAAGTCGAACAAATAAACCCGCAAAGTGGATCTTGAATATAAGCATCTACCGCAGATGTATCACGATTCAAAAAATCAAATGCCGTACGAGCCGGTTGAAAAGCGTTATTAAATTGTCCAAACGTCAACTTATTCATTAAAAAACTTGGGCTGCGGGGTCCTTTTCTGCACCTTTCCCATTTGGCAATAGTTAATCCAAGTTTTCCAAGCATTCCTTGACTTCCCCCTGTACCCAAGAGCAACACACCACTTAATGCTTCACTGTAAAACTGAATATAGCGTCGTGTCAAAAAAGAGCCCATACTGTGTCCTAATAAAAATACAGGTAAGCCAGGATACTCTTTTTGAATGTATTGCGTCACTGTATACATATCTTCAGTGAGCTTATCAAATCCTTTCTGTTCAGCTAAAAAGCCCCAGTCATCCGGGGCTTGTATGGAACGGCCATGTCCACGGTGGTCATTACCGATGACGATGAAACCTTGCGAAGCTAAAAAAGAACTGAAAGCATCGTAGCGCATAATGTGCTCAGCCATGCCGTGAGCTAACTGTACGACACCTTTAATTTCTTGCGTATAATCAGGAATCCAACAATGAATAAAGAGGCGAATCTCTCGATCTCTGTTTAAGTAAAATGCATGACGTTTCAAAAGCTACTCCTCCTTTATGTACTTTCATTATATATGGTATACGTTTACATGTCCTATGGCAGGTATTTTATCATATTTATAAGATAAATGTATTTATACAATTTTTATGCATTAAAATGTATAAAAATAATAAGCGTTTGTATGAATAAGATATATAACGCAGGTGAAAGACTTTTTTGATTATTTATAATTATACTCTTGATTTTATTTTTATACAGTTTATAATGGTAATTATTACGAATTTAGGAGTGGATGCAAATGAAAGTAGCAATTATCGGAGCGACAGGGTATGGGGGAGTGGAATTAGTACGTATTCTGCACCAGCACCCGCGTGTATCCATTCACTCGATTCACGCTACAAGCCTACACGGCGAATTACTATCGGAAACCTATCCTCATATGCAAGAACTTGTAGAAGAAACACTGCAACCAGCTCATGCAGAAGAGTTGTCCAAGCAAGTAGACGTCGTTTTTATGGCCACCCCTTCTGGAGTTGCAATGGAGTTAGCTCCAACATTTTTAGAAAATGGTGTAAAAGTAATTGATTTGTCGGGAGATTTTCGTATAACAGATCCTGTAGTGTATAAACAATGGTACGGAATCGATGCAGCAGATCAGCACTTGTTAGAAGACGCGGTGTATGGATTGACAGAATGGGTGAGTGTATCTTTAACAGAGAAACAACTGGTGTCAAATCCCGGCTGTTATCCAACTAGTGCGCTTCTTGGTTTAGCTCCATTAATGAAAGAAAGTATAATAGATGAAAATACGATTATTATCGACGCCAAGACCGGAGTAAGCGGGGCTGGTAAAGGGGTTTCTCAAGCGACCCACTTTGCTGAAACAAACGATAATTTAAAAGTATATAAATTAAATCAGCATCAACATACAGGTGAAATTGAGCAAGTTTTAAACAGATGGAATCCAGCTGTTGGTGCAGTAACTTTTACGACACACTTAGTACCGATGACACGAGGCATTATGGCAACGATGTATGCCACGGTGAAAAATCAGGCAACTGCTGATGAGTTACATCAATTGTACCTGACGCATTATGAAGATAACTACTTTGTACGGATTCGTGATTTAGGTAAATTTCCGAGCACGAAAGAGGTATCGGGTTCTAACTTCTGCGATATTGGTATAGCTTATGATGAACGGACTAATCGAATTACTATTGTATCCGTTATCGATAACTTAGTGAAAGGCGCCTCAGGTCAAGCCGTACAAAATATGAATAAAATGCTCGGTTTTGATGAAAAAACCGGCTTAGATTTCCTACCAAATTTCCCATAATAAAGGAGTTTACAGTTATGCAAGAGGGAACAATATCTACGATGCAATATGTCAAAAATGGTTCGATTATTACGCCTCAAGGATTTCAGGCAGCAGGACTCCACTCTGGGGTGAAACGAAAACGCAATGACTTGGGCATTATTTATTCTGAAAATCCAGCAAATGCAGCGGCCGTTTATACTTTAAATCAAGTGCGAGCAATTCCTTTAGAAGTAACAAGAGAAAGCATCGCTCGGGAAGAAAAACTGCAAAGTGTTATCGTAAATAGTGGAAATGCGAATGCATGCACAGGCGACCAAGGTAAACAAGCCGCTTTAGAGATGCAGCAAAAAACAGCTGCAAAGTTAGGAATCCCCAAACATACAGTAGGTGTAGCTTCTACTGGAGTTATTGGAGAACCGATGCCGACAGATAAAATTATTCCTGCAATTGATGCGCTGAAAACAGAGAATACTGACAAAGCAGCAGCAGATTTCGGGGAAGCGATTTTAACAACAGACACGTTTTCGAAAAACAGTTGTTACCAAACAAGGATAAATAATCAACTAGTGACGATGGGGGGAAGTGCGAAAGGTTCTGGTATGATTGAACCAAATATGGGAACCATGCTAGCTTTTCTAACGACAGATGCAGTCATATCCTCCGCTCACTTGCAAAAAGCTTTGAATGAGGTTGTCGATGATACATTTAACTGTATTACGGTGGACGGTGATACATCTACGAATGACATGGTACTTCTCATGGCAAATGAACAAGCGGGTAATACAGCATTGACACCAGCACATCCGGAATGGGATACATTTGTTGATTTATTAAGGCACATCGCAACAGATTTAGCAAAACAAATTGCGAGAGATGGAGAAGGAGCCACTAAATTAATTGAAGTGGAAGTAACGGGAGCGGAAAATGATACAGCTGCGAAACAAGTTGCTAAAACGATTGTTGGCTCTTCATTAGTTAAATCTGCTATATTCGGTTCGGACGCTAACTGGGGTAGAATTATCTGTGCTATCGGATATAGTGGCGAAGAGATTAATCCGGATCAAATTGATATGCAAATCGGCCCCATTTCATTACTTCAAAAAAGTACCCCTGTTACTTTTTCAGAAAGGGAAGCAAAAGCCTATCTTGAAAAAGATACGATTCAGATTTATGCAGACCTTCATGTTGGAAACGGTTCTGGAAAAGCTTGGGGCTGTGACTTAACCTATGATTACGTAAGCATTAACGCTAATTATCGATCTTAAGAGGAGGATCTACGTGCAAGATATTATTGTGTTTAAATGTGGCGGCAGTGCAGTAAATGATTTATCAGCAGATTTTTATGATAACCTGAAAAGCTTACAAAAAGCAGGCATGCACCCAGTTGTAGTTCATGGCGGGGGACCGGACATTGAAAAAATGCTTGATAAATTGAGTATTCAGTACGAATTCATCGATGGCCTCCGGAAAACAACTGATGAAATGATGGATGTTGTAGAAATGGTTTTAACAGGGCATGTGAATCCATTACTCGTTAAACGTTTTCAACAACATCAATTAAAAGCGATGGGGCTTGCTGGTACTGCATTTTTAGAAGCGAAAGCGATTGATGAAGAGCGGTTCGGACAAGTAGGGGAAATCGAGTATGTGGAAACAACTTTTATTCATGATTTGTTACAACAAGGGATTATTCCAGTAATTTCTCCAGTTGCTCTTGGGAAAAACCAAAAGCGTTACAATGTAAACGCGGATACTGCGGCCGGCGCAGTGGCTTCTGCTTTAAATGCTAAACAGCTCGTTTTTGTAACGGATGTACCGGGGATTTTACAAGATGATATGTTATTAGAGAAAGTGAGCGTCAAAGACATAGAACAATTAGTAGCAGATGGGACGATTTATGGTGGGATGATTCCGAAAGTAAAGGCAGCAACAAAAGGGCTGCAAGGCATCATACAAGAAGTAATGATCGTCGATGGTACCTATTCAAAAATGAAAACAGAGACTTCTTTGATGGGAACGACAATTACATCTACCTCTGTACAATCCAATGTAGGAACATAGAAAAGGAGCGAATGATTGTGGCTTTATTTCCGACTTATCAGCGATTTCCTCTCGCTGTTCAACAAGCAGAAGGTACAACGGTTGTTGATACAAATGGAAAAACATATTTAGATTTTGGAAGTGGTATTGGTGTGAATAATTTAGGGCACCGCCATCCACAGGTGCAGAAGGCAATCGAAAAACAATTAAATGCATACTGGCATGTATCTAATTTATACGAGGTGCCAATCCAAGAAGAAGTAGCGAATTTATTAGCAGAAAATAGTGCAGGGGACGCCGTATTCTTTGCAAATAGTGGTGCGGAAGCCAATGAAGCAGCGATTAAGCTTGCCCGAAAAGCAACGGGAAAAGACAAAATTATTACATTTAACCAATCTTTTCATGGCCGGACTTTTGCAACAATGGCAGCAACAGGGCAGGAGAAAGTCCGTACAGGATACGGAGAGATGTTACCTACATTTATGTATGCCACATTCAATGATATACATTCAGTACGAAAGTTAATAGATGAAGATACCGCTGCAGTTATGATTGAAATGGTGCAAGGGGAAGGCGGCATTCATCCAATTGACCCTGTATTTTTAAACGAATTAACTGATCTTTTAAAAGCCCATGGGGTGTTGTTGATTGTTGATGAGATCCAAACTGGCATCGGTCGAACAGGAACGGCGTTTGCTTATGAACAATATGGGATCGAACCAGATATCTTTACCGTTGCTAAAGGGTTGGCAAATGGTATTCCGATTGGAGCGATGATTGCCAAGGACAAATACCTTTCAGCATTTCAAAGTGGAGCACATGGTTCCACCTTTGGAGGCAATCCCATTGCAATGGCAGCAGCGAAAGCCGTACTTGAGAAATTATTTGAAGAGCGCTTTTTAAAAGAAGTAAATGAAAAAATAACTTATATACAAGCTCAATTACAACAGAAAATAGAACCCTTATCGAAAGTAAAGACAATCCGTACGAATGGGTTAATGATTGGTATCGAGCTGCATGAAGTGGCAGGTCCTTTTGTAGGAAAGTTACTGCAAGAAGGATTACTCGTTTTAAGTGCTGGAGAGAAAGTCATTCGATTACTTCCTCCGTTAGTCGTTACCAAGCAGGAAATCAATCAAGCTGTAGAAAAAATCGAAACCATATTAGAACAGTAACTAAAGGAGCGAATGGAGATGCCCAAGAAAAAAACAGTCAACAAGGTGCTAGTCATCGGTTCTGGTCCGATTGTCATTGGGCAAGCGGCGGAATTTGATTATGCCGGCACACAAGCATGTTTAACACTGAAGGAAGCAGGAGCGGAAGTCATTTTATTAAATAATAACCCAGCAACTATGATGACAGATCATCCGGTAGCAGATCAGGTTTATTTTGAAGCATTAACTGTTACAAATATAGAATCCATTATTCAGCAGGAAGAACCGGATGCGCTTCTTGCTTCCGTTAGTGGCCAAACAGGGCTTACCTTAGCTTTTCAATTGGAAGAAGAAGGGATTCTCGAAAAATATAATGTTGAAATGTTAGGAACGACGACAGAAGCGATTCGAAACGGTGAAGACCGCGAACAATTTCGTTCTTTAATGAACCAAATTGAAGAACCAGTTCCAGAGAGCGAAATCATTCATAGTGTAAAAGAAGCTCTCCAATTTTCAAAGACAGTTCCTTTTCCGATTATTATTCGTCCTGCTTACACTTTAGGTGGTTCTGGGGGAGGTATCGCAACAAACCAAGCTGAGTTAAAAGAAATTGTAGCCCGCGGCTTGAAATCAAGTCCTATTCAACAATGTTTAGTTGAGAAAAGTATTGCAGGCTGGAAAGAAATTGAATTCGAGGTTATTTGTGACAAGAAGCAGCAGGCGATTGTTGTATGTCATATGGAAAATATTGACCCAGTAGGTGTGCACACAGGAGATTCTATGGTCGTCGCTCCCATTCAAACGTTGACAGAAGAAGAAATAGCACTACTACGTCAGGCATCTTTACACATCGTAAAGGAATTAGGTATTGTTGGAGCATGTAATGTACAGCTAGGTTATCAAGCCGAAACAAAAGAGTATCGCGTCATTGAAGTAAATCCCCGGGTGAGCAGATCCAGTGCGCTTGCGTCTAAAGCAACAGGTTATCCGATTGCAAAGATAGCTACTAAATTAGGGTTAGGCTATACATTAGATGAACTATATGACCATCATAAACAGACTACACTAGCAATGTATGAGCCTACTTTCTCCTATACTGTAGTTAAATTTCCTTGTTGGCCATTTGATAAACTAACGGAAGCAGATCGTACTTTGGGCACGCAAATGAAAGCGACCGGCGAAGTGATGGCGATTGAAAAAACAGTTCATGCCGGTATCCAAAAAGCAGTTCGGTCCTTAGATTTATCAGTCGATGGCATTCGGTTAAATATGTTCGCTACTTTATCTGACGAGGCATTGGAACAGGTCATTGAGCAAGTGGATGACCGACGCTTCTTTGCAATAATTGAGCTATTATATCGTGGGTATTCACTAGAAAAAATCTATCATATCACTCAAATAACCTTCTTTTTCCTTGAGGAAATGAAATATTTAGTAGATTTAGAAAGGTCCGCCAAAGCGTTGGATATTGCAACGGTCTCTGCTAAAACGCTCTTAGCATTTAAACAAGCAGGAATAACTACTACCTGGTTGGCTTCAGTTTGGGATTGCAGTCTGGAAACGGTGCAACAACGGTTAGCAAAGGAAGCAATCCAGCCTGTTTATCAGGCAATTGAAGCTTATAGTGAAACAGCAGAGGAAGAAGCTGCTTATTATTTTGCTGTTTGGCACCAAGGAGCGCAAGCGGTTTCTCAAGCAAGTGAACAGGAAAAAGTGTTAATCATTGGATCAGGTCCTATCCGGATAGGACAAGGAGTAGAGTTTGATTATTGTTCCGTAAAAGCAATAGAAGCGGCTAAAAAGTATGGATATGAGACAGTGCTCATGAATAATAACCCAGCAACAGTCAGTACCGATTATGAATTTGCTGATCATCTTTACTTTGAACCATTAACCGCTGAGGACGTTTTACAAGTAATGGCTTATGAACAAATTGAAAAAGTTATGATTCAGTTTGGGGGACAAACGGCCTTAAATTTGGTTGACGCTTTAGAAACAGCAGGAGTAACATTCTTAGGAACGAAAAAAGACACAATAGATCAGTTAGAGGATCGTGATCGTTTTTACCAGTATGCTGCTAATGTGAATGTTCCACATATTCCAGGAGTGACTGCTTATTCTGAAGAAGATTTAGGGAAGAAAGCAGAAGAATTAGGCTATCCCTTAATGATTCGTCCTTCTTACGTAATTGGTGGGCAAGGCATGGCGATTTTAGAAACAGCAGCAGATTTACAAACGTATATTGACGAACAACTGACGAACACTTCGTATCCGATCTTAATTGATGCGTATTTACCTGGAAAAGAAGTGGAAGTAGATGCTCTTACCGATGGAGAGTCAGTGCTTATTCCGGCTATTTTCGAACATATTGAAAAAGCGGGAGTACATTCAGGAGATAGTATGGCAATCACCCCTCCAATCACTTTGACAGAGGCTGAAAAACAGCAAATTGTTCTGTACACAGAACGAATTGCACAAGGCATGGATTTTAAAGGGATATTTAATATTCAATTTGTCTTATTTAAAAATCAACTCTATGTATTGGAAGTAAATCCACGAGCTTCAAGAACTGTTCCGGTGGCAAGTAAAGTAACTGGCGTTAATATGATCGAACTGGCAACAGCAACACTATTAGGGGAATCTTTAGCGAAGTTAAGCAAACATGATCGAATTTTACCGGAAAATGATTTTTATACAGTTAAAGCTCCTGTATTTTCCAATGTAAAACTCCCAGGAGTGGATCCGAAATTAGTGCCGGAAATGAAATCGACAGGCGAGATTATTGGAATGGCAGACACAGTTGCAGGTTGTATGACTAAAGTGTTTAAGTGGAATGAACCTTTACGTAATCAGCTACAAAAACCAGAAAAAGAATTATTTGCCGAGACATTCTCGTCTGGCTTTTTAAAGTCAGAAAAAACATTGCAGTCATTAGGGATAGAACCTGTGTATTTAGAAGACCAAACGACAGAGGAAGTTGATGATTGGTTTATTTCTCCCCAAGCTTATGCTTTATTTAGCCAAGCAGTCGACAGTACATGGCGAAAACGTGCGGTAGAATGTCAGTTACTTGTAATGAGTCGTGAGGAAACCTTACATGCTTTTAAACAAATAACAGAACAAGATCTCCCTGTGATATCTTTGCAGAAAAAAGAGGTAGCAAATGAAAAAGAAGAGGTGGTACAATGACACATCCCCCGGTGGCTAAACAATTGAAAAATAAACTAGTAGGTACAGATTTTTTACAGTTAGATGATGTGACTCCAAGTGATTTGCAGGAGTTGATTCAATTTGCGATTCAGCTGAAAAATATGCAAAAATTAGGTCAATCGCATCGATATTTAGAAGGAAAGACCCTCGCCATGATTTTTGAAAAGTCTTCGACAAGAACAAGAGTGTCTTTTGAAACAGGCATGTATCAACTTGGCGGTATGGCACAATTTTTAAGTAAAAATGATTTACAATTAGGAAATGGTGAAACCGTAGGAGACACAGCACAAGTGTTATCGAGATATGTCGATGTGATTATGATTCGTACATTTGGTCATGAGATTGTGGAAGAAATGGCTGAGCATGCTACTATACCGATTATTAACGGACTGACAGATGATGCCCATCCATGCCAAGTGCTTGCGGATTTAATGACGATTTATGAGAAGAAAGGACATTTCCAAGGGTTGAAATTGGCGTTTGTTGGCGATGGAAATAATATGTCGCAATCTTTGTTAATGGGGTGTGCTATGATGGGAATGGATTGTTATGTAGCTGTTCCTGAAGGATATGAGGTGAAGCAGGCTTATTTAGAAAAAGCACAACAATATGCGAAGAAAACAGGAGCAACGATTTCACAGACTTATGACGCAGTTGAAGCGGTTAAAGAGGCAGATGCAATCTATACAGATGTTTGGACCAGTATGGGACAAGAAAGCGAAAATGAATTAAGAAAGGATATATTTAAAGGTTTTCAAGTGAATCATGACTTAGTAAAGCATGCGAAAAATGATTATCTCTTTATGCATTGTTTGCCGGCGAAACGCGGTGAGGAAGTAACCAATGAAGTGCTTGATGGAGATAATTCGGTTGTCTTTGACCAAGCTGAAAATCGACTGCATTCTCAAAAAGCTATCCTTGCTTCTATAGTGTAAGGGTTAATTGAAAAAATATTATAAAAAAAGCGAACGCATATAGATGGAATCATAGAAAACAAATATGTTTCATCTGGTATGCAGTTCGCTTTTATTATATTTATGTGAAAATAGCTATGAATGCTTTCATATAAACTGCTGAAAACGGTTCTTCTTTATTATTTTTGGCTTGTTTGTTCCACTTTAGATAAAACTGTCGTCCAATTAAATGGATCCTCCATTGTGCCGTATTGGATTCCAATAATCGTTTCAAACAAACGTTTAGCAACATCTCCAGTTGTTTGATTATTAATGGTTAAGTATTGACCATCATAATACAGTTGTCCGATAGGGGAAATGATAGCAGCCGTTCCGGTGCCGAATGCTTCTTCTAATGTATTATTGTGATAGCTGTCGACAATCTCCTGCATCGAAATTCGGCGTTCCGTCACGGTATAACCCCAATGTTTCAATAGTTGAATAGTAGAATCACGCGTCACACCTGGTAAAATACTGCCGTTTAAAGCTGGAGTAATTATTTCTCCATTGATTTTAAAGAATACGTTCATGCTGCCGACTTCTTCAATATATTTTTTAGAGACCCCGTCTAACCAAAGAACTTGAGCAAACCCTTCTTCAGCTACTAGTTCTTGAGCCATTAGACTGGAGGCATAGTTTCCGGCCGTTTTGGCTTCCCCGGTACCTCCCAGAACAGCTCGAACGTATTTATTTTCAACGGCAATTTTCACCGGATTGATACCTTCTTTATAATAAGCTCCTACAGGAGATAAAATAATCATAAAGCGATATTTTGTGGAGGGAGCAATCCCTAAATACGATTCTGTTGCAATAATAAATGGTCGGACGTATAAAGATGTACCTTCTTCGGCAGGAACCCAATCCTGATCAATTGAAATAAGTTTTTTTGTTGCTTCGATTGCGAACGTTTCATCAATATGCGGAATGACTAAACGATCATTCGAGTGATTCATACGTGCATAGTTTTTCTTGGGACGAAATAATTGAATGTCATCGTCATTCGTACGATAGGCTTTTAACCCTTCAAAAACAGTTTGTCCATAATGAAAAATAATGGAAGCAGGGTCGAGCGTTAGAGGTTGATAAGGAACAATTTTAGGGTCGTGCCAACCATGCCCTTGTGTATAGTCCATGATAAACATATGGTCTGTAAAATGTTTACCAAATTCGAGTTCTCCATTTGGCTTTTCTTTTGGCTGATTGGTTAATTCTACTTTGATATCTTCTGGCTGCATATTAAAACTCCTTCATTAAAAATTAAAACATTTCAAATACATATTCCTAGTATAACGGATATTGCAGTATTTTTGTTGTAAAATGATTGTAACTTTTCAAAAAATTCAATTTTAGCGAAAAAACAAGCAATTTATGCGAATTTCCTTGTTCTAAGGTACGCTATTTTACAATCAGTTGGCTTTTGTACGTTAGTTAATATAGTAATAATGCTAATTCATTGAATAAGTAGAATTGATTGAACTTTTAGAAAAATACTTCTATAATATGACACATAGAAAGGGTGAAGACAGCATGACGAAAGATTTACGAATTAATAGTAAAGTGTTTGATGGGGCAATGAAGGCCCCGAATCGCGCGATGTTACGAGCAGTAGGATTAGAAGATGAAGATTTTAAAAAACCGATGGTCGGCATCGCAAGTACATGGAGTGAAGTGACACCTTGTAATATACATATAAAAGAATTAGCGGAAAGTGCTAAAGATGGTGCTCGTGATGCTGGCGGAGTACCGATGATATTTAATACGATTACTGTGTCAGATGGAATATCGATGGGGACACAAGGGATGCGTTACTCCTTACCAAGCCGTGATGTGATTGCGGATTCAATTGAGACTGTTGTTGGAGCGGAAAGCATGGATGCATTAGTTACGATTGGTGGCTGTGATAAAAACATGCCTGGTTGCATGATCGCCATTGCTAATGCGGAAGTGCCGTCTGTCTTTGTTTACGGTGGAACAATTAAACCAGGGAAGATGGACGGAGAAGATGTCAATCTAGTTTCGGTATTTGAAGGAGTTGGTCAGTACAATAATGGGGATATTTCAGAAGAACAGCTCCATAAAGTAGAACGTTGCGCATGTCCAGGACCAGGTTCTTGCGGTGGAATGTATACGGCAAACACGATGGCTTCCGCAATTGAAGCGATGGGTATGAGTTTACCGGGGAATGCTTCGAAGCCGGCAACTTCAGAAGAAAAAGCTTTGGAATGCCGTGATGCAGGCAAGGCTACTTATGACTTGCTGGAAAAAGGCATCTATCCAAAAGACATTATGACAAAGAAATCGTTTGAAAATGCGATTACGGTTGTTATGGCTTTAGGTGGATCAACGAACGCGATTCTGCATTTGTTGTCCATGGCGCATGCGATGGAGATTGATTTGACAATTGAAGAATTTAATGAAGTACAAAAACGCGTGCCGCATTTAGCCGATTTAAAGCC
>DATGTM010000091.1:0-18908 GCA_035301845.1 Pseudogracilibacillus sp. | reverse complement strand
GATGGATACGAGGGGCCAGCTCTTTTAGTAACGATACCTGTCACTATATTGCTTGCCAGATACTTTTATAAAAAAGGGATTATTAAAATGAAGCTAAAAGAGGAAAATGAGTTGTAGCATATCTATTACAGTGGACTTTTGAATATTTTTGGTCCATAAGAAAAAACATATTTAAAAAAGGCAGGCACTTACCATTATAACTGGTAAGTGTCGTTTTTACATGTTTTATAATTGATAATGTTTTCGCAAAATAGTAACAAAGGAATTAGCCACTTCATGTAAATTGGTACTTTTTCGATATATTACGCCCATTTCCATTTCCGATTCATTAGATAAAGTATCAATAGGGATAGAAGTGATTTTAAATTTTTCTTCTTGGCTTTTTGCGGATTGAGTCCCTATCGAAAAGAAATTCGTGTGAGTTAAAATATTATGCAAAGAAGCCCTGCTGTTTACATAAATTATTTTATTATAAAATCTGGATTTTATAATGCTGTCCAGGCTGTCGGATAATCCTTGATGTTTTTGATAGGGCAAATGTTCATTAGAGTAGGTAACTAAACCGTATTCACTTAGTTCTTCTAAAGATATACTTTTATTTTTCGCGAGTGGGTGATGTACACCAAAAATGATGCAATTATTGAAATTGCAGATTTTTTCATAACGGATGTTATTTTTTTTCAAGTGATGCATGGTTTCTGTTTTATTCTGTTTATGCATATAAATGACCCCGAGGTCTGCTTTTAAATACGTCACATCTTGAATTGGCATATCGCTATTAAGTTCGTTAATGGTAAACTCATAATTTGTATCATAATATGTTTCTATTAAATGAATAAATGATTCCATTACAAGAGAAGAACGTATGGTAGAAAGGACAATACTATTTTTCTTTTCTTCCGTATGATCAGAGTGAATGTCGAGTAAAGAATCGTATTGTTCTAAAATTAGCTTTGATTTATTAAGAAATTGAATCCCCTCTGAAGTTAGTTTCATACCTCCTACGGAACGATTGAAGATTTGGATATTCATTTCTCTTTCCATATCTTTTATAATTCTGCTCAAATAAGGCTGTGATAAAAAGAGAGTTTCGGCAGCTTTAGAAATCGAACCCAGTTCAGCAATTTCTACAATGTATTTGAAGTGATTTACGTTCATTAAAATATTCCTTTCCTATGAACAATAAGTTAGTTCTATAAAATGTATTATACAACTAACGATTGTTGAAGGACAATTAGTTGGTTGATTATAAAAGCTTATTTTTAAAATATTAGAGGGTTGAATAGGAATGCTGCTTTAGCTTTCTCTAATTGATTTCTCACATCGTGGTGATTAATCTTGTTCTAGCAAAGGGGAGTGTATCGGTATATGGAGAGTTGTTTCTGTAGCTTATTATTAAAAAAGACAGGAAGCTCCTGTCTTTTTTCTTTATAACTCCATACTTAAGTATCTTTCTCCAGTATCCGGGGCGATACATAATACTTTCTTGCCAGGGCCGATTCGTTTGGCGACTTCGATAGCTGCATAGACGGCAGCACCACCAGACAGTCCTGTGAAAATCCCCTCTTCAGCAGGCAGCTTTTTAAAAAATTCCACGGCATCTTCGTCTTCAATTTGCATAATTTCATCAAAAATATTTGTGTTAAGAATATCCGGAATAAATCCAGGACTAGTGCCGACTAATTTATGCTTACCTGGCTTTCCACCTGATAACACAGGAGATCCTTTAGGTTCTGCGACGGTAATGGCTAATTCCGGCAAAGCTTCTTTTAAACTTTCTCCCGTTCCTGTAACGGTACCGCCGGTTCCTGCTGTACAGACAAACGCGTCTAATTCATTTTCCATTTGTTCGAGAATTTCAACAGCTGTAGTTGAACGATGAATATTTGGATTTGCTTCATTTTCGAATTGCTGAGGGATGAAACTTCCAGGGATTTCAGCTTGGATTTCTTTCGCTTTTTGAATTGCTCCAGGCATTTTTTCACTGCTTGGTGTTAGCACGACTTCGGCGCCATACGCCCGGAGTAAATTTCTTCTTTCTTCCGTACTGTTATCCGGCATTACCATAATCGCGCTATACCCTTTAGCTGCAGCATTCATGGCGAGTCCAATTCCAGTATTACCGCTTGTTGGTTCAATAATAGTCGCTCCCGGTTTCAATATCCCCGCTTTTTCTGCTGCATCTATCATGCTGAATGCCGCCCTGTCCTTCACGCTTTTAGTCGGGTTTAACGATTCTAATTTAATATAAACATCGGCAGCGTTTTCCGGAACAATTCGATTCAGTTTTACAACCGGCGTATCGCCAATCAGTTCTGTAATATTATTTACTACTCGCATATACGTCACCTTCTCCATTGTTTAATTCCTACCATAATAATATGAATTGAAAAATAATGCAAGTTTTCCTATAACCGGAAACAAATTTTACTTTAATTCATGTATTCGATTTTTAAAAATTCTCATTTTCCTATTGCTTAATAAAAAGGTCTATGCTACGATACGTTCAATCCTTATTAAACAGGTAGGAATTATAAATTTTGGGAGGGAGATACATGGGGTTACATATAAATCAAGTAACAAAACAATTTCCACAAAATAACGGGCCGCCTGTAACTGTACTGAATAAAATTGAACTTCAGATACACGACGGCGAATTTGTTTCCTTGCTAGGGCCTTCCGGTTGTGGGAAGTCGACATTACTATCTATTCTTGCCGGATTAATTCCAGCCACCTCAGGTACGGTTTGGTTGGAGGGGTCACGAGTCATTAAACCGAGTTCTGATAAAGGAGTGGTGTTCCAAGAGGCAGCGCTGTTTCCTTGGTTGAATGTCCAGGAGAATGCAGCTTTTTCATTAAGGAAAAGGTTTAATAAGAAAGAGCGTATGAAACAAGCGACTTTCTTTTTGCGAAAGGTTGGGCTCGGAAATTATGTAGATCATTACCCTCATGAATTGTCTGGAGGAATGCAGCAACGCGTTGCTATTGCCCGTGTACTTGCCATGAATCCTCATTTACTTTTAATGGATGAGCCGTTCGGAGCTTTGGATGAACAAACGCGTCATATCTTGCAGCGCGAACTGGAGACACTTTGGGAAGAAACGAATAAAACAATTGTCTTTGTAACACATAGTATACGAGAAGCGATCAAGCTATCAGATAGAATTATATTGATGGGGGCAAGGCCTGGTAGAGTTATATCTGATTTCGCTGTGAATTTGGATAGACCGCGTAAGCAAGCTGACATGGCTCCGTTAGAAGAGAAAGTAATGTCGTTATTAAAAGCCGAAATTGACCAAGTAATGAATGAGGAGTTGCATTATGCAGGTAACGATTAAACGAGTAATCTTTTTCTGCTTATTACTAGCAATTTGGCAAGGGTTAGTAGCCATGGAAATCTGGCCCGAATCCATGATTCCCAGTCCGTTGTCTGTAGGAAAGTCTTTATATGCAGGGGTAAAAGATTTTACATTAGTATATGATATTCTTGCGAGCTTCCGTCATTTATTTATTGGTTTATTTTTATCTATTGTCATAGGGACTGCTTTAGGGTTGCTTCTGGCAAAATCAAAAACAGCGGATGAAACGATAGGGGCAATGGTTCTTGCTCTTCAAAGTGTTCCAAGTATTGTTTGGGTTCCTCTTGCGATTATCTGGTTTGGCTTTGGGGAGTTATCGATTATTTTTGTAGTAGTTATTGGTGGAACGTTTGTAATGACTATGAACATTCGAACGGGAATTAAGAATGTTGACCCTTTATTTGTAAATGCCGCGCAAACGATGGGGGCAAAAGGTGCCGATTTATTTTGGCATGTAACATTGCCGGCATCTGTTCCACATGCGGTAACTGGATTACGCCTCGCTTGGGCGTTTAGCTGGCGAGCTTTAATGGCCGCAGAGTTATTAAGTACAGGTCCTGGGTTGGGATATACGCTATCTTATGCTTCGGATTTCAATAATATGAGTCTTGTAATTGGAATTATTATAATCATTGGTTTCATCGGTTCTTGTGTAGACCAATTGGTATTTCAAAAAATAGAAGAAAAGGTGCTTACACGCTGGGGCTTACAACAATAATAGAGGATAGAAAGGTGATTGCGGATGAAAAAGTATTTAATGCTCTTTATTTTGGGAAGTATTTTATTACTAAGTGCTTGTGCATCGGAGTCCAGTTCAAAAGAAAAAGTGAAAATAGGTTACTTTCCTAATTTGAATCATGCGCCTGCTATGGTTGCGAAAGAAAAGAAGTTATTTGAAGAACAATTGGGAGACGATGTCGGGGTGGAATATGTAACTTTCTCCGGAGGTAGTGATTTTATGACGGCGCTTGCTTCAGATGAAATTCAAGCTGGTTTAGTCGGTCCTGGTCCTGCGATGAATAATTATATATCTGGAGTGGATGTGAAGTTGTTGGCTGCCGCATCAACTGGAGGAACTGTAATTATGTCTCGAGAGGGAAGTGGTATTGAAAGTCCAGAAGATATTGAAGATCATTCTTTCATCTCTCCTCATGTAGGTTGCACGCATGATGTACAATTTGAAACATTCATGAAAGAAAATTTCGATACGACCTCCAATCGAACTGGTGGAACGATGGAGCATGTTACCGGGAAACCTGCCCAATATACAACGTTATTCGAAGAAGAAGAAGTGGATGTAGCGACTGCTCCGGAACCATGGGCGTCTGTTTTAGAAGAAGAGCAGGATGCAAATGTTGTCATTGACACACCTGAAGTTTCTTTTGGTGAAACATTACCTGCTGCTGTTTTTGTTGGTAGTGATGAATTTATTGAAGAATCTCCAGAAGAAGCACAAGCTTTAATGAATGCACATGAAGAAGCTATCGATTTTATTCAGGACCATCCTGATGAAGCAATTGAATTGACGATTGCTGGGATAGATGATGTTACGGGAGAAAAGATGGACAAATCTATAATGGAAAGCGCGTGGGAACGTACGGATTTCACCGCCGATTTTGAATCCGATGTAATACAAGATTTTGGTGATGCATCTTATGATTTGAAATTTTTAAAAGAAAAGCCGGATTTCAGTGATTTTATTGATAAACAATTTTTGAATTAGTTCAAAAATGGAAGGACATATTTTTTATAAATATTTCATTTAAAACTCTTTTTATGAGAATGCCAATATACAGGCGATCATAAAGGAGTTTTTTTCTGAGGATAGATGATTGAAATGAAAAGCATGAAACATAAAGCTGGCTAAAGCGTTGCTGTAATAGTGATAAATAGCTTTTTAGTATTTCGTTATCCTCTTTTTCTTGCAGTGTGCATAGCTTTCTCGATATATTCGTTCTCTTTAATTTGATATGATAAGTCTAGATAATATAAAAACGGGAAACAGGGTAAAAGATAGCAGAAATTAAAGTCCGTAATGTCCATCAGGTAAAGGATATGGATAAAGGGATTGAACATTGTAAAAAAGAACCCGTTTTAAATAATGAAGGATAAAAGGAGCAGATTATGTCGATAGATTATAAGTTACCAGAAAAAATAAAAGATATCTTGCAAGCCAATCAACGAGAAACAGGCGGAGAGTATGCTTCTTTAATTCGAGAAGGTGGTTATGTGCCGCCAAATGAAGCTATATTAATCGATGCAATTACAGCGTTGGCGATGGGAAAGAATATTTTATTGAAAGGTCCAACGGGCTCAGGCAAAACAAAGTTTGGGGAGTCGTTGTCGCATTTATTCCGTCAACCTATGTTCAGCGTAAACAGTTCCGTTGATTTGGATGCGGAAAGTTTACTCGGGTTTAAAACACTCGCTTATGAAGACGGGAAACAGCAAATTGAATTTGTGCCAGGCCCGGTTACAAATGCAATGCGAGCTGGCACATTTCTATATATTGATGAGATTAATATGGCGAAACCGGAAGCATTACCGATTATTAACGGAGTGCTTGATTATCGTAGAACAGTTACTAATCCGTTTACGAATGAAATTATTACTGCAGCGGAAGGGTTCAATGTTATTGGAGCGATTAACGAGGGGTATGTCGGTACTGTTCCGTTGAATGAGGCATTAAAAAACCGTTTCACAGTGATTGAAGTACCTTATATTCAAGGAGAGCAATTGAAAACATTACTGCAAACAGATACGAAATTAAATGATGCGAAAACGATTGATTTGTTTGTGAAGCTGTCACGAGACTTGGTAAATGCTGTAGCGCAAGGAAGAATTGCCGAGGATGCTGCTTCGATTCGCGCGTTAGTAGACGCTTGTGATTTGAGTACAATGATTCCGCCAGAACGGGCTGTGCGTCGAACCATTATTGATAAATTGGAAGAAGGACGCGAGAAAGAATTTGTCGAAAATATTGTGAAGACATTTTTTTAAGGAAGAAGGTATATAATGGCAATCAAACGGTGGGATGGAGCTGAAATCGATACAACGTTGTATCTTTTGTTGCAAGATTTGACGGACCTGTACAGCGATTATCAAGGGTTTCATTTTATGTACCAGCATGGCGCGTATCTCCAGTTGAATCCAAAACAAATTACTGCCAGCAATTTCTGGGACACTTTTCTTGTAGACTTCCGAGCGGCAGGCTATAAAACGGATGTGTTCCTGAGAGCGATTGGCACCATGACGGATTCTTCTATTCCTGATTTACAACATTATTTGGAAGCAACACAGAAAAGTGGACTGCCGAATTTTGCCAAGCAGCTGATCACTTTATTAGAAGACATCCGTTTAGAAGAGAACATTCGAACCAATCGTCCGGGGACTCGAACAGACTTTAGCAAACGGACAAAAGCATTGCGGCGTTATTTCTATACGCAGTTAGGAACAAATGTAACCCAAGGAAATGCTTTGGAAGAGTTGTTTTGTCTGATTTATTTACAATTGCATGCAACGGAACCAGACCCTAGTTTTCCTCAAGCGAAACAGATGCAAAAAAATCAGCTCGAAATATTGAAGCCAATTGTGTTTGATGTTTATGCAGCTACAACCACAAAAAAAGTCACCCAGATAGCGGAGCGAATTGTGTTTTTACTGGACGATGCATATACAGATATGAAAGAAACGTATTTTACTTTTCCGATTAAAGAAATTGGAGCAATCAAAGCTCAAACAATTGTGGAAGACTTGCAGCGGACAGATCCGTTGACGGACCCGGATGCTGAAGCGTCTGACCGTGCTGAACAGGAAGCTTTTGAGGAGTCGCTTCCTACTTGGCATCAGGAAGATGAACACGCAGAACAACAACAAAACTATTTGCAAGCAGATGTAGAGTCTGGAACTAAAACAAATATTACAGATGGCGGAGCGCCCCGGGAAACGGAAGAAGGCGATGAAGCTATGGGGACGATGCAAGGGGATTCGAAAGAAAGCTCCCAAAATGATTACTCTGATATTGAAGCCTTAGAAAAACAAACGACCCGTCAAAAAGAAACAACAAAAAGCACCTCTAGTGGTGAAGCAAACCAATATGCTGTGGAGATATGGCAAGGTCCGCGTGAGACAACGGCGGGAGAAGAAGCTGTTTATCGAAAGTACCGTGAGGAAGTGGATCCGTATCGAAGACGGCTGGCGAAGACGATTGAAAAAGTACTGGATCATAAACGTAACGCCCCGGCGCAGAACTTATTAGCCGGACATTTGTCGAAAAAATTGTTGCCGCTTATTGTGGAAAATAATCCACGTGTCTTTTATAAAAAAACATCCGAATCAAAAGAAGTAGATGCTGTGGTCAGTATTCTCGTGGATTGTTCTGCTTCCATGCATAATAAAATGGAGGAAACGAAGCGCGGTATTGTGTTGTTTCATGAAGTGTTGACCCACTTACAAGTGCCTCATTCCATTGTTGGTTTTTGGGAGGATGCGATTGGCGGAAATGCTGACTATCAGCCAAACTATTTCCATCAGGTGCATGGTTTCGAAGCATCTCCTTACGCTAATACGGGCGCTGCTATTATGCAACTTGAACCAGAAGAAGATAATCGAGACGGCTTTAGTATTCGAGTAGCTGCCAGAGAGCTTTTAAAAAGACAGGAAAAAAATAAATTTCTGCTCGTATTTACCGATGGTGAACCAGCCGCTTTTAATTATGAGGAAAATGGAATCGTGGATACAAATATGGCAGTAACAGAAGCCTCGAAACAAGGGATTGATGTCATCGGCACCTTTTTAGCTGATGGAGAAATTGATCCGCAAACAGATGCCATGATGAAAAATATTTATGGAAGCAATCGTTTGCTGATTCCGGAAGTTTCCGAAATACCTGATTACTTTTCCAGCTTGTTGAAAAGATTGTTATTAAAAGGGATGAAATGAAGGTGAAAAACGTTTGAACGAACGAAATATTCCGTTGACAATCCTTTCTTATGATTACGTTTTGCTGTAGGAAGTAAGAAAAAGAGATGCCGGATGGCAAATAAAGAGAATGGAATGACAGAAATGAGGAAAGTAAATGATTAAAAAAATAAAAACGATCAAACATATTATTTTGATTTATTATGTCATTGTACTTTTTTTAGTTTTATTATTTACATTTGCTTTACCGCATGATGGTTCGATCAATAAAACGATTATAGTTATTTTAGGTTTATACTTGCTGTTTTTCCCTATTGTTATGGTATATACTTTACGCTACGCTTTGCATATATTTTTATTTTCTTTAGCGTTTATTTCTGGTTTTTATGGGTTTTACCACCATTCGATAGATGCGCATTCCGTGTCTAATGCACTTTATTTTACATTCCGCTTGTATTTATTGGATTTAGCAGATGTATTTACTGAAGATGGAACCAGTCCTAACCAATATCCGGCATTGCTTGAAATAGCGCGCTGGTCTGCTGCCTCTTATACTATTTCAACGATTTTCATTGCTATGTACCGATCATTAGAAAAAAATATCTTACTATATCTGACACAAGCACTTGGGAAACATCATATTGTATTCAGTTATAATGAAAAGAGCCAAGCTTTAATAGAAGATTTACGCAAGCATCGAGAGCGTGTCATTGTAGTGGATGAAACATTTTCGCCAGAGACGCAAAATATGTTGGAAGGTATGAATGTCAGTGTTGTTCAAGCAACAATCAATGAAAAAGATTTGTTTCATGTTTGCGCAGCAAAAAAAGCAGCATCTATTTCGCTTTTCCACGAAAAAGATCAGGATAGTTTATATGTATTAATGAAGATAGAGGAGTTTGCTCGAAAAGAAAAGGCTCCTTTAGCTCTAAAAAAGCTGCTGATTCATATGGAAGAAAACCATTATAAGAAAGAATTGACTTCTTTTTTGAATGAAGTAGAACATTTTTCTTTTCCGGTAGAGGTGGTAAATGTCTATGAAGAGATTGCGAAACGCTTTTGGAAAAAACACCCATTGGTTATAGAAGGGGAAAAAGCTACTCATTTGCTCATTGTCGGATATGACAATTTAGGTCAGCAAATTGCTGCGGAGGCAAATAAAGTAAGTCGGAAAAATGAGTTGAATCATGAATGTTTAATCACCGTTTTAGGAGATTTTACCTCTCGTGCAAATATCGGAAATATGGAAATGATTCCATTTAATATAAAAGAAGAATCGTTTACTGAAATTCTAAAAAGTGAACAAAAACAATTTACCCACATCTTTATTTGCTTAGATGAAGATAATATGGACTTGCTGGAAGGAATTGAATTGTCGGAGTTGTTTCCAGAAATTCCTATTTATATGAATTTCACCAATGAAAGCATTGAACAAACTTTCATGATTGCAACAACTGAAACAGAGAAGTCATTGTACAGTATTGGAATGATGCGAGATGTTATTACAAAAGATTATTTAAATCTATAATAGATAAATGATAGAATTGGAACATATGCCTCTCCAATAGTTTCATATTCATCGAGCGTTATAAAATATTTCAATAGTATGATAAAAAGATGACATAAATAGTCTTTTTGTGATGAGAATGTTATGTTTTTACGAATAAATTAAGGGAATATGTATAGAAAGTTAAGTCTAGAATAGATATCATGTATTGGAGGGGACATCATTGCAATGTACGAATTGTGCCAAGATAATTAAACCAGAGGTAACGTATTATGTAGGCGGGTATAACAAAACAGTATTTTGCAGTTATGGATGCGTGCGAGAAATGTATGATGAGTTATACGCAGCAAAAGAAATAGACAAAACAATAGAGAAACGTAAGAATTCAGCTGAACATTAATGTGTCATAATGATGATGCATTCATAAAACAAGACGACGTAAGATAGGACATTCTTCAAAAAGCCATCTGTTAAAGTCAGAAGGCTTTTTACATAAAGGCAGGTAACCAGGATGAGTAAACATACATCACGAGTGGAAAGAAAACGAATAGAAGAAGAAAAACGAAAGCAAAAGAAACAAGAAGAGAAAGAACAGAAGAAGCCTCCAAAACGCAGTAAATTCTCACGCCAAAAAACTTGGGTGAAGGCTCTTATACTTGCACTATTCGCTATAGTGGTAGTGTTTATCATAGGACTCGTGTCCGTGATTAATATGATCCTTAAAACACCAGAACTCGAAGCGAGTGATTTAAAAACACCATTATCAACTCAAATATATAGCCAGGACGAAGAGCTTATCGGGACTATGTTTCAGGAAGAAAATCGCTTACAAGTTGATATAGATGAAGTTCCTGAAGAAATGAAAGAAGCGGTTGTTTCTATAGAAGATAAACGGTTTTATGAGCATAAAGGGATTGATTTTCGTCGTATTTTTAAAGCGGTTCTTTCTAATTTAACACAAGGATGGGGATCTGAAGGTGGTTCCACCATTACACAGCAAGTAATTAAACGAAGTGTGCTTTCTTCGGAAAAAACATTAACGCGTAAAGTCCAAGAAGCTTGGTTAGCCCGTAAATTAGAACAGGAATACTCAAAAGATGAAATCTTAGAATTATACATAAATAATGTTTATCTAGGAAATAAATCTTATGGAGTAAAGACAGCATCTAAAGCATATTTCAATAAAGATATAAAAGACATTAACTTATCGCAGATTGCTTTACTGGCAGGACTTCCAAATTCACCAAGTATGGATAATCCAATAGAGCATCCTGAAAGAGCAGAGAAGCGCCGGAATCAAGTGCTTCAGTCTATGATGAACAATCAAATTATTTCTGAAGAGGAAGCGGAAGAAGCAAAAGAGTTATCCATTGATGATATTTTGGAGGAAGATGATTCAACAGAAGCTGATAATGAATCAAGTAATGCATTTATTGATACAGTGTATAGCGAGCTTGTCGAAGAAAAAGAAGTTATCTCTGAAGAAGAATTTTATCAAGGTGGACTAAAAATTCATACGACTACAGATACAGAGATGCAAGAAGCTGTCTATGATGCAATGCATTCAGAAGACTTTCCTTTTCCTGATGATAATTTTGAAACAGGTATCGCTTTAATCGATACGAAAAGTGGTGAAGTTCAAGCGATTGGCGGCGGGCGTAATTTTCAGTCCATTCAAGATGTGAACTACGGGGTGTCCGTTCCGCATCAACCTGGTTCGACCATCAAACCAATACTGAGTTATGGACCTGCGATAGATGAATTGAAATGGTCTACAGAGCATAATCTAAAAGATGAAGAATATGAATACAATGATGGTACGCCCGTAAAGGAATGGGACGGGGAGTACTGGGGAGATATTTCCCTGCGCAGATCTTTAGAATGGTCGCGGAATATTCCTGCCATCAAAGCTTTTAAGGAGGTTGGAGCAGATAAAACAAAAGAGTTTGCGAAAGATTTAGGCATTGATGTTGATACTGATAATGAATCTGCTGCTTTGGGCGGGTTTAACGGTACTTCCCCTTTACAGCTTGCTAGTGCTTATGCAGCGTTTGGTAATGAAGGAGAATATAATGAACCATCTGTCGTTAAAAAAATTGAATACCCTGATGGAGATAAATGGGAGCCGGATATTGAAACAAATGATGCCATGGAAGCTCACACAGCTTATATGGTTACAGATATGTTAAAAACAGTTATTAAAAGTGGTACAGGAACAAAAGCTAATGTAGAAGGACTCCCGGTGGCAGGCAAAACGGGTTCGACTAATATACCAAAAGATATACAAGAGGAAAATGGGATTAATGAAGGTTTGATTGATTCATGGTTTGTCGGTTATACGCCTGAATATACATTGGCTATTTGGACAGGCTATCCTTCATTAGAAGGGGAAGACGATGAACTGCAATATATTCCAGAAGATGGAACCGAAGATATTCCCAGACTAATGTTCCAACATCTCATGTCTGATCTCTCTGATTTTTCCATGGAAGACTTTAAAAAGCCGGATGATGTCATTTCAGTCGACTCAGAACTTTATATAGAAGGGACAGAGCCAGCTGAAGAAGAACAGGATAATGAAGAGAACGAAGATGAATACGAGGATAACGATGATCAGAACGACTATGACGAAGACGAATACAACAATGATGATGAATACGATAATGATGAGGAGGAAGATTACGAGGACTATAACAATGATGACTACCAGGATGAAGATGAAGACGAATATCAAGAAGAGAATGAGGACGAGTATCAGGAAAATAACGACTAGAGAACGCTGAGGATAATGGACGGGAGTTATAGAGTTGCTACAAATCACCGGGAAGTTATATTAACTTCCCGGCGATTTGTATTGGAGTAGTATATGGTAAATGTTTATCGAGACAGATATGAAAGTATCCATCATTCTTGCTGCACAAGTGCAACAAAGGCGCTAGCGATTAGGGATTAACGTATGTCGAGTTTTCTGAATTTCTGACATATAAGAATATTTATCGTGAATCTCATATACTGCTTAACCTTATAAGACGATTAGAAGTTTAGGTGCAGCTTTTATTCTTTTACAACGCTTCCGTTTCAATCGTTGTCTTGTTAATTTGCTGGTTCCGTTTTTCAAAAAGTGTATTATGAGAAGAAACCATTGGCGCTTCATCTGCCTGGGGTTCGATATATCGTTTCGCCTGATTGACAGCATTTGCTGCATCTTGAAAAGCTCCAGCAATCAAATTGACTTTCCCTTCATAGGACAAAATATCTCCTGCAGCATAAACCCCCTCTACTGAAGATTCACTGAAACTATTTCCTTTAATAAAGAAGCCATCTTTCATTTCTACGTTGATGGGGCTATTTTTCAATAAATTGATGTCTTGTTCGTATCCGTGATTGACAATGACATCATCAACTTCAATGCTTGACATGTGGCCAGTTTCTTGATTGGTTACTGTTACTCGTTCAATCATTTTTCGGTAAGGGCATGGTTGAATACCGGTAATACATGTTTTAGGAAGACAAGTAGCGCACCCGTTCATTAATTGAGTTACATTCGCTTCGTGCCCGTTAGGCTGCTCTTTTCGATACGCGATGTATACTTTTTTAGCGACGGGCTCTAAAGCATTCGCCCAATCAACTGCTGTATCTCCACCCCCGGAAATAATGACGTTTTTATTATGAAAGTCCATTAAAGAGTTCACAGCATAATGGACACGAGTTGTTTCGAATGTATCGGCATGCTGGATATGTAGCTTTTTAGGACTTAAAATACCACTTCCAGTTGCAATGAGAATCGTCTTAGAATAATGAGTTTCTCCTGAAGCGGCTTGTAAAATAAACGTTCCTTCCTGTTCACGGTGAATCGATTCAACTTTTTCGTTTAATACAACAGTAGGATCAAAGGTTAGTCCTTGTTCAACTAATTGATTCATTAACTGGAAACCAGACATTGGCGGTACGCCTCCAACGTCCCAAACAAACTTCTCTGGATACACTTGAATTTTTCCGCCTAATTTGGGTTGATATTCGATTATCTTGGTTTTCATTTCTCGGAGCCCGCTGTAAAATGCGGAGTAAAGGCCTGCAGCTCCTCCTCCAATAATCGTTACATCAAATATGTCACGTTGATTCGAACCCATTTTTATCACTCCCCTAGATTGTAAATGATTATCATTATCAATTAATATACTAAGTTTTTTCTCATTTTTCAACTATCTGTTGTTCTCCCTAAGAAAAGCTTAAAATCAGAAGGTATTTATCGGAACTTTGTTGCTTACGCAAAGAAGAGGCAGATATCGGGATTTATTTTCTCAACTTCTAAATCGCACCTTCTACATATGAATGCCTCTTCTTTTTGCATGAAGGAAACGGAGAACTGGCTACAAAATGAAGTGAATGAAGTCGTTCAAAATTAATTTTGCGAAATACAACCGATTGAAAAGCGGCTAAACCTTAGGCTATTAAATGAGGGAGGAACGGGGACAATAAAATATGTAGAAACTAAAAATATATTTACATAAAAAGTTGACTTTTTCTTCATATAAAACTATATTAATTGTATAAATGAAATTGAGAATCATTATCGATTAAAAAGAGAAGGAGTATAGCTATGACTAGCGTATCCACTGAAAATGTAAATATCGGCTATGATAAACGGATTATTGTGAAGGATTTTAGTGTAGAAATACCTGAAAATAAAGTCACCGCCATCATTGGTGCGAACGGTTCTGGAAAGTCAACTCTTTTAAAAGCTATTACACGCATTATTCCGTTTGAGTCTGGCAATATTTTAATAGATGGCAAGCAAATCAAAGAAGAAAATACGAAGGATCTAGCCAAAAAGATTGCTATCTTGCCGCAATCTCCAGATAGTGCTCAAGGTTTAACGGTTGGTGAACTGGTATCTTATGGACGTTTTCCTTATCAAAACAGTTTTGGACGTTTATCTAAAACAGATTATGAAATGGTAAATTGGGCCATGGATATGACCGGTATAACCGATTTTAAATATCACAATGTAGATACATTATCAGGAGGTCAACGACAGCGTGTATGGATTGCAATGGCGTTGGCACAAGATACGGAAATTATTTTCTTAGATGAGCCAACAACATACTTAGATATGGCTCATCAGCTTGAAGTGTTAGAGCTGCTTGAGAGATTGAATCAAGAGCAGGAGAGAACCATAATTATGGTGTTGCATGATCTCAATCAAGCTGCAAGGTTTGCTGATCATATTGTCGCGTTACAAAAAGGTGAAATAGTTAAAAACGGAACTTGTGAAGAAGTTATTACTAAAAGTGTTCTACGAGAAGTTTTTCACGTGGATGCGGTCATCGGAAAGGACCCAAGAACTAAGAAGCCAATGTGTTTAACTTATAATTTATGGAGAGGGGAAAAGGAACATGATGCGGAACAATTTGGTATGGACGCTTTTGCTGGGGCTGCTGCTTATCGTTAGTGCTTGTGCCGGGGATAAGAATAACCAAACGGATGCAAACGAAAAGAGAGAGGAAACAGAGACGACAGTATATGAAGCAGAAAATGGGGACATCGAAGTGCCGAAAGACCCTGAACGGGTCGTCATGCTTTCTGGGTTTACTGGAAATGTGCTGGAATTAGGGGTGGATGTTGTTGGTGCTGACGTTTGGTCGATGGATAATCCAACGTTTGAAGAAGAGTTAACCGACGCAAAGGAAGTATCTGACGAAGATTTAGAAGAAATTATCGAATTAGAGCCTGATTTAATTATCGGATTGTCCGATATAAAAAACGTAGACAAATTGCAAGAAATAGCACCGACTGTTACGTATACCTGGGGTGAATTAGATTACTTAGAACAACATATTGAAATAGGTAAATTGCTGAATAAAGAAGAAGAAGCAAGAGAGTGGACAGAAGACTTTGAAAAAAGGATGGAGGAAACAGGAAAAGAAATTAAAGATAAGATTGGCGAGGACAAGACAGTTTCTGTAATGGAAGCGGCAGGTAAAGAACTCTATGTATATGGAGATAATTGGGCGCGAGGCACGGAGATTTTATACCAAGGATTGGATTTAGATATGCCTGATAAAGTTGAGGAAGAAGCACAGGAAGAAGGATACTATTCCCTTTCAGAAGAAGTCATCCCTGATTTTGCTGGAGATTATATTATTTTAAGTAAATATCCTGATGCGGATACTTCTTTTGAAGACACGGAGTTATACCGGAATATCCCTGCTGTCAAAGAAGACCGCGTTTTTGAAATGGATGGGCGCGGAGCATCCTTTAGCGACCCAATGACACTGGAAAAGCAGTTGGACTTTATACGAGATGCCTTTCTGGATGCAGATTCTAAAGAGTAGAATAGTTACTTTTTCATGAAAAATAATAGTAAAAGCTAATAAGGTATGCTTTTCCAGAAGCGGTTTATGTCTATAGTTAATAAAGAACAGGTGAATGATGTATGTATAAGGAAAAACAATCTAAATATGCATTCTTTATAAAGGCGGCAACAGGTTTATGTATTTTATGTAGCAGCTTTATACTCGCAATGGTCTTAGGGCCAGGAGATATTACGGTGCGTGAAATCTGGTTCGTGCTGACGGATTCTGTATCGAATTCCCAAACATCCATTATTAAAGAAATCCGATTGCCCCGTGAAATAGGAGCTGTGTTTGTCGGAGCGGCGCTCGCTGTCTCGGGTGCTGTTATGCAAGGAATGACAAGAAATCCATTGGCTGACCCTGGACTTCTCGGTTTAACGGCGGGAGCAAATGCGATGCTTGCAGTTACTGCTGCTTTATTCCCTGCAATCAGTTATTTTGGAACTATGATCGCTTGCTTTGCAGGGGCTGCCTTGGGAGCTATTGTCGTTTTTCGAATTAGTGCTGCGACATATGGGGGGCATTCTCCGTTCCGTATCGTGTTGGCAGGAGCAGCTGTATCTGCATTCCTATTTGCTATTTCGGAATACATTGGTTTGCAGTTTAAAGTGTCAAAAGATATTACGATGTGGACAGCGGGAGGATTAATTGGTCTCTCTTGGGGAGAGTTGAAAGTTATTATTCCTTTCATAGTGATGGGCATCATTGGTGCATTTATTTATTCTAAACAGCTGACGATTCTTAGTTTAAATGAAGAAGTGGCTGTTGGCTTAGGTCAAAATATTGCAAGAGTGAAATGGGTTCTCTTGATTATTATAGTGATTTTAGCAGGAGCCGCTGTGGCATTAGTAGGTAATATGGCTTTTATCGGTTTAATGATTCCACACATTGTAAGACCTTTTGTGGGAACAGATTATCAATTTATTTTACCGATGTCCGCTATGATAGGCGCCAGTTTTATGCTGCTGGCTGATACGCTGGGACGAACCATCAATGCACCTTTTGAAACACCTGTTGTTGCTATTGTTGCGCTTTTGGGATTGCCTTTTTTCTTGATGTATGTCCGTAGAGGAGGCAGTGCATTCTCATGATTCATCCAACATTACGTAAAAAACAACATATGATGATTGCATTATTTATCGGTCTTATTTTAGGAACTATTGTGATCGGTATGGGAGTGGGGTATTCACCACTTCCTTTTGACCGTATCATTCCAACTATGATAGGGCAAGGGGACTTCAAAGAATCATTTATATTATTCTCTATCCGGCTGCCTCGTATGATCATAACGTTATTGGCAGGAATGGCACTTGCTTTATCTGGGGCTATTTTACAAGGAATAACTCGGAATGATTTGGCAGATCCAGGTATTATTGGAATAAACACCGGTGCAGGAGTAGGCGTTGCGGTCTTTTTTTTGTTTTTTCCTATCGAAGTTGGTACGTTTGTTTATCTGATTCCTGTAGTTGCTTTTATTAGTGCTCTTTTGACAGCTGTACTTATTTATCTTTTTTCATATAAGAAAAAGTCAGGAATAGAACCAATTCGTTTAGTATTAGTCGGAGTAGGTTTTTCTTTAGCTTTTTCCGGGTTAATGATTATATTGATTTCTTCTGCTGAAAAAACGAAAGTAGATTTTATTGCACAATGGCTCGCAGGAAGTGTTTGGGGGACCGATTGGCCTTTTATTTATGCTTTATTACCGTGGCTTGTCATATTAATCCCATTTACCCTTTTTAAAGCCAGCAGATTAGATATTTTAAGATTAAGCAGTCCTGTGGCGATTGGGGTTGGTTTACCAATTCAAAAGGAACAAATCATTATGCTACTAACGGCGGTTGCGCTTGCAGCTTCGGCGGTTTCTGTGTCAGGGGGCATTACATTTATTGGACTGATGGCTCCGCATATCGCAAAATCATTGGTTGGCCCGAGACACCAGTTATTTATCCCGATTTCTATTTTGCTCGGAGGTTGGCTGCTGTTACTTGCGGATTTAGTTGGTTTTCACCTACTGGAAAAGGCAAATATACCGGCAGGAGTAATGGTTTCCCTTATTGGAGCACCTTATTTCATTTATTTGTTAACGAGACGGAGTACCTTAAATTAAATAACTAAGTAAATATGGAGTGGTTACGTCCAACATAGAGTGTAAAAAAATGAAACGAAGGAAATGTACGGAGACTCCTGCCAGATGAAAAGCCTCGGTAAGACGCCGCACGGCGGAGCCGAAGGAGGATTCACAGCGCCGGCTAAAAAGCGAAGTACATTTCCGAAGTGGTATATTTACACAAAATTTTGGACATGATCTATGGAGTCATCTAATTATGTATATTTTTTGATATGATAGATGAAAAAATTACTTAGTAGGTGTATGATGAATGTAACGCTATAAGTATGAATTCCAGGAATATTAAAAGGGAAACAAAAAATGAAATGGAGCGAAGCTGATTTCGTAATTTACATTTGGTTGACATGAAATAAATAAGAGTGACCTACTAAAGATTTGTCATGGCAACAACGAAACGCGGTGCCTTTCTCTAGTTGTGAGTTGGTAGCAAACAATAACAAAAGTCATGATGAACATAAAATAAGGAGGACTATCAAATGAAGCGTGCGGGGATCATTGGCGGTCTAGGTCCGGAATCAACTGTTGATTACTATCAATCATTTATTCAGAAATATCAGGACAAGGTGGGGAGCCGAAAAGAACTTCCGGAACTCTTTATCAACAGCATCAATATGTATAATATTTTTAAATATATTAGT
>DATGTM010000090.1:0-10515 GCA_035301845.1 Pseudogracilibacillus sp. | reverse complement strand
ACGGTAAACGGCACTTGAGTAACCGAATAAATTAAAGCAAGTGCAAATAAATTATCAATTAAATTTAAATCTCGCAATAAGAAAAATAATGGAATCCATGCGAGTACCATGGGAATCATCATTGACGCCAAATAAATGTTAAAAAGAATCTGGCTGCCTCGAAACCGAATTCTCACAATAGCATACGCTGTCGGCAACGCGAAAAACAAACATAATAAAGCGCCAAGACCTGTAACAAGCAAGCTATTAAAAAAGCTGGAACCAATGTTGTAATCAGACCAGGCAGCCGCAAAGTTACCGAAATTCCACGATTCAGGAAGTGCCCAAGGAGTTCGAAAAATCTCCCCGTACTGTTTAAAAGCACCCAGAAAAATCCAAAGTATAGGATAAATTACCACTATCGCCCAGATGACGAGTGGTATCCGAAAAATAGTTTGAAACAGGATTTTTTTTACCATTTCGTCGTCTCCTTAATAATTGACTTCATCTCTTCGCAGGATAAGCTGTAAAACCATGACTGTCGCTAAAGACAAAATAAGAATCATTACACCAATTGCTGCTCCATAGCCAAAATGAAATTGATTAAATGCTTTATCATATAAGTAAGAGCCCATTACTTGTGTGGAATTATTCGGCCCGCCTCGCGTCATGACTTGAACCAAAATAAACGATCCATTTAACGTTGTGATGACAATGTAAATAATTGATGTTCGTATTTGCGGCCAAATAAGCGGTAATGTTATTTTCCAAAATTGTTGCCATTCTGTGGCTCCGTCAATTTCTGCAGCTTCATATAAGTTTTTTGGGACGCTCATTATACCGCCCATTAATAAAAGCATAAAAAGACCAATTCCTGCCCAGACGGAAGGCAAAACTAAAGACGGTAATGCCCAAGTCGTACTGCCTAACCAAGGTAAGGCAAGATGTCCTAATCCGATTGCTTCTAAACCTGAATTAACCAACCCTGCTTTCGGATTAAAAATAAATTGCCACAGGATACCGATAATAACGACCGACATAATATTTGGAAAGAAAAAAATAATCCGATAAAATGGGGCTTCTTTAATTCGCAACTGTGTCATTGCCACAGCAAAATACGTAGCTAAAATCATAATAAAAAAGACCTTCGTAACTACTAAAAAGTAATCATGCCAAATCGTTTTCGGAATGATATCATCGGCAATAAGCTGTTTATAATTATCCAAACCGGCAAACACTTTGTCCGCTCCTGTCCCCGACCAGTGGAAAAATGATAAATACAACCCATTTGCTAATGGATAAAAGGTAAAAACAGCAAACACAACTAATGTTGGTAATAAACAAAATGCTAAAAACAAATATTTTTGCTTCTTAGATTGAACCATCGTTTCACGCCTTTCTATGAGACATTCTAGCGCAAATAATAAAGAGAGAATATAGAGGAAGGTAAATCCTCTATATTCTCCCTCTGCTTACTTACTATTTCGATAATCTTCCGTAATTTTTTCCGCTTTGTCCGTAAATTCATCAATACTCGATTCCCCTAGAAGAAACGAAACAATTTCATCACCCAGCGGATCTTCCATGTCAGAAGCCATTGGATGATCACGGTTCACTACATTGATTTCGTCTTCATTAATTTTTTCATTCGTTTCTTTCAAGTAATCCGGCACGTCGTCTTCTTCAGACAAGTCGACATCTTCCATATTAATTAAAGCTCCCGCTGATTCAGAGAATTTCTTGGCATATTCTTTTTGAAAAGCAAACTGGATAAATGCTTTTGCCGCTTCTGGATTTTCTGCTTCTTCAGCAATGGCAAGTGGACGTAGGTCGGGCACCATAACTCCATCCTCTCCTTCATCATTCATCGGAGTAGGGACGAAACCAAATTCAAAATCTTCTGGAATGTCTCCTTCCATTTCAGCAGGCAGCCAAAATCCAACTGGAATATAAGCATCATCATGCTCTAAGAAATTGGATTGGGATTGTGTATGGCTAATTCCTGCAAAACCAGAATCAATGTATCCTTTTTCGGACATTTCCTCTACTTTCTCCAGTACTTCTCTTACTTCATCGCTCTTCCAAACACCTTCTTTACCATCAATAACATCATTCAATAAGTCTTCTCCTCCAGCAGCTCCAAATGCCGGATATAACACACCACGCGTAAAGTAATACGCATATTGGCCTGTTGTTACAAAAGGTTCCATATCTCCGTCTTCTTTAATTTCCTCCATAGAATCCATCCAGGAATCGAAATCCTCCGGAGCTTCCCAATCTTTGTCGTCAAACAACGCTTTATCATACCATGTGCCCCACGTATCAAAAATGAGCGGCAAACCATAAACCTTTCCATCATACGTGTTAGGTTGCATAATGAAACTGTCCATCAAGTTTTGGTCATCATCTGTTTCTAATCCGTCTATCCAATCCGTTAAATCCATTAGCTGTCCATCATCGACCATTTGAGCCTCGGTGATTCCGGCCCCATCAATATAAACCACATCTGGCGGATCTTCGGAAATCCAGCGCGTTTTCATTTTGTCGTTAATTTCCGGTCCAGCGCTTTGTTTCACTTCCACATCCGGATATTCTTCTTCAAAGTCACTAATTACTTCTTTCCACCATTCGTCTCCATATCCACCAACAAAATATTGAATTTCCATTTCGCCTGATATGTCTTCATCGCCGTTTCCGTTGTCGCCAGCGTCATTTGTATTATTATCATTATTAGAGCATCCTGCGAAGACACCGGTCATAAACAAAGCTGCAATCATGGGCATAAACCATCTTTTGCTAAATGAACTCACAACTTCCACCCCTTTTTTGATTTTATAAGTTTATATAACCATTCGTATATTCGTATATCTATTATCACCCCTAGATTGAAAGCGCTTTCTTAATTGTGTAAAAAAAGAGAACTATTACCATTTAAATGTAGTTTAATGAATTTAATTCCAAATGTCAATATTAATTGTAATTTTATTTCATTTTTCGAAATACTCACCCTGTAATCCTCTGGCATTTTTTAAGGCGTTTTTCTTTTTGAATATTGAACTGCTCTTCTTGTTTGCTCCAGCTTTTGAATAGTGCGTTCTTCGTCTAAACTTGCTACACCAAGATATAAAATATCAATGAGATTTAACATAGCAATTCGAGAGCTAAAGGCCCCACTTCGAACTGGATTCTCTAAAGACTTGACGTACAAAGCAAAATCAGCCATTTGAGAGGTAGGATTTCTTCCGAATTGTGTTATTGTTATGGTAGAAGCTCCTCTTTCTTTCGCAAGCGACAACGATTGAATCACATCTTCTGTTCGACCTGAATTAGATATCCCAATAACTACATCAGCACTCGTTAAATTTGCACTTATCGTCGCTTGGCTGTCGAAACCATATCCTGCTTCACACCATCTACCAATTCTAGATAACTTTTGTTTCAGGTCTTCTGCGATAACTCCAGATGCTCCCACACCAAATACTGCGATTTTTCGCGCATGATAAATAGCATGAATCGCGCTATCTACTTCTTTTTCAGATAAAATATATACTGTATCTTGAATAGATTGAATATTGTTCTGTGAGACGGATTGAATGAGTGAATTCGTGCCTTTATTCGCAATAATCTCATCATAAGATGGTTTTTCTTGATATTCATTTAAATCATAAGCAATTCGGAGTTTTAAATCTTGAAACCCTTTGCACTCCAGCGTTTTAGAAAATCGAACAATGCTCGCTTCACTGACGTCTACAGCCTTTGCTAACTTTTGTACCGAATAATCAATAATTTCTGATGGCTGTTCTAAAATATAGGCAGCTATTTTTCGTTCAGACGGCTTGAACAGCAAAAACATTTCTTCCATCTTCAACAATATCCCTTTTAACATAACGAGTCTCCTTTGTACTACCATACACTATCTTATATAAAAAATATCATACCATATATTTTACAGTTATGAAATATTATTACATTATTGATAAATCAACATCGAATGTAAAAGGGGTGATATTGATCCATCAAACTTTATTATCTAACAATTCCCATTATTAGAACATTGATTTATAGCTTAAAAACATTTTAGTAAAGTTTGTTTTTATGTTATTCTTGTATACGGTTTGAATAGAAAGCGATTGCAAATGAAAGCGCACTTATAGAACGAAAAATGCCAGCAGTCTATAGTTTGCAATAACGGAAATAAAACTAAATACATACAAGAAACATTCTTCACCTTTGTTTATGACATAGTTGTTGAATGAACTCCCTCCATACAAAGAGCTTCTTTACAAATATAGCAGAAGAAAAGCGCAGTGTGTCAGGGATGAAATGAGTCAATTGTTTTTTTATCCAAAACCATTGCATTTGGTGAAAGTTTCTACATTCACCATGTACCCTTATTTAACAACGTTCGAATTGAAGATGATATTTACAAGATAATTCTTGTTTTAAAGGAGAAATGTTATGGAAATTATTAAAGGAATACTTCTATTACTAATTGTATTATCCTGTTTTACTCTTTTTAGTTATAAAGCGCCAAAAGGAATGGAAGCAATGGGGGCGTTAGCAAGCGCTGCCATTGCAACGTTTTTAGTAGAAGCTTTTCAACGTAATGTCGGCGGTGACTTATTACATTTCGAATTTTTAGGTCAAGTAGGAGATGCAGCGGGCAGTATGGGGGGAGTTATTGCCGCCGCACTTGTTGCCTTAGCAATGGGTGTTTCTCCTGTATATGCGTTAATGATGGGTGCTTCTACGGCAGGCCTTGGGCTTTTACCCGGCTTTATTGCAGGGTATTTGATGTCTTTTATCGTTAAAAAAATAGAGACCAAAGTGCCTGATGGACTCGACCTGATTGCAACTATTGTTATCGTTACCCCGCTCGTCCGGATTATTGCTGTCGGGGCCGATCCGTTAGTGGATGCCACGCTCCTCAATATCGGAAGCATCATTACCCACACCACCGACGCAAGTCCAATTGTAATGGGAATTGTGTTAGGCGGGGTAATTACTGTTGTAGCTACAGCTCCTTTAAGCTCTATGGCTTTAACAGCAATGCTTGGGCTAACTGGAGTCCCTATGGCAATTGGTGCATTAGCCGTCTTCGGGTCCTCTTTTATGAATTTCGTGCTTTTTCACCGCATGAAATTTGGGGACCGGAAAACGACTATCTCTGTTGCTATTGAACCGTTGTCACAAGTAGATATCATCTCGGCAAATCCTATCCCCATTTACGTTACAAATTTTTTAGGTGGTGCAACAGCCGGTATTATCATTTCTTTAGCTGGATTAGTCAATGGAGCAACAGGTACTGCAACTCCAATTGCAGGATTAGCTGTTATGTTTGGATTTAACCCGCCTTTACAAGTAGCGTTCGTCGCCCTCCTTTGTGCAACGACCAGTGCAATTTGGGGCTATATCGGTTCCCTTCTATTTAGGAATTTCAAAATCCATCGTGTAGAGGACATCGTAACGGTAGAAGATGAAGTAACCGAGAAATTACATGAAGAAGTTAATGAAGAGGAAGCTTTTACAGCTACTTAAATGCAAAGAGATTAAACTAAAAGTCACCCATGCGACTTTAAAAATGATATGATAAGGATAAAGAGGTGAGATTATGAAATTTAATTCTGTATTCGATATTATTGGTCCGGTAATGATTGGGCCCTCCAGTTCACATACAGCTGGAGCTGCCAGAATCAGTAAGGCTGCTCGAGATTTATTAGGCGAAGAGCCAAAGTTTGCGAAAATTCACTTGTATGAATCCTTTGCCAAAACATATAAAGGACATGGATCCGATTTCGCACTTGCCGGAGGCTTACTTGGATTTGAAACAGATGATTTACGCATGCGACAAGCACTTGAGATAGCTAAGCAGCAGGATTTAGAAATTGAGTTTGTCGAAGATACCGCGGCGACTGAACATCCCAATACCATTCGAATTATCGCTGAAAGTGCTGATAAAAAAGTAGAGTTAGTAGGAATTTCAATTGGCGGGGGAAAAATAGAAATCATAGAATTGAATGGATTTCAGTTACGTTTATCAGGTAATCACCCAGCTATTTTAGTGATGCATAACGATCGCTTTGGCGCTATAGCATCTATCTCAAACATTTTAGCTAAACACGAAATAAATATTGGTCATATGGAAGTGAATCGAAAAGACCTCGGACAAGAAGCAATGATGGTCATCGAAACTGATCAAAACATTCAAGACAACGTGATGCAAGAATTGGAAAACGCAGACCATATTAATCACGTATCAACAATCGTCAGCTAATTAATAGTTGAAGGAGGAGTCATATGTTCCGAACAGTAGCGGAATTAGTAGATATAGCAGAAAAAGAAAATATTCTTATTTCAGAAGTGATGATCCGTCAAGAAATGGATGTAAAAGAACAAACTCGTGAAGAAGTCTATGCTGAGATGGAAAGAAATCTCGACGTCATGGAAAAAGCAATTGACGATAGTCTAAAAGGAGTAACCTCCGTCACTGGGTTAACAGGCGGAGATGCTGTTTTGATTCAGGAATACATGAAAAACGAGTCTCCTTTATCTGGTCACTTAATGATGGATGTTGTCAGTAAAGCTATGGGAACAAATGAGGTGAATGCTGCAATGGGTATGGTTTGCGCTACTCCAACAGCAGGAAGTGCCGGCTGCGTTCCTGGAACTTTATTTGCGGTGAAAAATAAGTTACATCCAAGCCGTGAACAAATGGTCCGCTATTTATTTACAGCAGGAGCATTTGGCTTTGTTGTTGCGAACAATTCCTTCATTTCTGGCGCCGCAGGAGGATGTCAGGCAGAGGTTGGATCTGCCAGTGCTATGGCTTCTGCTGCCATCGTTGAAATGGCTGGTGGAACGCCACAACAATCATCTGAAGCTTTCGCTATGACATTGAAAAATATGCTTGGCCTCGTCTGTGACCCAGTCGCTGGTTTAGTTGAAGTACCTTGTGTAAAACGAAATGCTGGCGGATCTTCTCTTGCCATTGTGTCTGCCGACATGTCGCTTGCCGGAGTAACCAGCCGCATCCCATGTGATGAAGTAATTGGGGCTATGTATCGCATTGGAAAAACGATGCCTTCAAGTTTACGCGAAACAGGCGAAGGCGGACTCGCTGATACACCGACAGGCCGTAAATTGAAAGAAAAAATATTTGGACCAACCACATCCTCCGGAGAATGGGTTAGTCCAAATCTAAATGGATAAATCATTATTTTTTCTGTTAAGTCCATGTATAGAGACTCCACTCTATGCATGGGCTTATTTATATTGTCTCCCAATGCATTGTGAAGACTTGTTTCATCCATTTTCTTGCAATTTTCTTCCGCTTCCAATACCTTTCACCATAAATTGAAATACAATTAAAGCGATAAATAGAACAAGCCCGATTAAATCAGAAGTTAACCCTGGATACATTAGTAACAATCCGGTTGCAACCGCAATAATTCGTTCAATCCAGTGAATCTTTCGGTACCAAAAACCAATAAGTCCGCCGCCGATAGCAATCATTCCAATAATGGCTGTACCAGCAGACAGCAGAACTTCCCAAAGATGGGCATCAATCATTAAAAGCTCCGGTTGCAAGACAAACATATACGGAATGATAAAGGCACCAATTGCGAGACGTGACGCGTTCCCGCCCGTTTTAATAGGGTCTCCTCCTGAGATACCAGTTGCCGCAAAGGCCGCAAGTGCAACCGGCGGTGTGATATCTGCGACAATTCCAAAGTAAAATACAAACATATGTCCTGCTAATTCTGGAATCGACGCTCCTAATTGCTCATTTAATGCCAGGATCGCAGGTAAAGCAATCGTTGACGTAATAATATAGTTAGCTGTTGTCGGAGAACCCATCCCGATAATAATGGAAGTAATCATTGTAAAGAACAATGTTAACAACAACTGAAGTTGCGGCGTGCTAACGATAGTTCCTGCTAAACTTACCAGCTGGTTCCCAAGCGTCAGCCCTAAGCCCGTTTTTGTAATAACACCTACAATGATTCCCGCACAAGCTGTAGCCGACGCAACACCAAGTGCTGTGCGTGCCCCTGTTGTAAGCGCATCAATAAATTTCCGCGGTGTTATCCTGGTCTCTTTTAAAATTAAACTGACTAAAACAATAATCGCCATACCGTAAATAGCTGCAAGTCCAACACTAACTCCTTTAAACAAGAACCAAATAATAGCAATAATCGGAATTAGTAAATATAGTTTTTTAATGACGGTTGCCTTTTTAGGAAGCTCGTCTTTTGGCAACCCGTAAAGCCCAATCCGCTTCGCTTCAAAATGAGTCATAATCCATATGCCTGTAAAATATAAGATAGCTGGAATTATCGCCGCTTTAGCAATCGTCCAGTAATCGACCCCAGCAAATTCAATCATAAGAAAAGCAGCAGCCCCCATAATAGGCGGCATAATTTGTCCACCTGTAGATGAAGCAGCCTCAACCGCGCCAGCAAAGTTGGATCGATAACCTAAATTTTTCATCATGGGAATCGTATAGGAGCCCGTTGTCACTGTGTTAGCAACAGAACTTCCCGAAATAGTACCATTCAATGCACTCGAGAAAATCGCGACTTTAGCTGGTCCTCCGACACGCGTCCCTGTTAAAGAGAGTGCCAGTTCATTGAAATAATTCCCAATATTCGTTTGGATTAGAAATGCCCCGAACAATAAGAACAGGAAAATATATTTCGCCGAGACCCCCAAGGGCGTTCCTAATATACCATCAGTAGAAAAATACATCGTTTTTATCAGTTGATTCATCGTCAGGCCACGGTGCGCCAGTATTCCAGGCATTTGAGGTCCATACAATGCATAAAGAATAAATAAAATCGATATAATCACGATTGGTAGCCCGACCGAGCGTCTTGTTGCTTCCAGTACAAGTAGGATTGCAAATGCTCCAATCACCACTTCTATATCAGTGATTCCACCAAATCTTTGAACAACCTGGTCGTAAAACAGTGGCCAATAAGCCGCGACAGCAATTGAAGCTAAAGCAAGAATATAATCATACCAGACCACTTTCTTTTTTTTGCCTTTTTTCCAAGCTGGATATAATAGAAAAACTAAAGATAAAGCAAAACCTAAGTGAATAGACCGCTGAATATACGCTGTGTACATACCGAATATACCTGTATAAAGTTGAAATAACGAAAAACTGAGTAAAATAACAAATACGACAGCAGCAATCCATCCGGTTAAATTTCTAGTATTGGATTCTGTATCGTATTTCTCCATCAGCTCTTGCTGTTCTTCGGATGTTATTTCTTGATTCCCTTTGTCTTCACTCATGAATTTCCTCTCCTTTTAACCGGTCCCATAAGGATAGTCGTTCCATTTTTATCGTAAATAATCCACCAGGAGCTACAAAGTCATTCATCCAGGCAATATGTTCATCATCTGCGTCTCCCCAAATAATACGGTTTTCGGACACCTTCTTGCCATTTCGCCAATCAATCTCCGAAAAATAATTACTCATATTTTTTATATGGTGTTTTCCATTTTCATAAACATATTCCTCATCTCCAGTGGCATTCGAAGGCATTCCGATACCATAGTGTTCATAGACGATTTCATACTGCTGAACTCCCTCATCCAATACGTTGTATTTTTCTACCACATCTGTTTTATGAATAGAATGTTTCCAAATCAATTGAAATGTATCTCCTGTTTGAACAGGAAGGTAAATTTTAAGCTGATTTGTATTTTTTTTATAAAACACAAGTGCTTGCTGGTAAGGAATAAAAACTGCCACACTGATGAGAACAAGACACACAATCAGCGTTGCAGTTAAAATAACTTTTTTCTTTGTTCGAAACATAGCTTTTCACCTGATATGTAATAAAAGTTTAAATGCCGGCCAAAAAATTTAGCCGGCATCATTTAATAAAAAAGAAACATCATTTACTCATCTTCATCGTCTGCTTCGACGCCTTCTTCATCAAAATACTTTTCCGCTCCTGGATGCACATCGATATCGATTCCTTCGAGTGCAGTATCAGTAGAAATCTGTTTAGCTTTATCATGCGACATCTCATCTGTGTGTTCATATATTGCTTTGGTTACATCATAAATCGTATCTTCTGATATATCATCACGAGTTGCTAGCATAGCGAGAACTGCCACTGTATCAACATCATCGTCAATGCTGTCATACGTATCAGCGTCAATCGTTTCCTTTGTATAGAAAGGATATTCCTCTATCAATTCATCTGCCTTATCCTCATCTACAGTTAACAACTTAACATCTTCTGTGGCGCCAAGTTCTTCAACAGCACCTGTCGGAGTACCAGCTGTTACAAAAGCAGCGTCAATATTTCCATCTTGGATATCATCGATCGATTCCTCAAAATCTAAATCAGAAGACTCAATATCATCAATACTGATTCCATATAAATCAAGAATTTGTTCTGCGTTGACATAAGTTCCGGAACCAGGAGCACCCATGGAAACCTTTTTACCTTCTAGATCTTCGATAGAATCGATATCCATATCTTCAGTTGTTACAATTTGAATTGTTTCCGGATA
>DATGTM010000089.1:0-3102 GCA_035301845.1 Pseudogracilibacillus sp. | reverse complement strand
TTCACCTGGTGTCATCTCACCATGAACTATATGACCGTCAATTAATTTCTGGGTAACGTTTTGCCCCATTTCCTAATCCTCCTTTAACAATAGTGCTACTCTATGCTTTTCCCGAAATTTGAAAAGTTATGCATACTTTTTATATTTTTTATTTCCATTTTCTTACTTAATTTTATATTGCTTAACATACCCGCACTCAAAATAGCATTGCTTTCCCAACCAATTACACCTTCTCAAAATGAAAAGCACCAAATGCAGCCCGTGTTACACATGATAAACGTACAATGGCACTAAGCGACTACTCATTCGCACTCTATAAGATGCTAATCGCACCTAGCTGTCACTTGTCAGCAACCTTCGATTAGAAAATCTCATCAAAAAACGATGAAAGGAATTGTTCCCTCCATCGTATTCATTAGCAGATCAATTATAACTATTTCCTCCTGCATAAGTGCAACTAAGGCATTCGCTATTTGATTGGCGAATGCCTAGTTTTCTAACATTCTATGGGTTAAATTTTTTCTGAAGTGCGCTTACTAGCCTGTCTAATGCTTCTTTTAGCGCGTCTGTCGGTAGTGCAAGATTCACTCGTTCATAGCCTCTTCCTTCTTTTCCAAAGACGTAGCCTTGGTTCGTGAAAAATTCGGCTTCTTTATATAGAAATTCTTCCAATTCTTTATTCGACATGCCGAGTTCATTAAAATCGAGCCACTGTAAGTACGTTCCTTCGATTAAAGGCGCTTTGACCATTGGAAAATGCTCTTTGAAATAGGTATGCACAAGATGCTGATTCGTATCAATCACTTCGAGTAATTCATCGAGCCATCCTTCATCTTTCGTATACGCTAATTCATTCGCTTTAAATCCTAAAATGCCAATCGTGTTGCCGTGCGTTAATTTTAATTCCTGTTCAAACTGGTCACGAGTCTGTTTATTAGAAATAATGATGTTAGATGTCGTCATTCCCGCCAGATTAAAGGATTTTGACGGAGCTGTACAGGTGATTAATTTATCATGCAGATTTTCATTCACTTTCGCGAGCACTGTATGCTCGTATCCTGGCATCACGAAATCGTACCAAATTTCATCAGAAATAACATATAAATCATGTCTGATGGCAATATCAGCTACCTTTTCTAATTCTTCTTCTGTCCAAACGCGGCCAACCGGGTTGTGCGGACTGCAGAATAGTAAAACTTTATTATTCGAGTCGCGCGCAGCTTCCTCGAATTTTTCAAAATCAATCGTATAATAATTGTCTTGATTAATCAGTGGTACGTTTACTTCTGTTCGTTCATTGTCCATAATAGCAGACTGAAACGGATAATATACAGGGCGGAATGTGATGACACCTTCTCCTTTGTCCGAAAAAGCGCGAATTGCAGCATAAAAAGCGGCGACAACTCCTTGGGTATGTACAATCCACTCACGTTCAATATCCCACTGATGACGTTTCTTTTGCCAGTCTACAACCGCTTGTAAAAACGCGTCATAAGCACCAGTATATCCTAAAACCGCTTCATCCAAAAAGTCTTTCAAGCCTTCGACAACACCAGGAGAATTTTTAAATTCCATATCCGCTACTGAAAGCGGAATAACTCCTTCTGATACATTCGGATTCAGTTTATACATTTGATTCCATTTCGATGACCCCATATTGTCCCGATTCACTCTTGTCGTAAAATCGTATTTCATTGGCTTCCTCTCCTTTTTTATTCATAAACTTGTGAACTGTTAATAAACACTTTCTCCATAACAACTTTTACAGGAAAATCTTTTTAAAATAACTACTCAAAAACTCACTTCATCCTTCAGCTATATACGTCTTTTTCCTAAACAACATCAAGGATACAGTTAAAACAAATAGCATTAACACAAATATATAAAAGAAAGACACATCCGGAAGATATTTGATAAATATACCTCCTAAAAATGGCCCTACCATACTCCCCATACTGAACAAAACAGAACAAATAACATTACCGGCAGGGAGTAAAGCGTTCGGCAACAAATCCCCCATATAGGAAATCCCTAATGAAAATAGAGTTCCGACAAACACACCAGCAAGTGTCAACAGCACCATCATCCAAATAAGATGTTGTTCAAAAAACGTCAGCATGAAGAAAGCAATGGTTCCCAACCCAACTAAACTTGTCAATATTTTCCTTCTGTCGACACGATCACTCAACATGCCAATCGGAATCTGAAATATAATGCTCCCGAAAGCAAAACAAGGCAAAATGATAGACAGTGTCTCCACGTTGTAGCCAAGTTGTAACCCATACGCGGGGAAGACACCGCTTAGGGCCGCCTCCATGAATCCATATGCGAAAGGACATAAAAAAGATACCCAAGCTATTTTCCAAGCGCTGAAAAAACGCCCGAAAGAATGACCAAAAGAATTATTCATAAAAGTAGACGCTTCGTGCTCCGGCTTTTCATTTGGTAACGTTACTATTGCCAACAATACAGCAATAATTAAACCGCCGGAAACAAGAAACGGCAACTGTTGCCAAATTGTTACCAGTCGCACCATCATCGGGCCTATAGTAAAACCTAGTCCAAAACTCAGTCCATAAATCGCCAATATCGTACCGCGGTTCTTCCCCATCGTCATGCTGGTAATCCACGTCTGGCTACTGATATGCAGCATTTCAATTCCCATTCCAATCGTCATCCGCAAAATCAGCCAAAACCATATATTCATCCAAGCTGGAAATAAAAATAAAGATACAATAACCAGACTTGCGCCAAAAAGCATCATTCTTTTATATCCATATTGATACAGCGGTTTTTCAATAAATGGAGCCATCAGCAAGATACCTATGTATAATGCAGAAGCATGCACTCCATTCATCAGTGCAGAGACCCCTTCCTGGTCCAAAATAACCGAAAGCACTGTAAGCAGCATGCCCTGTGTAAACCCTGCAATGATAATAATACTATTTAAAATTACTAATATAGAACGTCCCGATTTCACAAGCCTTCCATCTCCTGTATTCACGAAATTCATTTGACTCTTTCGCTTCGATTTAGCTACACCACACCTTGTATCGTAGCATGCTTTTTTCCCTTTTCAAACAGGTACAAATGTGTAAGTAC
>DATGTM010000088.1:0-8768 GCA_035301845.1 Pseudogracilibacillus sp. | reverse complement strand
TCAGCTCTTAATTCGAGAAGACGTCAATATAAATGGAAAGATAAGAAAGTATTATCGAATTACTGAAAGAGGAGATCATGTTTTACAAGAAGCAAGAGCAAAAGCATATGAACTTTTTAAAGAAATAAAATAGCAGGAGGGGGTAACGTGACCCAACAGTCCAATAGTCAAAGTCGTTTATCGACGCTCTTAGAAATTCTATTCACATCCATTAAATTAGGCCTAACCTCTTTTGGTGGTCCTGTAGCCCACTTAGCTTACTTTAAAGATGAATATATCGATCGTCGGAAATGGCTAAGCGATCAAGCGTATGCGGACCTTATAGCATTATGTCAGTTTCTCCCCGGCCCCGCAAGCAGTCAAGTAGGAATTTCAATAGGTATCCTCCGCGGAGGATTACTCGGAGGGGTTATTGCTTTCGTAGGGTTTACACTTCCATCTGTTGTTGTCCTTGTTATTTTTGCGCTACTATATCAAAACTTTTCCCTGGGAGACGCTAGCTTTATTCACAGTCTGAAAGTTGTAGCCGCAGCCGTTGTCCTCCATGCGCTGATTGGTTTGGGCAAAAAACTAACGCCAGATAAAAGCAGGATGGCTATAGCTTTGGTAGGGGCCATGATTATGTTACTGTACCCTTCAGCCTGGATGCAGATTCTAATTATCTTGGCAGCGGGATTGCTGGGATTAAAACTGTTTCAGGATAAAGCTGCATCAAAGATTGAATCATTTCACGTCAATATATCGAAAAAGACGGGTGTTGCCTCTTTATTGATTTTAGTGGGGGCCCTAATCGTTTTGCCTGTCTTGAATAATACCTTTAACAATTCTCTAATCAATATATTTGACGTGTTCTTCAGAGTTGGATCGTTAGTATTTGGCGGCGGCCATGTGGTATTACCCATGATTGAAAGAGAATTAGTACCTCAAGGTTTCCTATCACCTGATGCATTTTTGGCGGGGTATGGGATGGCACAAGCAGTACCTGGCCCATTATTTACGTTTGCCAGTTACTTAGGCACCATGATGGAAGGAATAACAGGAGCTATGGTAGCCACCATTGCTATCTTTTTACCTTCCTTCCTGTTAATTGTGGCTGCGTTGCCTTTCCTGAGTGAACTGAGAAAGCGTGCATCTTTTCAGGGGGTTCTTATGGGAGTGAATGCTAATGTAGTCGGCATTTTATTGGCAGCTTTCTATGATCCAGTGATTAAAAGCTCTATCTCGGATGGATCTGATTTTGCGCTAGCTCTGATTCTATTTGCTCTACTAAATGTATGGAAAGCACCTGCATGGCTTATTGTGATTATCGGTGTGATGGGAGGTTATATCTTTCATGTACTCGGCTTTTAATATCAAAATATCTCTATTAAGCATTGTAACGTCATAGAGAAAAATAAAAGTTTTCCACCATTTTATTTGGTTTCCATCAAACGATTTATCCGTTATTGTTGTTTCTTGCATAGATAGAATGCAAGACGAGATTTTATTTTTGAAGGCTTTCATTAGTAAAGTACGAGTATTTTACATTGCTGCGTTTCTTGCCCTGTTATATAGAATTAAAAAATTTAATGAGTAAAATAATGCTTATAACTTCCTTAAATACAAAATAATGGTAAAAAGAGCAAACCTATTTAATCTTAGCTTCATGTGTGCATAAAATTCAATTTAAACTATTTCCAAGCACAGCTTTTCCTATCTTATGGCAGTTGTGGCCTTCTTTTTTCACCTTTTGACAAGTGTAAGCATGATAAGGGTTTGTTTTATGTCAAATTTAATTCTCCTTTGGTACCTCTTTTGCTTAAAAAGCTTCTTTCTAATTTTACAACAGATTGAAAAAATTTGCTGCTGTTATAAGAAATAATCCTATGATCCCAATCGATACAAGTCCTTTACAGTTTTTAATATGCAACATTTCTTCCTCATCATTGCTTCCTTTGTATCTTTTTTTACACATTGAAAAATAGATTATCCCTGTAATAATCAATAGAACACTCACTATAATCAAAACAATATTCATGTTGAGCCTCCTTTTGTAATATTCTTGCTACAGTCGATGTACATTGTATATACTATTTGATTGCTTTTAAAACCATAAGTGTTAGGAATCTTCCGAATATTTTAAAAATGATTTGTAAAACATACTTCCAAGCCCAAGAGAATAAACGACATATTTGCTATCATATGCTTTTTCCGCGCATTTATGCCAATATAAACACAAGATGCCGCAATCTATTTGTCGTCTTTAAAAAGATATGGTTTCTCTGCATGTAATGACATGTAGCCACACTCTGGACAAACGTACACAAGTATACCGGATACCCCTTTCCACTTCGATTCTCCAACTTGTTCGCTATAAGGCTGCAAAGTACCTTTGAATCCGGGGACACTCGCTTTTTTTAATGGTTGGCTGCCGCATGCAATGCATTGTTGCTCAGTCATCTTGAATACCTCCTAAAGAATTTGATTTAATTAATCATTGGTTTGTCTATCTTCAGAAATTTAAATATATGGAGATAATTTGTTGTTTTTAAAATAAAAAGATGGTTATTTGTGTCATTTACAGATAGATATAGCATGATAAGTTGTTACCTAACATCACTTGAATTCTTTTTACTTCGAAGTGTTTAAAAACAGAACCTCCTACTCTAATAAACGTTCACCATTTCATTTTTTTAAGAAACCACCTTGTTATTGTTTGTTATACTTTCTGAACCAAGACCATTCCAAAACTGAAATGGGCAGTAGCCTCTGATATCTGCTATTTTAATCAGTATTGCATCTGAATGGTAAGTTTACGAAAAATCGCCTTGTTATATTACTTTGCTGTATGATTTGTGTTGTTATATTTCCTTTTTCCATACATTATAAACATCTTTGCGTTATTTGTTTAACCGATCATCCCCCCTTCCTGTCGTTTGCAAATATGTTGTTTAATACAGTTTCGAGAAAATCAAAGTCCTGATTTAAAATGATTTCGGTTAACAAACCGATTAGACTAAGTTATTTCTAATAATTTCGTAGTCTTTTAATTGTTTGGATAAAAGGTCATGAAAACATTGTTGCATTATGAACTTATTGTTAAATATATAGAAAACTTCTTTACAAAAAACATATTAACACCAATAATAAAGTTATACGACTAAACTTAACATGGAAATTGACTTACAAACAATTCTATCTGCATTTATAGAAAGTTTGGGCGTTTTCTTACTTGGGATCAAGTTCATGGGAAACAGTTTACAACAAATCGCCAGTAACCGTTTGAAAGATATAGTAAATAGGTTCACAAGTCCCCCCTTTTTAGATGTACTAGCAGGTATTATTTATGTTGATATGTTAAGCAATCTTGAACATATAAGAGGCCATGCTGTAAATATCACTGAAAAAGTTCTTAATCGTCCGAATTACATGTAATTTTTTAATAATAAATGCGAAATAATATGATTTTAACTCGTTTTTTTCACTATGTCCGTAGAACTTTTTGATACTAAGGTGCTTCTTTATATATTGAAAAGATAATTTAATCGCTTATCTTTTTAAATATTTTTAGGTTTTTGCATATTTATATAAACCATAAAAAGACACATTAAAAACACCGTCTCATGAAGATAACGGTGTTAAGCGCAAAAACGGTTCTTTTATTCGACATTTTTAATTTTACTTCCCGTATGTTTTCCGTATTTTGCTGGTGACACCCTCATATGTGATTTTTAAGTCTTACATTTCATGGAAGAAATTTAATTATTTTCCGATTTATCTTGGAAACTACAAGACGTCTGAAATAATATGGACGGACGTCTGTTTAAGGAAAGATAAACTTTATTAAGCGCTTCCGTCAAAAAGACTGCCAATATCAGCAGCCTTTATCTTAGGTCATCCAGCTTGTACATTATTGTTGCTTGAGCTTGGCGTTGATTTTTTTGCTATGCCGGACATTAATGAAAAAATTAATGCACCAAATAATCAGAAAAATTACTATAAAAATGGTCAAGGAAGAAGCTACAATGGAAAATTGCATCGGCATCCAATGATTCCAGAAAGCCACAGCGAAAAATGCGAGAATGCTGCCTCCTAAATGAGTGATTAACTGGAGAAAGAGAGAAAGGTTCTCTGATTTGTAAACAGTGGACAAAAATCCACTGACTCCTCCAAAAAAATAGATTCCGATAATATCCGTCCAACCGATTGATAATGGGACCGCAGCGATGAAAATCAGCATCAAACTACTACCGATACCGATTCCTTGCATGGTGGATTTAAATATATCTTTCATAAATACCGCCTCCTTATAAATTTATAAACCTAATGCCTGGTTTACATTTTTAACATAACGACGTGAAATACTTATTTTCTTTCCATTGGTAAGGGTTGCTGTCAGGTTTCCTGAGAAAGAAGGGTCCACCTTTTTGATGAAAGTTATATTGACGATGGATGATTTAGTCGTCTGAATAACATTAGGATTGGATAAGGTACGCTGCAATGCACTTAATGTCATCCGTGTGGTGATTGTTTCTTCTTTGGTCGTAATTGAAAGTTGTTTCCCGAATATCTCTGCAAAAAGGATTTCCGTTTTATGGATCATTAAAATACCATCGGCTGTTTTCACGCCTAACTTTTGGGCGGATGGCACAGTGTATTGGCGCAGGTGACGCAAAATATCTTCACCGGTTTTTCTGTCATATGTGTTAATGTTAATTTCGGTCATTTCTTTTGCCTGGTCAATGTGGAGATGGATGTTCATATTTTCCCGGATAAGCAATCCCTCCTTCAAGTCTATCTTAAGTGGTTTGAAAGTTTCTGTCAGTACTTTTGACATAAGCGGTGCAGAAGAAGGCATGACCGGTCTGCAATAAATCGTGTATGTCGTTGTCTGGCACATGTCTGGAAGAATTCTAATTTGGCAGTTTCTATTTTTAAAGTTATATGAGTACTGCCAGTTCCCGATTTCTGTTTGCGAATCAGAAAAAACATTGCAATGGTTGATGTGGCGTCTGCGAGATACTAGCTTTACTATGGGAAAAGCAAATAAAAAATTTAAAAAGTCATATTTCTTGTCTGTATTTTAACTTATAATGTAATCCATGAGAAAAACCCTTGTCTTTATATATTTTTCGGTCACAATACATGTTTATAATCGAGCGCTTTCTATTTTATTAATGATATTATCTCTTAATCTTGCGTCATATTGTACATATACATTTTAAAATTTAGCATTTGCTTTAGAGTGTAAATAATTAATTCAATATGGGGTTGATACTATTGCGTACAATTTGGTTAATAAGTTTACTATGTATAACATTTCTGCTTATCTTATCTTCATGTCATAATGACACCACAATCGGGATGAATGAAATAAGCTTGAATAAATTAGAAGATAAAATAGAAGAAGACCAATCTTTTTTGTTGGTAACGTTTTCGGCAGATGAAAAAGACGTACAAGAATCTGATTTGGTTGAAGCACTTGAAGAAGTTTTTGCGCACAACGATAAAGTGGCCTTCTTTATTAGCGCAAATAAAGACGCCCATGACGAAGAAACCCTAAACCAATTAGGGAAAGAACATACTTCCACCAGTGATACAGAAAAACCTTGGCAACCAATGAAAAATGGAATCGTTTTAATTCATCACGGAGAAGTGATAAAACAATCACCTACCATGTTGCTTGAATCTTCAAATATTCAGATGATTGCCAATAAAAATCATGGTGAAAAAAACAGTTTTTATGAATACACGAAAAACTTCGATTCGGAAATAACAGATATATTGGATTTTATAAAAAAGAAGGATATCCGGTTAAATTATTGATTCACTTGAATAATATAAAAGTTCATGATTGCTGAGTAATCTCCAAGTTCGATATTAAAAAACGGGAACGGGTAACCACCGAATGGGGAGACTGTACTATCCTTTTTAATTTCCTCTAGTTAGCCAATAATGCTTCACTTTATTCGAATGTTCGCAATATTTGATAGGATATTTAATCACCCTTATGTGTTTCTACAGGAATAAGTGGTCTCTCGGTTCATTTTTGAAAGGTATATCTTTATAAAAGACGTTCATCGAATTATATCAATGGTATAATGCTCTTTGTAAAATGACACAGTTCTTCAGAATGCATCTTATACTTCTGCATGGCTTAATGACAGATTTCTCGATCCATTTCACCTTCTATTTTCTTCAAAACGGCGTTAAATCTGGATAAACGATTGACAAGTCATTAATCAAATAAAATGATGTTGAATTCTATAAAACACATTGATAGCGTTTTAAAAAAATGATATAAAAGGAAGGAGAATGAAAAATATCGAATAGAAAAAGGTGGGTATATTTTTGATGCAAGTAAAATGGAGAACGAAAAGTGCTGTATTTGTCTTTCTTATCTTGAGTATATTTTTGATCGGGGGAGTAACACCGATTCATTCGGTAGATGCAGCAGCGGATGTTCGTATTTTTATAGATCCAGGGCATGGTGGATCTGATCCGGGGGCATCTGCAAACGGATTACAAGAAAAAGATGTCACATTGGATATCGCTTTAAAGACGAGAGACATTTTAAATGAACAGTACAGTGGCCATACGGTGAAGTTATCTCGTACAGAAGATATCACAAAGTCATTAAATGAGAGAACAAATGAAGCAAATAATTGGGGTGCAAACTTTTTTGTTTCTATACATATTAATTCAAACCAGGCTACGGGTTTTGAATCTTACACCTATAACGGGGATTATGATGGGAAAGAAAGAACAAATGCCATACGGCGTAGCATTCACAATGAAATTGTGCAGCAAACAGGATTTTCTGATCGAGGATTGAAAGAAGAAAACCTCCATGTTCTCCGAGAGTCTAATGCTTCAGCTATTTTAACGGAGAATGGGTTTATCGATAATGCTGATGATGCGCGTAAATTAAAAGATGAAGCATATATATATAAAATTGCTCAAGGACATGCGGATGGCATAGCTAAGGCACTTGGTTTGCCGGAGAAATAAATATTGTAAAAATGAAAAGTCCCTGTCTTCGTGTATTTACCTCGGAGACAAGGACTTTTTTTCATGAGCATATAATATATATACTCGAATCAATTTCATCATTACTATCCTTTATACTTTCTCCTGATGTCTTTTTTCTACTTAATGTAATATATGGATATTGTCCACAACTTCTTCTACTATCATGCCTTCACCTCAAAATAAGAAATAACGCTGTCCCATTGGCACCGTATCTACCGGGTCACAGGTCAATACTTTCCCATCTACTTTTACTTCATATGTTTGTGGATCAACATCAATTTTTGGTGTTGCCGTGTTTAATTTCATATCTTTTTTCGTTAATTGACGAATATTTTTTACAGGGAGAATAATTTTTTCTAATCCTAATTTCCCTTTAATATCATTATCTATAGCTGCTTGCGACACAAACGTGACAGAGCTATTAGAAACACCTTTTCCTCTCGTTGCAAACATATTACGGTATTTCATTGGCTGTGGAGTTGGAATCGTCGCATTCGGGTCTCCCATCAAGCTTTGAGCGACCATACCATTTTTAATGACCATTTCTGGTTTCGTGCCGAAAAACTTCGGATCCCATAACACAATATCGGCCATCTTTCCAACTTCAATCGAACCGATATAATCACTAATTCCATGGGCAATCGCCGGGTTTACCGTATATTTCGCGACATACTGTTTCGCACGGTTATTATCTGCATATTTACTATCGCCTTCCATCGTGCCGAGCTGATGTTTCATTTTATGAGCAGATTGCCACGTCCGTAAAACAACTTCACCTATCCGACCCATCGCTTGTGCGTCGGAACTGACCACACTAAATACACCCATATCTTGCAAAATATCTTCCGCCGCAATCGTCTCGTTACGAATCCGGGAATCAGCAAACGCAATATCTTCCGGTACGGATGGATTTAAATTATGTGCAACCATCACCATATCTAAATGCTCATCAATCGTATTCACTGTGTATGGCATTGTCGGGTTCGTGGAAGCCGGAAGAATATTCATTTCACCAGCTGACTTGATTAAGTCTGGCGCATGCCCTCCGCCTGCACCTTCTGTATGGTACATATGCAGTACACGATTGTTAATCGCACGCATTGTATCTTCATAAAAGCCACTTTCGTTTAATGTATCCGCATGCAGAGCGATTTGTACATCATATTCATCAGCCACTTTAAGCGCATGATCAATGACAGATGGCGTTGCGCCCCAGTCCTCGTGAATCTTCATGCCAATTGCGCCTGCCTCAATCTGTTCTGCTAGTGGCCCTCTTGCAGCGGCATGCCCTTTTCCAGTTAAACCGACGTTAATCGGTGCATCTTCCAAGGATTGAATCATGCTTTCAATATGCCACGGACCAGGGGTTGCAGTGGTTGCTCTTGACCCTGCACCAGGGCCTGCTCCTCCGCCAATGAGTGTAGTTGTTCCATTCGAATGTGCTACCTCGAATTGATCCGGATTGATAAAATGCACGTGCGTGTCAATAGCACCAGCCGTTACAATACGACCCTCTCCAGAAATCACTTCTGTAGTTGCACCGATAATAATATCTACATTATCTTGTACTAACGGATTGCCCGCTTTACCAATCGCCGAAATATTGCCATCACGAATCGCAATATCTGCTTTATAAATTCCTGTATAATCTAATATTAATGCATTTGAAATGACCGTGTCAGGTACACGTTCATCTTCTTCACGCGTAATCGTTGGGTGTTGCCCCATCCCATCACGAATTACTTTCCCACCGCCAA
>DATGTM010000087.1:0-12415 GCA_035301845.1 Pseudogracilibacillus sp. | reverse complement strand
GTTAAGCGACGAATTTTGTATGATTGGGTACAAGGAGAGAAGTGATTGTAAAATATGTTTTCGCTTCTTTTAAAAATGAAAAAATTATCACAAAACAAGTGAAAAACTAGACTTCTTTGAAGAATCGTGTATGATATTTTTCAGATACTTGATTTTTTTAAAAAAGAATGATTATACTATACAAAAATATACCAATTTTTTCATATAATTAGGAAAAGGAAGTGCAAGAAAATGGCTGTAAAAAATTATACTGATGAACAAATAGAAAAGATGTCGATGTTGGAACTAGCTGACTTAATTTTAACGGACGAAAAATCAGAAATGAAATTCTTGGATTTATTCAATAAGGTTGCTGAAGCCAAAGAGCTGACAGAATCACAAAAAGAAGATTTATTAGCTCGTTTTTATACGGATTTGAATGTCGATGGTCGCTTTACCACGTTGGGATCAAATGTATGGGGATTAAAGAAATGGTATCCAGTAGAACAAACAATCGAAAAATCTCTAGCGGAAAGCCGTAAGCGGGATGCAGAAGAAAAAGCGTTGCGTGATGAGTTTGCCCACGAAGAAGATGTAAGTGAAGAAGACGATGAAGATGACGAAGAGAAAGAATACCAGGATTACGATGATTTACAAATGGGCGAAGACGAAGAGTAAAATGGTTTGATGATGAAACAAGATTAATCCTTTTTTGTATACGTTGCGAGAGTCATTGGAATCTGCTTTTTTCTTCTACTAAAAGTGTATTGTAAGATAAGCATGAAAGCTGGCCATTTTGAACAATAAGCAATTATGAACAGTTGAGGATTGCTTGACAATGCATTGAATTATAGGTAAAATTTTTATTGGGCTATACTATATTTATGATTCAACATGCGTTTCCCCTATAGAGGGAAACGCATTTGTTTTTTTAGCGGGTAAGAATGGATACAATTTTCTTACTACATAGATGCAAAGAAGGCATTTGTTATGAAAGTTTTCTAAAAGCGCCGTTCTTTTACTGCACCAGTTGTAAAGAAGTTTGATCTCTATGTAATTGGTGCTCAATATAAACAAAGCTCTGCTAGCGAGCCAAGGGTTAATATAGGAAACCAAGCTCCCCATCATGCGAAGTCATGACGAAGGCTTATGAAATTAAGAATAAAGAAAGAGGGAACAACATTGACGAAATATATTTTTGTTACAGGTGGAGTGGTGTCATCTTTAGGTAAAGGTATTACTGCTGCGTCTTTAGGAAGATTGCTCAAGAACCGAGGGCTGAAGGTGACGTTGCAGAAATTTGATCCATATATAAACGTTGATCCGGGAACAATGAGTCCTTATCAACATGGAGAGGTCTTTGTGACAGAAGATGGGGCTGAAACGGACCTTGATTTAGGACATTATGAACGTTTCATCGATATCAATTTAAACAAATTCAGCAATATTACAACAGGGAAAGTTTATTCGAGCGTCATTCGCAAAGAGCGAAGCGGCGTTTATAATGGAGCGACAGTGCAAGTTATCCCTCATATTACGAATGAAATTAAAGAACAAGTATATAAAGCGGGAGAGGCAACGGACTCCGATGTAGTGATTACTGAAATTGGCGGGACTGTTGGTGACATTGAATCACTTCCTTATTTAGAAGCTATTCGCCAAATTAAAAGCGAAATTGGTCGCAACAATGTGATGTACATTCATTGTACATTGGTTCCTTATATTAAAGCGGCTGGGGAAATTAAGACAAAACCAACGCAACATAGTGTGAAAGAGTTGCGTTCATTGGGGATTCAGCCTGATTCGATTATACTGCGTTCTGAATTGCCAATCAGTGAAGAGAACAAAGAAAAAATTGCTTTATTCTGTGATACGGATAAAAAAGCAGTCATTGAAATGCTCGATGCAGACACGTTGTATCACGTCCCTATTTCTTTACAAGAACAACATTTTGATGATTTAGTTTGCGACCATTTACAATTACCGCAAACAGAGGCGAAAATGGATGAATGGAATGAACTTATTCATAAAGTGCGGCATTTGACGCAAACGATTCATATCGGATTGGTTGGAAAATATGTGGAACTTCCTGATGCTTATTTGTCACTTGTGGAAGCACTAAAACATGCAGGATATGATTACGACTCCTCTATTAAAATTCATTGGATTAATTCGGGAAGCTTGGATGAAACTACTATTCACCGTGAGCTATCGCATGTTGATGGCATTGTAGTTCCTGGCGGATTTGGCTCACGCGGCATGGACGGGAAAGTAGTTGCTATTAAATATGCTCGTAAAAACAATATACCTTTCTTTGGTGTTTGCCTTGGGTTGCAACTGGCTGCCGTTGAAATAGCACGAAACGAATTAGATTTAACGGATGCTAATACACAGGAAGCAGATGAAACGACTGCACACCCTATTGTTTGTCCAATTCAAGGGCTAGAAGCAAATGGTGAAAATGGTATTGGTGAAAAGCTGCGACTCGGGTCCTATCCGATTGAATTAGTTGAGGGAACCAAAGCACAGCAAGCGTATCAACGCTTAAATACTTCAGAAAGACATCGTAACCGATATGAAATCAATCCGGCTTACGCTGCACAGTTGAAAGAAGAAGGATTTATCGTATCTGCCTATGGGGAAGATGGTACAAGTATTAAGGTCATGGAGTTAGAAAATCATCCATGGTTTGTTGCTTGTCAGTTCCATCCTGAATTTGGATCCAGACCTACGGATTCTCATCCGTTGATTGCTGGTTTCATCGGAACGATTGCTCATAAAAAATAAAATATGTACCAGTTTTATTTTCTGGAAATGTTAAAATAAGCGGGGTTCTAGTGTGCTTCTTGTTGCACATGGACGATGTACTTGGTATTCTAGTCATATATATAACGTAATCAAACAAAGGGAGAGGGTTTCGTGCCATTAGTTTCAATGAAAGAAATGTTGATTCACGCCAAAGAGAACCAATATGCAGTAGGACAGTTCAATGTTAATAACTTAGAGTATGCTCAAGCTATTCTTGAAGCAGCAGAAGCGGAAAAGTCACCGGTTATTTTAGGAGCGTCTGAAGGTGCAGCTCGATATGTCGGTGGTTTTAAGGTCATTGTAAAAATGGTAGAAGCTCTTATGGAAGAATATCAAACGACCGTCCCGGTAGCTATTCACTTAGACCATGGTTCGAGTTTTGAAAAATGTGCCGAAGCGATTCATGCTGGATTTACATCCGTCATGATTGACGCTTCAGCAAAGCCGATAGAGGAAAATATTGCTTTGACAGGAAAAGTCGTAGAATTAGCTCATCTTCACGGCGTATCTGTGGAAGCAGAACTAGGAACTGTCGGCGGACAAGAGGACGACGTTATAGCTGAGGGTGTTATTTATGCAGACCCTAAAGAATGTTTGAAATTAGTAAAAGCAACAGATATTGACTGTTTAGCACCGGCACTTGGATCAGTGCATGGTCCTTATAAGGGAGAGCCAAATTTAGGCTTTAAAGAGATGGAAGAAATCTCCAGTACAATTGATTTGCCATTGGTATTACACGGAGGTACAGGAATACCGATTGAAGATATTCAACGCTCCATTTCGCTAGGCTCTGCAAAAATAAATGTGAATACAGAAAACCAAATTGCACAAACAAAAGCAATTCGTGAAGCGCTTGAGGAAAACACTGAAGTCTATGACCCTCGAAAATATATGGGACCAGGACGCGAAGCAATAAAAGCAACTGTCATTGAAAAAATGCGGGAATTTGGTTCTTCAAAAAAGGCGTGACGGATTTACCAGCGCCTTTTTCCCCTTTTTATACACAAGAAATAGTTCGTAATTTAAGATCAGTGAGAAAGCAATCAAACATAACAACATTCTAGGAGGAAAATATACTATGAAGTTTTTTATTGATACAGCAAACATTGATGACATCCGCGAAGCAAATGAACTTGGCATATTAGCAGGGGCGACTACCAATCCGTCCCTAGTTGCTAAAGAAGGTGTAGATTTTCATGAACGCTTACGGGAAATTACAAATGAAGTATCCAGTTCAGTAAGTGCAGAAGTAATCTCGGAAGATGCGGAAGGAATGATTCGGGAAGGAAAAGAATTAGCAGCTATTGCGCCAAATATTACCGTGAAAATTCCAATGACTTTAGAAGGTTTAAAAGCAGTGAAAGCCTTAGCAGATTTAGATATTGAAACGAATGTAACGCTTATTTTTAACGCAAATCAGGCATTACTAGCAGCTAGAGCTGGTGCCTCTTATGTCTCTCCTTTTCTTGGCAGATTGGATGATATTGGCCATGATGGTATGGATTTAATCCAAACGATTTCAGATATTTTTGATAAATCGGGTATTCAAACGGAAATTATTGCTGCTTCCATCCGTCATCCATTGCACGTAACGGACGCCGCTCTTCATGGTGCGCATATTGCGACTATTCCTTTCAAAGTGTTAGGTCAATTAGTGAAGCATCCATTGACTGATCAAGGTATAGAGAAATTTTTAAATGACTGGAAAAACGCTCAAGGTTAATTCTTTTTCATCGGAACAGGAATATGAATGAAACGAGGGTAGAAGATGGAGAAAATTATTATTGAAGGAGGGAACTTGCTGGAAGGGACTGTTCGAATGAATGGTGCCAAAAATAGTGCAGTTGCGCTTCTTCCGGCAACACTCCTAGCTGATTCCACTGTAACAATCGAAGGTTTACCACAGATCTCTGATGTAGGTACATTGACAAGTATATTATCGGATATTGGTGCAGAGGTTACGGAGGATGTAGAACATCAGAAGTTAAGTATCAATCCGTCTCAAGTAGAATCTATTCCGCTTCCCAATGGGAAAGTGAAGCAGCTACGAGCCTCCTACTATTTCATGGGAGCAATGCTCGGTAAATTTAAGCGAGCGGCCATTGGCCTGCCAGGTGGTTGTTATCTAGGTCCACGTCCGATAGATCAGCATATCAAAGGATTTGAAGCATTAGGAGCAAAAGTAACTAATGAACAAGGAGCTATTTATTTACACGCTGAAGAATTAAGAGGAGCTCGCATTTATTTAGATGTAGTTAGTGTTGGAGCCACGATTAACATTATGTTAGCTGCGGTTAAGGCAAAAGGAAAGACAACGATTGAAAACGCAGCGAAGGAACCGGAAATTATTGATGTTGCCACATTGTTAACGAGTATGGGCGCTAATATCAAGGGTGTTGGTACAGATGTGATTCGTATAGAAGGTGTAGAGGAACTCTATGGTTGCCTACATACCATTATCCCTGACCGTATAGAAGCAGGAACGTATATTATTGCCGCGGCCGCCCAAGGAAAAGAAGTCTTAATTGATAATGTGATTCCGGAACATTTAGAATCTCTATTAGCTAAATTACGTGAAATGGGTGTAGGCATTGAAAGTAAAGATGATCAATTACTCATCACGCCTGCAAATAAATTAAGCTCGGTCGATATTAAGACATTAGTATACCCTGGCTTCCCGACAGATTTACAGCAACCGTTTACCTCCTTGTTAACAAAGACGACGGGGGCAAGTGTGATTACAGATACAATCTATTCAGCGCGATTGAAACATATTGATGAATTGCGTCGGATGAATGCAAAAGTAAAAGTAGAAGCTGGCTCAGCAATTGTATCAGGACCTGTACAATTGGAAGGAGCTCGCGTAAAAGCCTCCGACTTAAGAGCAGGTGCAGCACTGGTTATTGCTGGTTTGATGGCGAAGGGGACGACAGAAATTTCTGGCGTGGAGCATATTCAACGAGGTTATGAACAAATGGTTGATAAACTTCAGGCACTGGGTGCGAGTATTCGTTTAATAGATACAGCTGATCAAGCAGTTAAAGTTAGCAGTCGAGAAAAAGAATAGACATCAAAGGAGAGGAAATGAAGTGGAAAGAAGCTTATCAATGGAACTTGTTCGAGTAACAGAAGCAGCAGCTCTTGCCTCTGCCAGATGGATGGGACGCGGAAAGAAAAACGAGGCAGACGATGCTGCTACATCAGCAATGCGTACAGTGTTTGATACAGTGCCAATGCAAGGGACAGTGGTCATTGGAGAAGGAGAAATCGATGATGCACCAATGCTTTACATTGGAGAAGAACTTGGCGCAGATGGTGGAGGACCTGAGGTAGATGTTGCAGTAGACCCGCTAGAAGGCACTAGTATTGTTGCCAGTGGGACATGGAACGCATTATCTGTTCTTGCTATTGCTGATGGCGGTAATTTACTTCATGCTCCGGATATGTATATGGATAAAATTGCAGTTGGACCAGAATCAGTAGGTAAAGTTGATATAAATGCAAGTACGAAAGAGAATTTAGAAGCTGTTGCGAAAGCTAAAAAGAAAGATTTGGAAGATATTGTTGCCATTGTGCTTGATCGACCTCGTCATAAACAATTAATTGAAGAGATTCGGGAAACGGGTGCCCGTATCAAATTAATTCCGGATGGCGATGTAGCTGCAGCAATTAATACAGCTTTTGATGCGACCGGTGTCGACGTTCTCTTTGGAGTTGGCGGCGCCCCTGAGGGAGTGCTTGCTGCAGTAGCTTTGAAATGCTTAGGCGGTGAAATTCAAGGCAAGCTGAAGCCGAAAAATGATGATGAAGTAGCTCGTTGCAAAAAGATGGGGATTCCTGATATTAATCGTGTTTTTTTAATGGAAGACTTTGTAACGGGTGACGACGCCATTTTTGCCGCGACAGGTGTAACAGATGGTGAATTATTAAAAGGCGTTCAGTTTAAAGGGAAAAATGCAACAACTCAAACAGTAGTGATGCGCGCTAAGAGCGGAACAATTCGTTTCGTTGATGGGCAGCACAGTTTAGAGAAAAAACCAAATCTTGTCATTGAAAATTAAACAGCATTGTAAGACAAGCTAATATACATTTGATTTCATAGGGGTATAGAGGTATGATAAGACAAAAGTGCAGTTTTTATTAAGTGTGCTTCGTTGACTTTTATCATATTCTTATCCCTATTCCTCTTATTTATCCTTATTAATGTAAACAACCATAATACTTCTCTCAACCATTGCTTTATCCAAACTTTATTCCTATTTTTAATAAAGTAAACATAAATATAGAACAGGTGTGGTGCAAAAGTGTCTGACATGACAATTACTCGGCTGTCCGAGTTGAACTTAAAAGAATTATACGAAATGGCACGGGAATATAAAGTATCTTACTATGCTAAGTTAACAAAAAAAGAATTAATTTTTGCTATTTTAAAAGCTCAAGCGGAAAAAGATGGCTTTTTGTTTATGGATGGAATATTAGAAATTATTTCTTCAGAGGGTTTTGGATTTCTCCGGCCGATTAATTATTCTCCTAGTGCAGAAGATATCTATATATCTGCCTCCCAAATTCGCCGATTCGATTTACGAAATGGGGACAAAGTTTCTGGGAAAGTTCGTCCTCCAAAGGAAAACGAAAGATATTACGGGCTCTTACATGTAGACGCAGTAAATGGCGATAACCCGGAAACAGCTAAAAAACGCGTGCATTTTCCTGCCCTAACGGCGCTTTATCCAGATCGATTTATGAAATTAGAAAAAGAACAAAATAAATTGTCCACTAGAATTATTGATTTAATGACTCCAGTCGGATTTGGACAAAGAGGGATGATTGTTGCTCCCCCTAAAGCTGGAAAGACGATGTTGTTAAAACAGATAGCTAATAGTATATCAGCCAATCATCCAGAGTCGAAGTTAATTATTTTATTAGTGGATGAACGTCCAGAGGAAGTAACAGATATCGAAAGATCTGTGTATGAAGACGTAGATGTTGTCAGTTCTACCTTTGATGAAGTTCCGGAAAACCATATTAAAGTTTCCGAACTTGTTTTAGAACGGGCTATGCGTTTGGTAGAGCATAAACAAGATGTGATTGTTCTGATGGACAGCATTACACGACTGGCCAGAGCGTATAACCTGGTTATTCCACCAAGCGGCCGCACCTTATCTGGCGGGATTGACCCTGCAGCATTTCATCGACCTAAACGTTTCTTCGGAGCGGCACGTAACATTGAAGAAGGCGGCAGTATGACCGTACTGGCAACAGCATTAGTTGATACAGGCTCCCGGATGGATGATGTGATTTACGAAGAATTTAAAGGAACGGGGAATATGGAATTACATCTCGATCGTTCGCTTGCGGAAAGAAGAATCTTTCCGTCTATTGACATTCTTCGCTCGGGTACGAGAAAAGAAGAGTTGCTCGTTTCTAAAGACCAGTTAGACAAGATGTGGACGATTCGTAAAACGATGCAAGATTCGCAAGATTTTACGGACCGGTTCCTGCGCCGCATGCGCAATACGAAAGATAATGCTGAATTCTTTGAAATGATGGAGAAAGAATTAAAGACAAAACGTTCAAAAAACTAACAAAAAAACAGACTGTTCCTTGCAATTCAATAGAGATGCTGATATAATAAAATTTCGTGAGGACTGTTACGTTATGAAACAAAAGATATATTATGATAAAAGAGGTGGAACAAATGAAACAAGAATTACATCCAGACTATCAAAAAGTAATCTTCTTGGACACAAGTTCAGATTATAAGTTTTTAAGTGGATCAACACAAACATCTGAAGAAACAATGGAGTGGGAAGACGGTAATAGCTACCCTGTTATCCGTGTGGAAATTAGTTCAGATTCTCATCCGTTTTACACTGGTAAGCAAAAAGCAGACCGTGTTGGTGGACGTGTAGACCGTTTCAAGAAGAAATACAATATGAAATAAGCATACATTGGGTATGTATAAAAATCAGGCAACCTTATTGCCTGATTTTTTATTTGTCGAAAAAGCGATTTCTTCTATAAAACTCGTGATAATATTACGCACTTAAACCAATCGCAGGCAAGCCTATTACTAGTGCATTCAAAGGGCTGCCTGCAAAAAGCTAGTGCTCGTCCTGGACGAATGGTAACGTTACGAGCGAAAGAGGCTTCGTATCTTTTCTTTCATAAGTAATCGGCAGAATCGAAACGAAGGTGACATTTTCTAATCGAAGACAAATTATGTATAATATAAAATAGACAGGGAATAATAGATGAGGTGAAAGTATGTTAGAACGATTACAATCTTTAGAAGATCGCTATAACACATTGAACGAATGGTTGAGTGACCCGGATATTGCTAGTGATCCAAATAAATTACGAGATTATTCTAAAGAGCAATCTGATTTAGAAGATACCGTTGTTGTATATCGCCAATATAAACAAACTAAAAAGGAATTAGATGAAGCACAAGAAATGCTAAACGAGGATTTAGATGAAGAGATGGCTGAAATGACCAGGCTGGAAGTGGACGATTTGAAAGAGAAAATCCAGAGTTATGAAGAGGAATTGAAGGTGCTTCTCCTTCCGAAAGATCCTAATGATGAGCGAAATGTTATTATGGAAATTCGAGCTGCAGCTGGCGGTGATGAAGCAGCTTTATTTGCAGGTGATTTATACCGGATGTATTCTCGGTATGCTGAAGCGCACAATTGGCGTATAGAAATTATTGAAGCAACAACGACTGGTGTCGGCGGTTATAAGGAAATCATTTTCATGGTTCATGGAAAAGGTGCCTTTTCCAGATTGAAATTTGAAAATGGTGCCCACCGCGTACAACGTGTACCGGAAACAGAAGGAGGAGGACGTGTCCATACCTCCACAGCAACTGTAGCTGTTTTACCGGAAGCACAGGATGTTGAAGTAGAACTGAATGAAAATGATATCCGAATTGATCGTTTTGCATCAAGTGGACCTGGTGGACAAAGTGTTAACACTACAATGTCGGCTGTACGGCTTACTCATGAACCAACAGGGATTATTGTTTCCTGCCAAGATGAAAAGTCGCAAATTAAAAACAAAGAAAAAGCTATGCGAGTGCTGCGTGCAAGATTGTACGATAAATATCAGCAAGAAGCGCAAGCGGAATATGATGAATCAAGGAAATCAGCTGTCGGTTCAGGGGATCGTTCAGAACGAATTCGTACGTATAATTTCCCGCAAACCCGTGTGACTGATCACCGTATATCATTAACGATTCAAAAGCTGGATCAAATTTTAGAGGGGAAATTGGACGAGTTTGTCGAAGCCCTTTTATTAGATGATCAAACGAAGAAATTAGAGCAAATAGGTGAATAATATGAGTGGTTCACACCCGATGAAACAGCATGAAGTCCTTCACTGGGCTTCTTCTTTTTTGGAAAAACACGGACGTGAAGCTTCAAGTGCCGCTGTCTTATTACAACACCATTTACAAATCGCACCGGCCGAATTTTATCTTAAAATGCAGGAGTATATTGCCGAAGAAGTAAGACAAGCTTTTATGAAAGATGTAAAGCGACATGCAGAAACTGGAATCCCTGTGCAACACATCTTAGGATTGGCCCCGTTTTTTGGACGAGATTTTGTTGTGAATGAAGATGTATTAATTCCTCGTTTTGACACAGAAGTGTTAATCGAGCAAGTCATGAGATGTTTAGAAAGAGAAGCAGATTTATCAAATTTCACATTAGTGGATATAGGGACGGGAAGCGGGATTATAGCAATCACTTTAAAATTAGCTTTCCCCATGATGACTGTTTATGCAACAGACATATCTGAAAGAGCACTAACAGTAGCAAAGCAGAATGCTGACTTATATAAAGCAGACATTCAGTGGCTGCAGGGTGATTTCTTAGAGCCGTTTATGAATCAGCAATTAGAGGCGAACGTGATTGTGTCTAACCCGCCATATATCGACCCGAACGATCGAGGGACCTTACAAGACACGGTGAAAGACTATGATCCGGAATTAGCTCTGTACGCGGAAAATCATGGTTTACAAGCATATCAAAAGATTATGGAACAAACAGTACGGTTAAACCAGCAAGCTCTACGTTATTTGTTTTTTGAAATAGGGTATAATCAAGGGGAAGAAGTATCTTCTATTATCCGTACGACGTATCCTGCAAGCAGTGTTTCAGTTATACAGGATTTGGGCGGACAAGACCGGGTCGTTGCTGTTAACGTATAAAAAATAATTGAACAACAGGCGATAAAGAAAACTATAGAAAAGAGGAGTACGATGAAAACCAAACGACTTGATTTTGATCAGGATAAGGAAAAGACGATTCAAGCGACAGTCGATTACTGGAAGAATGGGGAAGTCGTCGCTTTTCCAACAGAAACGGTCTATGGGTTAGGAGCTGATGCGACGAATTCAGCTGCTGTAAGTAAAATTTTTCAAGCAAAAGAGCGACCGGAAGATAATCCGTTAATTGTGCATATAGCGAGTAAAGATCAATTATCATCATTAACAGATGGCTATCCTGCTTACGTGAATCCATTAATTGACGCTTTTTCACCAGGGCCGATTACGTGTGTATTAAAATGCAGTCCAAAGATTGCGAAGAACGTCACAGGAGGGCTTTCTACAGTTGGTATACGTATTCCTGCTCATCCAGTGGCTCATCAATTATTAAAAGCGGCAGAGCTGCCGATTGCTGCCCCTAGTGCCAATCTTTCGGGAAAACCGAGCCCAACGACAGCACAACATGTGTTAGAAGACTTAACGGGGAAAGTCCCAGCAGTTGTAGACGGAGGACCAGCGAATGTCGGTGTAGAATCCACTGTGGTTGATTGTACTGGGGAGCATCCTGTTATCTTGCGGCTTGGGAAAATAACACGACAAGATATAGAGCAAATTATACCCGTTGGAGGAACACAACGTGATGTACAAACTTCTGTACCTAAATCTCCGGGTGTGAAATATCGTCATTATATGCCTGAAGTTCCTTTAATTTTAGCATTGCGCGATGAAACAGAAACAATTCGCCAACACCAGATTTCAGGCAAGAAAGTCGGTTTGTTAACCTTGGATTCTACTGCGGATTATCATGCAGATAAAGTGTTTTCACTTGGGACAAGTCAGGAAGATATTGCTGCCCAATTGTATCAAGCTTTGAGAAAGATGAAGCAGTCTGACGTAGATTTAGTCATTGCGATTGGCTTAAATGAGTCTACTGCAGGAGAAGCTGTCATGGATCGTTTGAAAAAAGCAGCTTCTAAAACTATTGAATAGTGTACTTGAGGGTCAAAAAATTGGCTCCCATGAACTGTGGTTTACATTCTTTAATAGCTGGAAACAAGGAGGATGAATGTGAAGGTTTTATTTATATGTACGGGGAATACGTGTCGAAGTCCGATGGCACAAACCCTGTTAAGTTATTATGCTCCTCAATTGGAAGTGAAATCAGCAGGAATTTCTGCAATGGATGGAGCTTTGATGAATCCACAAGCCGAATATGCTTTAGATGAAATTCGTGTCCCTCATGCTCATACTGCACAACAAATAACGACAGAATTATTAGAATGGGCCGATATCGTATTGACGATGACGCTTGCTCATCAAAACATGCTAGCTCGTGAATTTCCGGGCTTTCAACATAAA
>DATGTM010000086.1:0-31004 GCA_035301845.1 Pseudogracilibacillus sp. | reverse complement strand
CCTGCAGGTAATTGCTTTCGATCTTGGCTTTCTCACTGGCATCGACATCTGTCTGAAAGTCTTGGATATGCTTGTTGAGATTGCCTTCCAAGTCGCCAAACAGCCCTCGAAAAGACTCGATAATCGTCAAGTGCATTTCTTCGAAGTATTTCTTCGCTTCCGTTGCAGTTTTCCCGGAGAACGAGCTCATATCATTGATGGATTCAATGCTTTCTTTCACTTGGTCCAGCTGGGACTGAATATCTTCGGAAGCTTCTTGAAGATCCGTGGAGAAATCTTCTATTTCTGCCATTTCCACCTTATGATTCCCCATACGAATTCCTCCTTATCATATTGATGTTTGAATTACATTTGAAAGGTCTTGATCTTGTTGGACCATTTCCTGCCCTACAAAATCCAGAGCCCATGCATCAGCGTTTAACATTTGTTTATACTGCTCTAGCAATTTGATTGCGTCAATCGTTGTCTCTAAATCTTTGGTAAATGGTTTAATATTTGTTTCAAGAGAATAATCTAACTTAAAACTGCTATTAATATTGGAAACAGCAGATTTTAGTTTTTCGGTATTAGCATCGAAATCTTTTAAGTTAAGGCTAACTTTCCCAGCCACCTTTATCCATCCTCCTTCGCTAATTTAATATCAGATTCTAAACCATCTAATACATCTTCCAGGTTTTCCAACCCTATTTCTGCAGTTTCTTTTTCAGCTTTCGCTTCTTCTAAATCCTCTACAATTTGTTCTTTTGCTTTACTAACATCCGATTCATACGTATTAACAAAAATGGCATAGGAATTATGTTTTGCTGTAAAGTTTTCTTCTTCCTCTCCTTGCCACTTGGACTTGGTTACTTCAAAATCATCAATATCCTCTTTAATATTTCCTAGACTTTCTAAACAAGAATCTAAAGAACTGGATGCTTCTTGTAATCGAGTAATCTTCTCTTCAGCAGCGGTTATTTGCTCTTCTGAATGATCCATTCCTTCTTTCACCATTGATTTTTGATCTTTAAAATGGCTGATTGAATCGTAGGACATCACAACTCCCCCTATTCCGGAATTTTTATCTTCACATGATCCTGATCCATCGTATAGTAGCACTCATAAGCGCTAGGATATTTCTCTTTACGAATAAATGGCTGATTGAAAATATCCTGATCTCCCAGTTTCATGGCCAGTACACCAATAGTTGACTGTCTGCGAACGTATTTTGGCATTGGTTCATAGCTTCGTCCAATGAAACTGTAATCTCCACAAATTACAAAGTGAATCCCAACCGTTGCACCTTGTTCCAGTAAAATAGGAATTTCTTCCTCGCTAATTTGACTGCGTTGTGCAAAGTCTTTGACGTCTTTAATCAGAATCAGTCGTTTTCTATGGTCTTCTTTAGTTTGTAAACGACTATTGATATCGTTCACTAACGTTTCTTTAAGCTGTTTAACTTCTTCATGTTCTGTTTTGTACAGATGCATCGCTCTACCTACTTCTACGAAGGATTGATCTTTGGTGTCAATGAGAATAGTTTCGTAATTCTCACCGAGCAACGTCATGTTTTTAGCAATACCATTTGTTAAAGAGTCCAACCTGTCTTTCCGGTCACTTGTAATCGTCAGGAAATTAAATGTTGCAGGATGATAAGCAAGTGGCATTACTTCTTCAAACTCCAAACCAAGAGGGAGCGAATTTTGTTTCACTTTTTCTTTGGTTTGCTTATTTTCTTTAAACTTAAGAAAATCAATGGCTCCTTCTGGCATCATTGGAATGCCTTCCGGTCTTTCGCCATCCCAGTGATGGTCCATTTCTTCTGTCACCTGCTGTATATTTTCAATCACTTGCAAAGCTTCTTCGCCATCAGCTGGCAATGCCGTCTGAAACAAAGCAGATTGATCCAATTTGATAATTCCCCTGCCGGCAATTTCTGCTATTTCCAATTCAGTTCTACCGACAATGGCACGCACTTCTGATACATCGATTAAATATAATGCCAGTTGCAGCTTTATATTCGATAAAAGTGGCATTTTCATCGCATTTTGTCTGCCAGCACTAATAGCTAAATGAATCCCAATCCCTGAGCCTTCACGGGCAATTTGAGTGATCAATTTATCGAACTCCTCAACGAAATCTGCTTCCCGTACAGCATCATAATTATCTAAGACAACCAATACATTCGGAATAATTTCACCGCTTGCTCGCTCATACATTTCAAGCGTAGCGACTCCGTACTGGTTAAGCTTACGTTTACGAGTTTGAATCGTATCCGTCATCAGCCGAATCCATTTAGCAATTTTTTCTGTTTCATCTAAAAGCAGCGTTTCTGCAGTATGCGGCATCCCTTTTAATGGAAGTAAACCGTTTGTTCCAAAGTCTAATAAATAGATATGCATATGTGCTGGGCTATGCTGCTTGGTTAAATCCATCGCCAGTGTCTGTAAAAATGTGGACTTCCCATAACCGGGACTGGAAAACACAGCAATATGACCGTCTTTTGTCAAATTAATTTCCAATGGATTTTGAGCTTGTAATTCCGGTTGATCAAGCATCCCTACTGTCACAGTTAAAGGCTTCTTCGGCTCCTGCCAGGACACTGTAAAATCAATTGAATGCAGTTCACTCAGCATCAGTCGTTCTGACAAAGGCGGCAACCAAGGTCGAGGTAAGGGCTCGATTTGCTGTGCCTCTGTATAGTCATGCATATAGTCAATCACTGCTTCTAATTCAGTTGGCACACTGGTTATTGCTTCTTGTTTATCCAGACCGCTTAAATCTTCGGTCAATATAGTATATTGTCCTAAATCATTGATTGCATAAATCGTCGTATCAACTTGTTCATAGGTTTCTTTATCAGGCACATAATCTGCTCCGCTCCAGGCGCTTTGGAATAATTCATAAATCTCGTTATTTCCTACTTGCAAATAGGAACGGCCTGGTAAAGTAATTTCTGCTGCATCCGGTGTTTTCAATACTTCTTTTGAATCGCTTTGATTTTGTACTTTAAGTGCCAATTTAAATTTGGAGTTGGACCAGATTTGCTCATCTACGACCCCACTTGGTTTCTGAGTAGCTAAAATAAGATGAATACCAAGAGAACGCCCAATCCGGGCGGTGGAAACCAGTTCCTGCATAAAATCCGGCTGTTCCGCTTTCAGCTCAGCAAACTCATCCGAAATCAAATATAAATGCGGCATGGGTTCACTGGCTTGCCCTTGTTTATATAATTTTTGGTATTGATTAATATGATTGACATCATGTTCGCCAAATAGTCGTTGACGCTTTTGCAATTCTGCTTTAATTGATGCAAGTGCCCGCAGTGCCTGAGCACGGTCGAGGTTCGTAATCGTACCTAACAAATGCGGCATATCCCGGAATAAATTCGCCATACCTCCCCCTTTGTAGTCAATCAGCAGAAAGGCTACTTCATAAGGATGGAAGTTAACAGCGAGAGAGATAATATAAGACTGAATAATCTCTGACTTCCCGGAACCTGTTGTACCGGCAACTAGACCATGCGGACCGTGTGCCTTCTCATGTAAATTAAGCTCAACAATATCATCTTTGCCGCGCAGCCCCAATGGGACAGCCATGCTTTTATATGTTTCATTTTGTCGCCAGCGTGTTGCGATATCTAACTCCTCAACTCGATCAACCCGGTACATTTCCAGGAAAGTGACACTTTCAGGGATAGAATTTTTCAATGTTTGCAGGTGATGAAGTGGAGCTAACCCTCGCGATACATCTTCTTTATTAAAATCGACAGGGAAATGATCTGGAACGAATGCTTTGTTAACCAATTCTCCTTCTTCCAAAATAATATTCCCGTTCTTGGTGTCGCTAATGTCAATGACCGTTGTCACATGCTCTGGCAGTGCATGCATCACATCTTGGACAAATACGAGAGAGACACCTAAATCGCTCGGGTCTTGATTAAAGAACTCCATAATTGTATGATCTAAAATCAATCGTTCATCCGTGATGAGAAAGACATAATGAGGAGAGAAATGTATTTTTTCATTTTTATTTTCTTTCTCCTCCAACATAAGTTGCCGTTCTTTCAATACTTGGTAGAGCGAATGCAAGATTTGGTCCCGAGACCGTTCATGATATATAAAGCCGCGTACATTTAATGCTTGTAAATTTGCTTGCGGCAGCCAGCGCATCCAGTTCCACTTATTTTTCTCCTCTTCCGGGAAGATGGTAACAAACTGTATGTCATGGTAACTGTGAAATAAAGCAAGCTGCATGACGAATTGCTGCAGTTGTTCGAGCACTAATTCCCGCTGACCGATAAAACCTACCGGCCCTTTTTGCAAGGTGGTTACAACAGGTACATTATAAACGACTTGATATTGTTCATATAAATCACGTGCCATATCCATCAGTTCATCTTCATCCTGAGTGAATTCCTCATCGTTAAATTCAATGTCAAAACTTGGATCAATATCCCCAAGACCAGTACGAAAATCTAAGAAGTCATGATGCAACATCGTTTTTTCATAAATCCGTGCATCCACTTGCAATGTTTTGTCTCTGATTGTTTCAACGTCGGGGTTATGGTAATAAAGTGATTCCCGTTGTTCTTCAGTAACACTGTACAATTCTTCTGTTTTTCGTTGCAAATATTCTCGATATGTTTTATCACGATGTTTCATATTCGCATTATATTTCTTAACGCTTTTTATGTAAGAAATCACAGAAACAGTTACAGTAGTGACAGTCATCGATAACATAACGATAATAAAAATACCGCGAGGCTGAATAACAGAAACAATGACCAGTGCCGCAATCATCACTAAGGGCGGTATAACAGTTCTTCCTATGTTCTCGCTTGGCTTCGTTGGCTTGGTCGATGGCTTAGCAATCGTTCGTTTTTCTTCTGGAACCCGGTGAATAATCCGCGGCGAACGATGATAATTAGGATACTCTGAGCTAAAAACCTGATTTCCTTCAATAAGTGGAATTAATGTGGAAGACATTTTCAGACCAGATGTATTCACTTTTACATAATGATCAAAAACCGAGACAAGTACACCACCAAAAAACAATTGATCTCCTGTTTCGATCGTTACTGTATCCTCAATTAATAAAAAATTATGATATAGTTCGCCTTCTAACATTTCTAATTGAAATTGCCCGTTCTTCTCGTTTCTAATCAGCAGGAAATCTATTTCTAAGTCTTCGAAAGATAAGTTTTTAAACATAGCAAACTCGACATCCGTTCAGCTAATTAACGAATGCCTAAGCACACTTATACAGAAAGAAAGATTACTCTTTTTCATCTGTAGAAAATAAGTAGTTCAAACCTTTACATAACGAATACCATATAGTGTTGTAAAACTGATGTCAATATTTTTTTGGCAAAAATAGGCTTAAATGCTTACGTTTTTTAATATTCTTTTAAACGTGATTCAATGTTACTATTTTTATCTTGAATTTTACGGTAACTTTGTAAATTGTTTTCTGTTATAAAATGGAAAATTATTTTTTTAGTGAAACATGAATCAAATCTGTATAATTTTAATGATTTCTTAAGAGACATTATTTTATGAACAAGCAGTACTAATCTTCATGGAGGAATAGATGAATACATTGCAACATGGAAGTATTTTTGCCACAATAGTAGTAATAAATTTTCAGAACGAAGAAGGAGGCTTATTATATGAGTGCTTTACAAATTGGAGATGTTATTCAAACAACGTATAATTCAGGCACGTATATTGTGAAAATAGTACAAGACAAAGGGAATTATATTTTAGTAGAAACGTTAAGCGTCCTCAATCATCCTACACAAGGTGATTTACATAATCCAGGACAAGCGGAAGGCGTCGTATTCCATGAAAGAAAAGCGTTAGCACATCGTGAGAAATTTAATGCACGTAAACGTCATGCCAAAGCGTTTGACGGTGAAGTACCGACATATGCTCATTCTTTACAACGAGCAGTAGAATCCTATAAACAAGAATTGCAGCAGGAAGACACGCTTTTTAATGAAAAAGCATTGAAATGCATTGCAGATTTAGAAGAACACTATTATCATAAAATATACTAAACCATAAAGGGGATATAACACATAATGAGTATTCATATTGGAGCAAATAAGGGAGATATTGCCGATAAAATTTTACTTCCCGGTGACCCGCTGCGGGCGAAATTTATAGCGGAAACATATTTTGAAGATGTTATTCAGTATAATGAAGTACGTGGGATGTACGGCTATACAGGTACTTATAAAGGAGAGCGTATTTCTGTACAGGGGTCCGGTATGGGGGTCCCTTCCATTTCCATTTATGCGCATGAACTAATGAATGAATATGACGTACAAACATTGATTCGCGTTGGAACTTGTGGTGCCATGCAGGAAGACATTGCTATTCGTGATGTGATTTTAGCGCAAGGAGCAACAACTGATTCTCAAATGAATAAACTAGCTCTTAATGGCCTAGATTATGCACCACTTGCTAATTTTGATCTCCTTAAAAACGCATATGACATTGCTCAGGACAATCATTTAACGACACATGTCGGAAATGTATTTACGAGCGATGTGTTTTATCGCGATGATGCAGAAGCTTTCAATAAGCTGCTCACCCAATATAAAATTTTAGGCGTCGAGATGGAATCGACCGCTCTTTATACGTTAGCGGCTAAATTTAACCGCAAAGCATTATCGATTCTGACCGTATCGGATCATATCATCACAGGTGAGCAAACATCTGCTGAAGAACGACAAACATCTTTCCACCAAATGATGGAATTGGCTTTAGAGACAGCTATTCAAGCTTAATAACAGCTTGATAGCGAAAGGATGATGAAGAATGACTGCTTTCTTTACTAATTTCCCGTTGATGGCAGCTCTTGCTGCGATTGTTTTTGCTCAAATAATCAAAGTACCTATCCATCTTGTCGTTGCCCGTGAATTTAAATTAGGACTTATTTTTGGCACGGGAAGTATGCCGAGCAGTCATTCGGCAGCAGTAAGCGCACTGACCACTGCTGTTGGCATTACAGAGGGAGTTAGTTCCGTTCCTTTTGCAATTGCTTTTATCTTCAGTGTCATTACTATGTTTGATGCTTCTGGAGTTCGTAGAGAAGCTGGCGAACATGCAATCATTTTGAATTTATTAGTACGAGATTTCCGTAACTTTGTGACCGAAGCTTCCAATTGGCAGGATAAAGAAGAATACGAAAAAATATCAGAGTTAAAAACATTGCTCGGTCATCAGCCAATTGAAGTCTTTTTTGGGGCTTTAACGGGAGTAGGAATTGGCTTCTTGCTCTCCCCCCTTTTCATGTGACGATTATCATTTAAATACAACTAAAAAAGAGTCTCCCGCTTATACAACAAAAATCAGAAACAATGGATGAGATACGTGTAAGTACGACCCTTTCTCCATATGTGATTATTCTGATTTGTATACCGTCTGAGACTCTTTTTTATACATGTAGCAAGAATCGTTATTTCGCACTTTATTCTGTAATCGATTCCCCTTGTACATCCAATTTTTAAAATTAAAACATTTGATAACCGCTTTTCCGAAGTAGTTTGATAATCAAGCCAGATACAATCGCCCCCAGAAGTCCTGATGTTAGTATAAGCAAATCCATCACTGGAAGAGATATCATCGTTTGGAACGTATCCGTAACAGCTATTTTGGGTTGGGTGAAATATTCTCCTAACGTACTGTCTGCAACTACAATCGAGATAATAAACGGGTATAATATTGCCATCAACCACGTTCGACGCAACAGCATATTTAAAATAAAAGCAATACCAAAAAACATGACAAAATATAATAAAATAGAAACAAATATTTGAATTAAACTCACAGAAGGCCCCCTATTAACCTAACTTCATCCTTTTCTCATTCCTTCTATATTTTATAAGCTGACAGCTAAAAAAGCAACACGAATGACTTTCACTGATTATTTACAACTTTATTTAGAAAAGCGACAGTAACCACTACGATTAAAGCATTTTGGTTTATGTCTTTATCTAAATAGTGTAGAATTATCGTTATGAGATGGAGGGACACACTAATGACTGATAAAATATATGATATGACAATTATTGGGGCTGGTCCTGCCGGTTTATTTACAGCTTTTTATGGTGGTATGCGTCAAGCCAGTGTGAAATTAATTGAAAGCTTACCACATACTGGAGGACAATTAACTGCATTATATCCCGAAAAATACATTTACGATGTTGCCGGTTTTCCTAAAATCCGTGCCCAGGAACTCGTGGATAATTTAGAGGAACAATTGAAATTATTTGATTCAGATCTCGTACTCGGAGAAACCATTGAGACAGTCGAAAAGTTAGAAGATGAAACATTCAAATTAACTGCAATGAACGGTAATGTTCATTATTCTAAAGTGATTATTATTACAGGCGGAAATGGTGCTTTTGAACCTCGTAAGCTGAATATTCAAGACTGTCAGCGTTTTGAAGAAGAGAATTTACATTACTTCGTGAAAGATATGAATAAATATCAAGGACAACATGTGGTCGTTTTAGGCGGTGGAGATTCTGCAGTCGATTGGTCACTTATGTTGGAGCCTATTGCAGAGAAAGTCACCCTTATCCATCGTCGCAATGAGTTTAGAGCACATGAACATACAATGGAACAGTTAAAAGCTTCAAGCGTCAATATTCTTACTCCTTATGTTCCAACAGATTTAGAAGGAGTGAATAAAGTAGAACGTCTAGTCTTGCAAGAAACCCGCGGAGAGAAAATGGTTAAGTTGGATGTCGATTCCGTTTTATGTAATTACGGCTTTGTATCGAAGCTTGGCCCGATTGCAAACTGGGGATTAGACATTCATCGTAATAGTATTGAAGTGAATCAAAAAATGGAAACAAACATTCCTGGAATTTATGCGGTTGGTGACATCAACACGTATGAAGGAAAGGTAAAACTGATTGCAACTGGCTTCGGTGAAGGTCCAACTGCCATCAATAATGCAATGCGTTATATGAATCCAAAAGCTCGCATCCAGCCCAAACATTCTACGAGTATGTTCTAGTATTGTCTTATCATCACTCATATATAAAAGGCTTCAATACAAGTCATTCAACTTGCATTGAAGCCTTTTTTATTGCGATGACACTCCAACTTCTTTTACAAAAAGCTTGAAACGTAAGTGCAGTTACTGTATGTTCTGCAATTAGCAGCCTCCAGGGTTGCCTACGTTTGTTTCAGTACGGAAAGAAGATCCACACCCACAAGACATAACTGCGTTTGGATTATGTATACTAAATCCGCCGCCCATCATGTTCTGTTTAAAATCTATTTCCGTTTTTTCAAGCATTGGTATATCCATCTTGCTCATTACTACCGGGATGTCGTTCACCGTGTTTACTTCATCGAGTTCAGCGTTCACTTCATCATCGAATCCTAATGCATAAGATAGGCCACTGCACCCTCCCCCTTGTACACCAAAGCGAAGTCTCACATCACTAGATTCTTCTTTCATCATATCCTGAATTTGATCACGTGCTTGATCTGTTATCTTTACGTCCAATTTATGCCCTCCTATTCGATTCATTGATTTACTTTTAGTATACTAACTTTTAAGCTCAGCAGCAAATAAATCCGATTATGGTTTCAAGCTGAGAAGAACTTCATACAAGACTTGGATCCGCTTCTTCAACAGCTCGATAAATCGGTTTTAATTGTGGGATTCCTTCCGCTACAATTTCCCCGTTTAAAAGGACAAGCGGATATAAATAATCTTCTTCTTCCATTTGCGCAATCATTTGCTGATGTTTTTCTTCTGTTTGTTCTTGATCCATATCTATATACTCAAATTGGAATGCCGAAGAGGTGTATTTACGCCCTAGCGCCGCTTGCAGCCATTCATAAGTTTCCGTAGAACTCGGCGCACCTACACAGCTGGCACAAATTTGATCCCGCCCGTAAATAGTGATTGTGATTAAGTTACTCATACATGTTTGCTCCTTTTTGATGAATTCGCTTCGCCTCTATTTCGCTATGAATAAATAGTGTACGAGCTTCATTTAATCTTACATGACCTGATCCGTAAGCAGTTTTCATTTACAAAAGCATAGAAACACGGTAGAATGAATCTAAAATCATGATACATTAACAAACTACTTATATTATAGCATCAAATAGTTATTCTGTATGTTACGAGGTTTCTTGGAAAGCTTGTCATTTGGCAAATTTCTCCAATGAACACCTTCGTTGCATAATGCAGTAAGAAATTTCTATACTTTCTTATCTGCCAACAAAGAAAGGGGATTGCGGAAATGAAAGATGATGTACAAGAAGTATTAAGCAAATTGCGTCCGTATCTATTAAGAGATGGCGGCGATGTTGAACTTATAGACGTAGATGATGATGGTGTCGTTCTATTACGCCTGATGGGAGCATGTGGTAATTGCCCAAGCTCTGCCATCACATTAAAAGCTGGTATTGAACGTGCTTTAACTACTGAAGTACCAGGTGTTACAGAAATTGAACAAGTATTTTAATTCCTTTTTAAAGGCAGCCGGGATGAGAATTCCGGCTGCCTTTTTTAAGTGATTGGCGTTTTTGCTTTCTTTCCTGTTGTAACAGCCTCTATATTTTCCAGACATAGCTTAGCCATTGCCTCTCGTGTTTGAACCGTTGCGGAACCAATATGCGGTAAGAGTACAGCATTCGACAGGGAAGCGAATGGATGGACGGACGAAATCGGTTCCTCTTGGAATACATCTAAACCGGCTGCGGTAATTTCGCCATCTTTTAATGCATTATATAGAGCCGTTTCATCGACAACTCCTCCGCGGGATGCGTTAATAAATATAGCAGAAGTTTTCATTTTTGCAAAGGCAGTTCGATTGAACATCTCTTTTGTTTCATCCGTTAAGGGGACTAACGACACGACAAAATCTGCTGTTTCTAATAATTCCTCCTGGGTAACATAGGATAAATCAAGCTCCTCTTCCACTTCTTTTTTACGGCTCCGGTTATGGTAGATCACGTTCATATTAAATCCTTTCGCTCGCCTTGCAACGGCTGCACCAATTCTTCCCATCCCGACGATGCCAAGCGTTTTGCCATGAACGTCACTTCCTGCCAACGAAAACGGAGCCCAATCTCCCCAATTATTTTGATAAATCGTATTTGCCGCCTCCACAATTCGTCTCGCAGTTGAAAGTAATAAAGTAAACGTCAAATCTGCTGTTGTTTCCGTCAAAACATCCGGTGTATTCGTTATCGTAACTCCATATTCTTTGGCAGCTTCTACGTCGATATTATCATAACCCACTGCCATATTCGCAATCACTTTTAAATGGGAATGTTCTCTCAAGAATTCGCGGTCTATTTTTTCAGTAATTAAACAAAAAAGAGCGTCCGCATGTTTCACTTCTTCACGCAATGTCTCTGTAGGAACTGGCGTACTTGCTTCGTCCCACATACGAATATCATATGTTTCTTGAAAAGGTTTGATCAAATTATCAGGCAATTTTCTTGTGATATAAATTACAGGTTTTACCATAGTCTTTCCCCTTTCAGCTTTAGATTGTATCCCCAGTTTAACATAGATTTATATTCATAGATGATATTTAGTGGTACACTTGTAGAAACAGGTATAGAAAGTTTGGTGATAGTCATGTTAGAAAAGCAAAGTGAATTAGAATTAAGAGCACGGAATCTGCTAAAAGAGCGAGGAGTCACTCTCGAAGACATTGCGGAGTTAGTTTATTACCTACAATCAAAATATTTTGACGAACTGGACTTAGAGACATGCAAAGCGAACGTCCAAAAAGTGCTTTCCAAACGTGAAGTACAGCATGCTATTTTAACAGGTATTGAATTAGACAAACTTGCCGAACAGAACCAATTATCCGAACCGCTTCAAGATATCATTCATCGCGATGAAGGTTTATACGGAATTGATGAAATCATTGCTTTTTCAATTGTAAATGTGTATGGTTCCATCGGCTTTACGAGTTATGGGTATATTGATAAACAGAAACCCGGTATTTTAAAAGATTTGAATGACCATACTGGCGGCAACGTGCATACATTTTTAGATGATATTGTTGGAGCTATTGCGGCCGCAGCTTCCAGTCGACTTGCACACTCCACTGCAGGCGATGAAGAATTAGACACTTAATCAAAACGCCAGGAAAAGATTACTCTTCTTCCTGGCGTTTTTCAATCCATTCGAATAAATTATTCATGATATAAGTCGGCTGGTCGTATTTCACTGCAAGGTCTTCTTTCGTACTGTACCCTGTTAATACCATTAATGTGTCCATTTTTGTATGTATACCGGCTAAAATATCCGTTTCATAATTATCACCAACCATTAGGACTTCTTGCGCTTCTAAGCCTAATGTCGTTAATGCTTCTTCCATAATTTGCGGCTGCGGCTTTCCAATAAACGTCGGTTCTACCCCTGTGCAAACCGTTAAAACAGAAGTGAGTGAACCATTTCCAGGAAGAAAACCTCGCTCAGTGGGAATCGCAGCATCTTTATTTGTCGAAATAAATTTCGCTCCATTCTGAATACAAACACTTGCTTTAGCTAACTTTTCATAGGAAAGATCCCGATCCATACCTATAACAACATAATCTACAGCTTCTTCACGTAATCGTAGCTGATTCTGCAGCAGTGCTTCTTCCAGCCCTTCCTCCCCTATCATATAAACGCTGGCATTAGCTTTTTCGCGTTTAATATATTGCGCTGTAGCCAGAGCGGAGGTCATAATTTGACTGGCATGAATGTGAATATCCATAGCTGCTAGTTTAGATGCAACAGCTGCTGGTGTTGCACTGGAATTATTCGTCACAAAAACAAAGGGAGTATCTTGTTTTTTTAAATTATCAACGAATTCCTTTGCTCCATCAATACGTTCAGTTCCCCGATACATCGTTCCATCTAAATCAATACAATATGCTTTATACAATAGTTGAAACACCCTCATCTCTTACCATATATACAATTTGAACCTTCTTTATATATTTTCATATTGTCTATTTACGATCATTTTCCACTTTTGATTCATTGGAAAACGCGTTAGCTGTTCCTAACTCATTATCCAAATACATACGAATATACTGGGAGAATTGTGCTAAAACTGCATAATTTTCCCATAAAACAGTTTCTAACGCAGCGTGATCAATCGAATGATATTCCCGGACAATCTCTTGTCGTTTATCTATTAATGTTTTATAAGCTTTTTCATCTGTTTCAGGAAGCACTTGTTCATCGATTAGAATATCTACAATATCATGATAACTGCCAGGGTCACGCATGATAAAACCATCAATCATTTTATTACCTACATCCAAAATAGTTTCTATGACAACCTGGACGAATCGTTCTAAAGCCAGTTGTTGTAGTTTATTTTGTTGAAAATCAGTATTATCTTTAACTTCCTCTAACAAATGATCCATATGCGAAAGTAATGTTTCAATCTCGCTTCGATTCACAAAATACATAAAAAAACCTCCACCCTATTTTCTACATCTATCATATCATATTCTTTTATTTTACAGTTAAAACTTAATCATTACTGCAAATACTGACTTTTTACCCTAATCTTTGGTATACTAAATAGAAACAGATGATTAGTTGGGGAGGGGTCCTATCATGAATAGTTCCATAGATAAACAACAGCTCCTTGCCATGGATGCCATATCCATAGCTACTTGTATTAAAAACCGTGATATTTCGATAGAAGAATGTGTAACTGTATTTATTGAGCATATCCAGCAGATTAACGAAAAGCTTAATGCAATCGTAGAAAATCGCTTTACGGAAGCATTGCAAGAAGCAGCTCTTCTTGATGACAAGATAACCAGTATAAATCTGGATAACTATCCTCTTTATGGTGTACCCATCAGTATTAAAGAAGCTATTGATGTTAAAAACATGAAAACAACTGGCGGATTGCCTCAAAGGAAAAACTTAATCAAGTCAACAGATGCTGATGTTGTCGAAAAGCTTAAACAGGCAGGTGCGATTATCTTAGGAAAAACAAACACACCTCCTCTAAGTTTTTGCCAGGAGACCGATAATAAACTGTACGGCAGAACGAATAATGCCTGGAACGTGAAACATACTGCCGGAGGATCCAGCGGAGGAGAAGCCGCTCTTATTGCAACAGGTGGTACTGCACTTGGCATTGGGTCTGATATTGGCGGGTCCATTCGCTTCCCTACTCATCTTAATGGGACAGTTGGCTTTAAACCAGGTAAATTTCAAGTTTCTAATACAGGGCATTTACCAGCAAACCAACTCCCGTTAAAAAATAGAATGTCCAGTATTGGTCCTATTACAAAATCTGTTCGAGATGCTCGGCTCATCTACCAACTGACAAAAAATCATCAAATTCATCGAAAGTATTATGAAAAAATGCAAATTGATATGCTGCCTACGGATAACGGGTACCCTTTAGATGATGCTACCAAAGCCATCATGGAAGAAGTATATCAATTTATGAAACCACTGGCAGATATAAGCTGGTCTTTTCCTCCCTATTTTACAGAATCCGCTAAAATATGGCAGGAAATAATGTCTATAGACGGAGCAGTAGATATTAAACGCGTTGCTTTTAATGATGACCGCCCCAACTTGTGGAAACATTATGTTCGGGAAAAATTAACGAGAAAGACTCCTAACCATACGTACTTATCTTGGGCGCTGCTTGGAGCTAATATGTTCAAGCCGAGCGACAAACGACTAAAAGAGATTAAATCCTTTTTAAAAGAAGGAGATTACACATTAGAGAGGCATTTAAATAATCGTCTGCTGTTTTTCCCTGTTTATCATACAAGCGGCTTGAACCATGGAGAGCTTTTTAAAGAAATATTTTCTCTTTCAAAATCCTATCTAAAATACATGCCATATGTCGCTTACGCAAATATTTGGGGGCTTCCCGCTTTGACGATTCCACTTAATTCAAACCAAGACGGAAACCCAATTTCCCTTCAAATCATGAGCGCTATCGGAAATGAAGATACTATTTTTAACCTGGGCGAAGTGATTGAAGATTACTTTTCTGGATACAGACGGAGCACTTTATATGATCAATCACCTGTTTCTTAAGAGAGAGCGATAAGCCAAACAACAACAGAATAATGCTTTTCTATTGGGTGAATTTCCCCACAGTGCGGCAACCTAGAATTACAATTCGGCTACTTTCTTTTCATATTTGTCGTTTTTTCTTACTTTTATTTTCTGCGTTTTTAAAACGAACTGTTTTTCATTCCATTATTTCTACCTGCAATCAAGGAAAAGAGCATGCTGTTCCTGTCAGAATCCACTCTTGGTCAACTACATTAAGAGTAGAAACAAACCAAAAACAGTTCGTTCTCTTCTTTTTCAAACCAAGTATTAATCTATTTTTTTCAATACAAAATAAGCACATCCAAAATTACAATACTCATATAAATAATCTTCCAATAAATCTATTCTTGTATCGTACGATGCTTTTGGGTGGTCTGACTGGTAAAACCCTTTTAAACGCAATTGATTATATCCCCAATCTCCCACGATAAAATCAAATTTCTTTAAGATATCAGAATAGCGTTCTTCAATAACTTCTTCGTCCACTGCACTTTTTACATTTTCCAAAATTTCATAACTTTTTCCATTTAACTCTATCATCTATCCTCACCTCAAACTAGTATATATAGTGTATCATAGATAAGGCCGATTAGAGAATCATTTAATGAGCATTCAAAGATTCAACTTTTAGTGAAAAAATTCAGAAGTTTATCTTAGGAGTAGTGAATGGTAAGCATATAGAAAAAAGCTGAAACGTTCAAGGGCCACTCTGATTATTCATTCTACCTCCCATTAAAAATAGCGACCAGTTTACGAAACCGGCCGCTATTTATTGCGTATCAAGTTTGATTATTATTGCGGGATTTAATTACAGCGTTTGTAATACTTGCTGCAAGACCTCCCCAAATAATGACCACACCAACAATCATCATCACAATAGCACTAGCGCTCATCATAATCACCTTCTTTAGGATTTGACTTCCATTTAATCAGAGCAATAATAATACCTACCACTAATGCCCCGATTGCTACAGACCAACCACTGGCATTAATAAAGAAGTCCGGGTAACCTTCATAGTTACCTGTATCTGTATCAAAGCCTCTAGTTAAATTCTGTTTTAATAAATCAAACATCATATATCCAAGCACAAGTGGCGTAATGACACCTAAACTAATCGTCCACCAACTGCCGAGGCGAATATCGGAAATTTCGTTTGCATGTGTTTTAAACACACCCAATTTACGAAGCACCCACGCGATGAGAACGACTTCAACTAAACCAAGAGCTGCCACACCAAACTGGTTAATGAAATAGTCGACAGCATCTAAGAAATTGAGCCCTCCACGTGTTGCATAAATAAGAGAAATGAGTCCTGCAACACCACCACCAAATAATACCGCTTTTCCTCGAGAGATATTAAATTTATCTTGCAAGCCTGATACATAGGTTTCTGTAATAGAAATTAAAGAAGTTAACCCTGCAAGAACAAGTGATAGGAAGAATAAAACTCCAAATATTTCCCCAAATGCCGGGAATTCGTTGATTATAGCCGGAAATACCATAAAGGCAAGTCCTACGCCTCCATCAACCACTTCATCTACCGGGATTCCTTGTTGTGTGGACATAAACCCAATTACCGAGAAAACCCCGATACCAGCTAATAATTCAAAAGAAGAGTTACTAAATCCTGTAATGAATGCATTATTCGTAATGTCGGATTTTTTAGGTAAATAGCTGGAATACGTAATCATAATAGCAAAGGCAATCGACATACTAAAGAATATTTGCCCATAAGCAGCTACCCATACACTGGAATCACCAATCGCGCTAAAATCTGGTTCAAAAAAAGCATTAAGACCTGTGATAGCTCCTTCTAAGGTAACTGCTCGAATGACTATAATGAGAAAAACAATTGTAAGTGTCGGGATCATAATTCGGTTAGCAATTTCAATTCCACGTTTCACACCTCTAAATAAAATACCTAAAACAATGAACCATACTATAATAAGTGGAATTAAAACACCTGGAACTAGACCACCAAACACCCCAGGATCAGCTGCTTCCAAATATTCTCCTGCAAAAAATGCTTCTGTATCGTCTCCCCAAGACAAATCAACGGAAAATATTGCATAAGAGATGGACCAAGCCACAATGACTGAATAATAGGTAGAAATAACGAAAGCAACCAGCACAGCCCACCAGCCAACTCCTTCTACTCTTTTATTCATTCGGCGATATGTAAGCGGCGCAGACCCACGATACTTATGGCCCATTGTAAATTCCATAATTAAAATAGGAATACCAGCGGTTAAGAGTGCAATCAGATAAGGGATAAAAAAAGCGCCACCCCCGTTACCGTACGCTTCTGCCGGAAAACGCCAAATATTACCTAAACCAACAGCAGAACCAATCGCAGCTAACACAAAACCCGCTCTGGTTCCCCACTGTGAGCGTTCTTCCATAAAATGACCTCCCTTTAATTAACAGATTTTTTTAAATAATCTGTCACATTTTCTTTTATTATAGCAATACTGGTTTTCAATGTCAAAGTAATATCGGACTATTACTACTTTTCTGTTAATTTATTGATTGTTTTTACCTACATAAAAACCTTTTAGAATTCATTGCTAATTCTAAAAGGTTTGTGCTAATTTATGAAAGTTCATTGTGCATTTACTTTCATATCTAATAATGTATCTGTCAAGATTTCACGGAGAAACTCCGGTAAAAATAATTGTTTATGCTCAGCCCTGGCGATGGGGGGAAGTAACCTTCCAAAAGTAAACATGTCTGCTGTCGCAATGGTATACGATTGATTGCGGTGTATTTGTTGTCCTTGAAAAAGCACATCTTTTACATAATGGTGTCCATCTGTTAGGGTACCAATTTGAACATCCAAATTTGCAAAAACCATTCTCCCTAACAATTTCCCACGGAAACCAAATCCTTTTAATTCAAGTTCCATAAATGCATCAGATAGGGAAGCTCGAATGACTTCCAGCAATTCATCCCCATTTAAAGAAACAACGACTGGATTAATCGGGTGCGGGCAAGCCTGATGAACATCTTTGTAGGTTATGGCTCCTGCTTGAAAACCATGGATTAATATCCCCGCATTTAACATCGCACAATCCGCATCTGTTTTTTGACGAACTTTCTCTGTTAAAGCTTCTATAATTGGTGTGGATTGAAACCAATCAACTGTTAATGGTTCGTCTGCGTATATGATTTCTCCTTGCAATATATCATTCGTTTTTTGTTCTAACTGTTGGATTGACTCCAATGCAGCAGGTTCTGCAGGAAGATGCGTAATATCTTTGGCAACTGCTTCTTTCTCCATAACAATTGCTTCGTCATGATCATAGGTTATAGAAACTTCACTAATATAGTTACAAAATTTACCTGCCGCTGATAATACAGATTGCCGAACAGTCTCCCCTTGCCGTAGTAAATGATGCGTATGCCCTCCCATAATCACATCAATTTCCGGAAACGTTCTGGCAATCCGTTCATCTTCATTAATCCCTAAATGAGACATTAAAACAATGAGGTCCGTTTTACCTTCTAACTCCATTAATTCTTGTTCAATGGTCTCTTCCACCGGTGCAGCGTCCCATTCTAATAGATGATAATAAGGATTGAAGCGGGCAGTTAATCCAATTACACCGATACGGGTACCATATTGTGTTTTTACTATCCGGTTCGTTTGCAACCATTCAGGGTTAGCTTTTGTTTGATGATGCAAATTTGAACAAATAACGTGGAAATCTGCATCATCATATAAATGATAAAGGTTCTCTTCAGGCAGGGTTATCCCTTCATTATTCCCTAAGGTTGCAAAATCGTACTCCGCTTGATTCAATAAAGCTATATTTGCTTTCCCCATCGTCGCTTCTGTAATCGGGTTCACTCGATCTAAATGGTCTCCAATATCAAATAAGAGAAAAGACTCTCCTCTTGCTTTCCATTCCTGTTTACGACGGTTTAAGTACGTCATAGCAAGAGGCCAATTTTCAAAATGGCTATGCAAATCATTCGTTACAAAAAAATGTATTTTCTCTTTCATCACTCGTCGCTCCTAATTTGTGTTTCGTTTGAATTATAGTCCTTCCATAATGAGACGGACAGCAGCTATGAGAATGACAATTTTTAATATCCATTCCAATGCTTTTCCGGAGAATAATTTACTTGTTCTCGCACCAACTGTACCACCCACATAAGAACCAATAATGAAAAATAGCACATACTTCCATACTATATGACCCAAGAATATATGGGACATAGAACTAATCAAACTAATGAAGAAAATCATAAACATGGAAGTTCCAATAGCTATTTGTACAGGCATTCCAAAAAATAAAATCATGGCTGGAACACTAATCGTTCCTCCGCCGATTCCAAATAAACCGGAAAGCGCTCCTACTAAAAAGGAAAGAATAAATGCAGGGGCGTAATTCACGGTGTATTGATACGTTTCTCCATCAATTTCAAATGTGTGAGTACGGTTACTGGCTTCAATCTTTTTATCTTTCACCAGCTTTTCTCTATCTACCAGCATCATAGCAAATACAACAATCATTAAGATGCCAAAATATAAAGAAAATGCATCTGTATCTAATTCTGTATTCATCCAGGAACCAAAAACACTTCCAGGTAAACTGCCTATTAGAAAAATTGTTCCTGTTTTTAAATCTACTCGTTTTAATTTTATATACGTAAGTGTGGAAGATAGTCCTGTGAAGATCATCGTTATTAAAGATATCCCAACAATTGCTTGGGGAGTCGCCCAAGAAAAGCTATCCAGATTTTCAAATAAGAATAGCATTGCAGGTACAAACACAATGCCGCCACCTAGACCAACTAAACTTCCAACAAACGCTGATAGAAATCCAATTAATACACCCAAAATAATGATTGTCATGTCATCACAAATCCTTACCTGTATACTCTTCTTTCATCATACCACTTATTGACACTAAAATTCTATTTAAGGCACTTCCAGAAAAAGTAGCATGATTTATCAGTCTGCAAATATTTATGTAATAATTTATTTATATTCCCTAGACTTTTAGACTGTAAATCGATATAGTAGAACGTATATAGTAAAAAAGGGTAGGTTATAAGTCTTGAAATATAAGCTATATAGACAAATAACAACATTATTTTGAAGGAGGTTATTATACATGAAAGATTTTCTTAGTTTTAATAAAATGGTTACACCAATGATTATCCAAATCTTATTTTGGATTGGAGTAGCATTTTCTGCACTTTATGGAATTTTTCTTATTATTACAGGACTAGGTACAATGTTCTCCGGATTTTCCGGTTCAGGTTTTACGGGCTTTCTTATGTTTATTGGCGGATTTATCGCTTTTGCTATAGGTGTCCTATTTTCCAGAATCTATTGTGAACTTTTAATTGTTACATTTAAAATACTTAATAAATTAACGTCTATCGATGATAAATTAAGTGCTTCAAACGATCAAGAAACATTGTAAAATTTTAAAATATAGAACAAACATAACAGTAAATACACATCAGGATTTTTATATTTTTGTCGACAAGCACCCTATCTTTTTTGCTAAAACATAAAAAACCCTTATTACAATTTTGTAATAAGGGTTTTTTCTTTATGATTAACCGATTGAGCCTTCCATATCCATGGTAATTAATCGGTTCATCTCAACTGCATATTCCATCGGTAATTCACGAGTAAATGGTTCAATAAAGCCCATGACAATCATATCCGTTGCCTCTTGCTCTTCGAGACCTCTACTCATCAGATAGAATAACTGTTCTTCAGATACTTTAGATACTTTCGCTTCATGCTCTAATGAAATATTGTCATTGTTAATTTCATTATAAGGAATCGTATCAGATGTGGATTTATTATCTAATATGAGTGTATCACATTCGATATTAGATCTTGCACCATCTGCTTTTCTTCCAAAATGAACAATACCGCGATAGTTTACCTTTCCACCTTCTTTTGCAATCGATTTTGAAACAATCGAAGAAGATGTGTTTGGCGCTAAATGATGCATTTTTGCACCTGCATCCTGATGTTGTCCTTCACCAGCTAAGGCAATAGAAATCGTTTGTCCACGTGCACCTTCTCCACGGAGTAACACGGAAGGATATTTCATGGTTAATTTTGACCCCATGTTCCCATCAATCCATTCCATTGTCGCATTTTCAGCTGCTGTTGCACGCTTCGTCACAAGGTTATAGACGTTATTTGCCCAGTTTTGAATCGTTGTGTAACGGCAGTAACCGTCTTTTTTCACAAATATTTCTACTACTGCACTATGCAGAGAGTTTGTTGTGTAAACTGGTGCTGTACATCCTTCCACATAATGAACAGAAGCACCTTCGTCTACAATAATCAATGTACGTTCGAATTGTCCCATATTTTCAGAGTTAATTCGGAAATAAGCTTGCAAAGGAGATTTCGCCTCTACACCTTTTGGAACATAAATGAAGGATCCTCCAGACCATACAGCTGTATTTAATGCTGAGAATTTATTATCCGAAGCTGGAATAACTTTACCGAAATATTCTCTAAACAATTCTTCATGCTCTTGTAAAGCTGTGTCCGTATCAGCGAAAATGATACCTAATTCTTCTAAATCTTTTTCTAAACTTTGATAAACAACTTCAGATTCATATTGCGCAGATACACCCGCTAAATACTTCTGTTCTGCTTCTGGGATACCTAAACGATCAAAACTTTGTTTAATTTCTTCTGGTACTTCATCCCAGGATCTGCCTTGTCTTTCTGAAGGTTTAACGTAATAAATGATTTCATCAAAATCAAGTTCAGAAAGGTCTCCACCCCATTGAGGCATTGGCTTTGAGTAGAAAATGTCCAAAGCTTTTAAGCGTTCTTCCAACATCCACTCAGGCTCGTTTTTCATACGTGAAATTTCTTCCACTACGCCTCTAGTCAAACCACGCTCAGTACGAAAAACGGAAACATCTTTATCACGAAAACCATATTGATACTCGCTATCCATTTCTGGCATTTCTTTTGCCATGATTTTAACCTCCTTTAAAATGTTGAAGCTCTATTTAAACTATTGATTTACTGTTCTTTAGCTACTTTTTCCATTGCCTTCCATGCCAGTGTAGCACATTTTATGCGTGCTGGAAAATTGGATACTCCTTGTAATGCTTCAATATCCTCCACACCAAAGCCTTCCACGTCAATTTCTTCTCCTAACATCATTTGAGAGAAAAGCTCAGACATATCAAGCGCTTTGGAAATACTTTGCCCTTTAATTGCTTCTGTCATCATAGAAGCAGAAGCAAGACTTATAGAACAGCCTTCTCCATTAAAACGGACATCTTCCACAACATCTCCGTCTAATTGAAATTCAAGGAAAATTTTATCGCCGCATGTCGGGTTATTCATCTCTACAGTTAAAGTGTCTTCTTCAAATGAGCCGCGATTTCTCGGATTTTTATAATGATCCATTATCACTTGACGATAAAGTGTATCTAGATTAATTTGCGACATTCCCAAAATACTCCTTTGTTTTGACTAATCCTTCTGCTAAGCGATCAATTTCTTCTTCTGTGTTGTATATATACATGCTGGCCCGTGCTGTTGCAGCTACATCCAACCATTTCATTAATACTTGAGCACAGTGATGGCCAGCACGAACGGCAATCCCTTCCATATCAAGTACAGTCGAAACATCATGAGGATGTACATCCGCTAAGTTAAAAGTAACTAGAGAAGCACGGTTTTTCGGTCCATATATCGTTAAGTCATCAATGGAACTTAACCGGTCTAATGCATAATTAGCCAATCGTTCTTCATGAGCCTGAACCGTATCCATGCCTATTTCGTTTAGAAAATCAATGGCTGCTCCCAGTCCGATAGCTCCAGCGATAATAGGTGTTCCACCTTCAAATTTCCAAGGTAATTCTTTCCATGTAGAGTCATACTTCTCTACAAAATCAATCATCTCTCCACCAAACTCGATTGGTTCCATTTCTTCTAAAAGAGCTTTTTTCCCGTAGAGAACCCCTATACCAGTCGGGCCTAACATTTTATGGCCGGAAAACGCATAGAAGTCACAATCCAGCGCTTGTACATCTACTTTGATGTGCGGAGCACTTTGAGCTCCGTCAACCACAATCACTGCACCTTTTTCATGAGCTAACTCGGTTAATTCCTTAACAGGATTTATCGTACCTAATACGTTCGATACATGAGCTACAGCTACAATCTTTGTACGATCTGTAATGGTCTCTCGTGCTGCTTCCATGGAAATAGTTCCATCTTCTTCTAATGGAATATACTTAAGGCTTGCTCCAGTTACTTTAGCAACTTGCTGCCAAGGAATTATATTACTGTGATGTTCCATTGGGTTAATAACTATCTCATCGCCTGCTTTTACATTTGTTAATCCATAGCTCTGAGCTACAAAATTAATCCCTGTTGTTGTCCCGCGATTAAAGATAATTTCTGCACTACTTTTAGCATTAATGAAGTTTCGTACTTTCTCTCTGGCACCTTCAAACAAATCCGTTGCCTGTGACCCCAGCGTGTGTACACCTCGGTGCACATTGGAGTTTGTCTTTCGATAATAATCGTTAACTGCTTCGATTACTTGAATAGGCTTTTGTGAAGTTGCTGAAGAATCAAGATATACCAAAGGATGCCCATTGACTTCCTGGTCTAAGATAGGAAATTGTTCGCGAATTGCACGAATATCCATTATTTGATTTTCCCTTCAATAAGCTGAGTAAGCTGATTTTTAATCGTTTCAATTGGCAATTCATTTACGACTGGGTCTAAAAATCCATGGATGATGAGTCTTTCAGCTTCTTCTTGTGTAATCCCCCGGCTCATCAAATAATACAATTGCATTTCATCTACCCGACCTACTGAAGCAGCATGACCAGCTGTTACGTCATCTTCATCGATCAGTAAAATAGGGTTTGCATCCCCGCGAGCTTGTCCGCTTAACATTAACAAGCGAGATTCTTGTTCTGCGTTTGCTCTTGTTGCACCATTGTATATTTTACCAATTGCATTAAAGATAGCAGTAGAACGACCAGTCATCACACCACGTTGTGAAATCATACCATCTGTATCTAGTCCATAATGCATCGTTTTAGTTGTAAAATTCTGTGTTTGCTTACCACGACCTACTGTGACTGTTCTCGGCGTAGATTCTGAATTATTTCCAACGAGATGCGTTTCGTTTTCCGATACCGTATGCCCTTCATTCATTTGCCCTAGAGCCCAATCTAATGTAGCGTCATTTTGAACGATACCTCGACGGTTAATATACGTTGTAACTCCAGCTTCCAAATGGTCTACTGCACCGAAAGATACTTTCGCATTATCTTGAGCAAACACTTCTGTAATAATATTTGCAACAGAAGCTTCTTCTTTGTTGTGCGATACATAGTTCTCTACATATGTTACGGAACTGCTTTCTTCTGCAACAACAATAACATGATTAAATAATGCTAACTCGTTATCTTCTTGCCAGAAAATAGTTTGCAGTGGATCATTAACTACAACGTTCTTAGGCACATAGACAAATATACCACCGTTCATTAGAGCAGCATGTAACGCTGTCAGCTTGTGTTCGTCTTTTCCAACTGCTTCTGTCATATAATATTGTTTAACTAAATCGCCATGTTCGCGTAATGCTGTAAAGATGTCTGTTAAAATAACACCTTTTTCTTGCAACTCTTTATTTAAAGAAGCATACGCTACAGTCTGATTACGTAAAATAACAATATTTTCGTTTTCTTTATCCACAAAATCATTCAATTCCTCTGGCACATTATCTAAAGATGTGATTGTTTCTCCAGGTTCACTTTTGTGTTTAAAATCTGTAAAGTTCCAGCGATGAATTTTCGTTTTATCCGGTTTTGGAAGTTCTAAATGGTTTGCTAAATCGATCGCCTCTACGCGAAGGTCTGTCATCCATGCTGGTTCATTATTTTCTTTTGAAAACTCTGTTACATATGTTTCATCATATGGTAATTTTGTAACGGTCGTCATGTCGCTACCCCTCCTCACTTTTAAAGTATCATTTATGCTTGTTCGATTGTTTCGTCTTCAATACCTAACTCTTCTTTAATCCACTCATAACCTTCGTCTTCTAGACGTTCAGCTAACTCTTTACCGCCCGATTTAACAATACGTCCTTGCATCATTACATGGACATAATCAGGTTCTACGTAGTTTAACAGGCGTTGATAGTGTGTAATAATTAAACAGCCCAGCCCAGTTTCTTCCCGTACTTTATTAACACCTTTTGCAACCACTTTTAAAGCGTCAATATCTAAACCTGAATCAATTTCATCTAAAATAGAGATGCCTGGTTTTAACATGAGTAATTGAAGAATTTCATTTCGCTTTTTCTCACCGCCTGAAAAGCCTTCATTTAAATAGCGCTGCGCCATGTTCTCATCAATATTCAATTCTGCTAAAGAACCATCCATTTCTTTAATAAACTTCATTAATGAAATTTCATCGCCTTCTTCCCGGCGAGCGTTGATAGAAGAACGTAAGAAGTCAGAAGTTGTAACACCGGTAATTTCACTTGGATACTGCATCGCTAAGAAAAGACCAGCACGTGCGCGCTCATCTACTTCCATTTCTAATACATCTTCTCCATTTAACGTAATACTACCTTGCGTAATTTCAAATTTCGGATGTCCCATCACCGCAGAAGCTAATGTTGACTTTCCAGTTCCGTTTGGTCCCATGACAGCATGGAATTCACCACTTTTTATTGTTAGGGTTACTCCCTTTAAAATCTCGTTTCCTTCAATCGATACATGAAGATCTTCAATTTCTAATGTAAAATCTGCCATATCTATACCTCCAACTATCTTTATAATATATTTGAATTGGTGTTCTCACCAATAATCAACAATTCTCAAGTACAATCTTATATGAAAACAGTTCAATTATCAACTATAACGGGTTTCATCCTTTGCTAAATACTAGATTTACAAATTAAATAGAACATTTAATCCTCTAAACGCTGTTTCTTTTTCTTTCTCATTTATTCTGGTTTAATCAATAATAATTATTATGTAATAGAAAAAATAAACGCCAATCCCCCCACCAGGAAAATTGGCGTTTATCTTATTCTGATACAGGAACGACCGCTCCGTCATATTCCTCTTCTATAAAGTCTACGATTTCATCACTGTGAAGCACGTCAACTAATGTATTTAAAGCTTCATTATCTTCATCCTCTTCATCTACAGCAACAACGTTGACATATGGAGAGTCATCTTCTTCTTTAAAAAGGGTGTCAGTTTGTGGATCTAGCCCTGCTTCGATTGCATAATTTGTATTGATGACAACTAAAGCATCTTCTTCTGATTCATATATATCCGGCAAAAAGCCAGCTTCATTATCTGCCGTAAACTCCAGATTATGCGGGTTCTCATCAATATCATCGATTGTAGCTTCATCCGGGTCTACGCTATCATCCAGTTCAATTAAACCTTCCTCTTCAAATAAGCTTAATACTCTCCCATGATCCGCTACTGAATTACTTAACACTACTTCTGTTCCATCTGGCACATCATCGACTGAATCAAAACCTTGCGAGTATACTCCCATCGGTTCGATATGGATTCCACCTATATTGACAAGATTATATCCGGAATCTTCGTTGGTTTGCTCTAAATAAGGAATATGTTGAAAGAAATTCGCGTCAATCTCTCCACTATCTAAGTCATCGTTTGGCAGAACAAAGTCTTCATATGGTTCAATTTCCAGCTCTATTCCTTCTTCTTCCAATAATGGTTCAGCTTCTTCCAGAATTTCTCCGTGTGGAACACTGCTCGCACCTATTACAATTGTATCGTCATCATTCGCAGCTGCTCCTTCATTATCATTCCCTCCGCAAGCCGCAAGAACTAATATAAAGCTCAATGAAACAAGTGTTAGAATTTTTTTCATTTATATTCTCTCCTTTATCTTTTATCTATTTTCTTAGCAATGGTATCTCCAATAAATTGAAACAAAAATACAATTAACACAATAATAATAGTACACACGAAGACAATATCCCATTGCTTACGCTGAAAACCGGTGTAGTATGCGTAACTTCCGAGTCCTCCTGCTCCAATTGCACCAGCCATAGCGGTGTAACCAATTAAAGCAATCGCAGTTACAGTAATACCCGAAATAAGTGCAGGCATCGATTCCGGTAGTAATACGCGAAATACGATGCGCTGCACGCCAGCTCCCATCGACTGAGCCGCTTCTATTACTCCTTTGTCCACTTCTTTTAAAGCAATTTCGACTAATCTCCCATAAAAAGGTGCTCCCCCTATAATAAGTGCCGGAAGAGCAGCTTTTGGTCCTCTAATCGTTCCCATTAAAAAATCAGTAAATGGAAACAGTAATAAAATTAAAATAATAAAGGGAATTGCTCGAAACACATTCACTAAAGTAGCAGTTATAAAATTCAACATCTTATTTTGCCATATTCCATCTTTATCCGTCAGATAAAGCAATAAACCTAAGATAATACCTAAAACAAACGTGGCTGCAACCGAAATAATCGTCATGTAAAACGTTTCATAGGTCGCTTCCCATATCTTTTCCCAATCTATTTGTTCAAAATCAATCTTCATCGCGAATCACCTCCACATTGACTTCTGTTTCTTCTATAAAGGTGATAGCTTTTGCAACAGATTCTTTGCTACCTTGAATCTGTACAGTTAACGTTCCTAATACACCAGTTGTCGTTTGGGTCAATTTCCCTTGTAAAATATTAACTGAGACATCAAATTGCTTCGTCACTTCACTTATGATTGCTTCACTGGCCGTTTCACCAATGAAATGTAAACGTACGATTTTCCCTTTGCTGTCTAAATTTAAAATATAATCCATACTTTCTTGATCATCAGACTCTGAAACGACTTGTTCAACAAATTTCTTCGTTACGTCTCGTTTAGGGTTGGTGAAGATATCCATCACGTTTCCTTCTTCAACTACATGACCATCTTCCATGACTGCTACACGATTACATATTTTACGTACAACATGCATTTCATGTGTAATTAATACAATGGTGATACCCAGCTGTTTATTAATATCAAGCAGCAGATCCAGGATAGCATTCGTTGTATCGGGATCTAATGCTGATGTCGCTTCATCACATAATAATACAGATGGCTTGTTAGCTAGTGCACGGGCAATCCCTACTCGCTGTTTTTGTCCTCCTGATAATTGCGAAGGATATGATTTTTCTCGTCCGCTTAGCCCAACAAGTTCAATCAACTCCTGCACACGCTCTGCTCGCTCTTGACGGGGAACTCCTGCTACTTCCAGCGGAAAAGCAATATTTTCTTCTGTTGTCCTGGACCACAACAAATTAAAATGTTGAAAAATCATACCAACTTCTTGTCTTGCTTCACGGAGCTTCTTCCCTCGCAAGGCACTCATTTCTTTTCCATCTATGTGAACTGTTCCGCTTGTAGGTTCTTCTAATCGGTTTAGCAGACGTACAAACGTGCTTTTTCCTGCTCCACTATAACCTATGACCCCAAATATATCCCCTTGGTTAATCGACTGTGTCAGTGATTCTACTGCCGTCACAGACTGATTTTCCAATTGAAACACTTTCTTTAAATTCTTAATCGTTATCAAGCGAGTGCCTCCTTTTCTTCCTTTCCTGTTTCCTTATGTATCAAATAGTACATTCCATTAAAAAAGCTTCCTTATTCTAGAGAATAGGAAGCGTTAGGTATGCTTTCACATTCTCTCATTTATCAAAGCATTTGCTGCTTTGCAGGATGTAGCACCTTTCAATAACATTGAGGTTGCCGCGATTTCACAGGGCCAGTCCCTCCATCGCTCTTCATAAGAGTATATTGCTATTTATTTGATATAACGAATATTATCTTAGCACTTAAACGGTACCGTGTCAACTCCTATCAAGAGTCTGTAGAAGAGGTTTCAGCAAATAATGCCGGATAATATTCATATAAATAATGATAAATATTGCCAATAGAATAAAATGTGTAAACCCGTTCTTTCACTTCACCCTGTTGCATAATTAACAAACAAGGAACACTTTCAATTTGATAATCTTGTAAAAACGAAGTCGCAAAAGAAGCATTTAATTCGTTGAAAATTTCTTCGTTATGCACTTGTTCGATTTTATCTAAAAAGGAGCGTGCAACATGACAAGTGCCACAAAAACGGGAATATATAAATACAAAACTATCAGGCATTTTTTCAATGTCTGCGCCAGTTACGCTCTTCATTCTATCACCATACGCTTTCTTTAAAGTAAAAATAATGGATGCACATTGAAGTTATGTTTAGCCAATTCCTTAGCTATTTCATTTGCGGGCGCGTTTTCCACCTCTGGCCATTCTTCTGTAGCATAAAGATGGTAGGCATAAGGTAACTCTCTAGTTAGTTCTTTTCTGAGCTCCCTCCCCGCTTCATCCTGATCCACGAAAATATACACCTCTTTATCATCAAGGTGATATTTTTCAAGCATTTCATCGAATTTTTCCACCCCAAATGTACCATACGTACAAATAACAGGAACAGCATCCTGGAGAACTTTCTGGATCGTATTTCTATCGTTTGCACCCTCAACGATAATAATACGTCCTTCATCTATTTTATCATTTCTCACAAAATCATCCATTCATGTGTTTTAATTTATTATGGAAAGCTGGAGATTCACAAGAGACTTACAGCGAATACCTTGATTACATTTACACGGAAGCAAACAGTAAAAATTTCCTCATGGTAATCAAGAACGTAGCAGTCACAAAATTATTTAAATCGCAAAACCGTAGTTTCGCTTATGTACGAAAAATGCAGGCAAGTTTCTTTATAGGATAGAACAATTTATATTTAGTACTTTTCACAGGGATTTCCTTAAAAGCGCTTATGTTATTTAATAATTTAATTGATGACTTGCACGCTAAAAAAGCTGACTCCTTCCTGTTAAATTAGGAAAAAGACAGCTTTTACAATCACTCTTCTATATGTGCTTTGTACTCATCTGCAGATAACAAATTTTCTAATTGTTCTTCATCAGAAGGTTCAATAACGACCATCCAGGCTTTTTCATATGGCGACTCATTCACAAACTCCGGACTGTCTTCTAATTCCTCGTTTACTTCAACTACCTCACCACTAATCGGAGCATACAATTCCGAAACTGTTTTCACAGATTCTACACTGCCAAATGGTTCATCCAATTCAATCGTATCGCCTACTTCCGGCAATTCTACAAACACGATATCTCCTAGTTCAGATTGAGCAAACTCTGTGATTCCTATTCGCACATCGCTGCCTTCATTTCGAATCCATTCATGTTCTTTTGAATATAATAAATCATTTGGTAAACTCATTGTTATTCCTCCTGTTTTTTATAGATAATATAATGAAGCCAAATTTAAATTGGCTGTGAAACTAGTTATTTAAATCTGTTTCTTTAATCCATGTATCCTTAAATATTTTTTCATTAAACCCAACAGTAACCTTTTCGCCGTCCGTAACAATTGGACGCTTAATCAGCATGCCATCTGCAGCCAAGTATGTAACCATTTGGTTTAAATCAGCAGCTTTTAATTTATCTTTCATATTATTTTCCCGGTACACTTTCCCACTCGTATTAAAAAACTTCTTCGGTTCTAAACCACTTTTTTCAATCAATGTTTGCAGTTCAGCTTCCGTAGGTGTTTCTTCTACCAAATGCACCGTTTCATAATCTATTTGGTACTCATCCAACTGTTTCTTAGCTTTTTTACAAGTACTGCAATTAGGATACCAATACAAGGTCAGCTTCATGCACTTACCTCCCATATTATACTATCTAAAAAGATTATAACAAACAAACTTCAAAGGAACGAGTAAAATCCTCTTTCACGGTAAAAGTATTGTTTATTCTACGGTGTTCTTTTCGTTAAAAGCACTCCTACGTCAAAGAAGATTTTTCATTCAATTCCTTTT
>DATGTM010000085.1:0-6526 GCA_035301845.1 Pseudogracilibacillus sp. | reverse complement strand
AAATATAACTCAACTACTTGTTTTTTTAATTCATATGGATATTTTCTTAACTTCTTCATTTGTCCTCGCCCCCAAATAAATATTCTAGCATTTTTTACTTAAGTGCGGTTCTTTAGTGTCTACTTTAATGGTACTATAGCAGTGTTCTTGCGCGAGTTAAGACGATGTTGCTCGAGTATTAGCGATTAGTTTGTTGATTGGTGGCAAACGATCTATATAGTTTTAAATACAATGAAGACCGAAAGCATGTAATAAAACTAGATAACAAGCCACATGAAATGTGAAATTGGACCTTTTGGGTAAAGTCATGCGCGACTACCTCTTAATGAAAAATGGCATTAAAGCGCCGTCACTTTAAGAAAGTATATGTATTCAATAGATTCCGACACACAAATATTGCGTTTTGTTTAACTCTTTACGGATCATTCATTCCTTTATTCTACCGGATCTTGACAACTTTTCTGGAGATACCAATTCAGTAGCAAAGCGAACACTAACATGCGGAGAGCTATTTCCCTCAGTGTATTCACTTTCATCGTCTACTTCTAACGGTTTTGTAAATTGAAAAGAGCGATCTGTCTCCATTTCCAATTTGGCGATTGCTACTGTGGATTTCTGTTCGGCATCATCACTTTTTATGCTTTGTTTTTCGCTTTCATAGTCAACAGCAATCACCGAGCCAGTTCGTGCAATGTCAGTTATCTCCACTTTATGGAAACCATCTTGTCTGCCCCCAGATACAACCAATACATATGTCCTACCGTCAACAAGGAAGACTTTTTTCTGTTCTACGGATGCGTTTTGCTCTATCCACTTCTGAATACGCTCCGGTGTCTGTTCCACCTCAACCAATTGGAAAGGGACAGCAACAAATTTACGATCCGTTAAAAAATCCGAATCAAGTCCCGAACCACTGATGATATCGTTAAATGCTCGGACGCTCAAGTTGGAATTCTCCTGCCCGGTTTTATCCGAGTACAGACCCGTCTGTATAGTATCTAAATCTTTTTTCAATTTTTGCAGATAATGTACTTCCTCGTTAGTCAACGTATTATCATCAGCAAATTGCATTATTGGATGGTTTGAAAAAATGGATGTATGGCCGATGTTCCGATCAACAAAATCGCTTCCAGAATCCAACACGGAGTCTGTTCGTTCTAGATTCCGTTCAACAAGTAACAGTGCTTTTTCCAAGTCTTTCCCCCTCAACGGCGGCTTTTCCAACACGGTATGCAAGGATTGTATTGATGATGTCAATTCAAAATAAAATTGATTCAAAAACAATTCGTATTTCCTCTTATCTTCTTGCTTTTCCTGATACAATTGCACACCAGTGATGACAAGCGCAATAAAAATTATAACTAACAAATAGTTTTTGATTTTACCAAACGATTCTTTTTTCATTACCAACACCTTTCGTAAAATGAACGTCCATTGTATCTAAAATCGCGCATTAATTATTCTATACGCAGATCCTTAGATTGATGAATATGCAATAATATAATGATTTTTTAGCTACCCACGATAAACACGGAAGCAGTTATCGCTAGAAAAAGAACGATCCAGGCAATCCAAAACTTTTTCCATCCTTTTTTGGTTAATGAACCGTCCTTATTTTTGTCTTTGCGAATCACAAGATACAAAACAATAACGCCAATAACAAATCCAACAGGAAAAAAATATTGCATAGATTTTCACTCCTTAATATATCTTTGACAAAATGACCATTAAAAGAAACACTGTAATAAATGACAAGGCGAGTAAAAGATGAAGAATCTGCAACGCTAATAAAGCAATGACATTAAAATTTAAAAGAGCAAGCAAGACAATTAAATAGCCGATGATTGAAAAAAAGAATAAAACATTGCCTTTTGCCTAATGAATTTAGTCCGCTCATCATTTCTCTGAAACTGGGGAGCCAGATAACTTAAACAAAAACACATAAAAATTAAGGATATATACATATATCCCATCGAAGGGAAAGTCCCCTCAATTATAATAAATACTGTTGTTAAAAATATTCCAAAAATAGAAAATGTACAACCTAAGAAAAAGTAAGCCTTTTGATATCCCATTTTTACTATCCTCCTTTTTATTTTTTAGTCGTTTTCCTCTAAAAAGAAAATGCTTTCAACGGATGTATTAAAAATTTTGCTCATGCGTAATGCAAGCGGCAATGAAGGGTTGTATCTGCCCTTCTCGATAGAAATCACCGTCTGTCGAGAAACACCCAATTTCTCTGCAAGACCTTCTTGGGAATAACCATGCTCTTTCCTCAGGTCTTTTAAAATATTTTTCAATTAGCTCATTCCTTTGGCAGGTTCAAGTCAATTTCACTTTTATTATTACAGTAATGTAAAGTTGGCTTTACGTCAAGATTATTTTATATATTACGAATTAATTCCCCTTAAAAGTCGCATCGACAATAGTGTGTCCCAAACTTCGAAGTCCCATTAGCCTCCTTTGGATGCGCGAATATTTTTCACTTAAGGTGACTGAAGAACTAACTATTCCATATTACTCCAAAAGCCCCCTTTTTTCTCCCAATCCCTTTTTCACATGCATCTATTAATTTGCAAACGGTATACACTACTTTCCGCATTTCCCCATGCCCACAGCACTCTTGTTATTGTTATCGTATCTGTCATGATTTTCCTTGGTTTTGAGAGCAGCTTGCGCTAGTGGGGGCAGTTGCCGCGCGAGTGGGAGCAGTTAACATTCACTTTAAGACACAGCACTCAACTTCAAGCGGCCACCGCTCCCCCTTCAAGTATCCGTGATCAACTCCAAGCCGCCCCACTATCATCAATTCACTTCCACCCCCTATACAAATTTTACTTTATTGTATAAAATAGATATTAAATGTTTTGGTTTGAAAGCGCATACATATGTAAAAGGGGGGATTAATATGGAACTCGGATTATTTCAAGAGCAAAAGTTGGATTTAGTTATTACGACGGAATTGAGGCAGGCTATCGCCTTATTACAATACAATACAGCTGATTTATATCAATTTATTCAAGAAGAGGCTACTGAAAATCCGCTCATTGAATTGGAAGAACCACAGGTTGATTATAACTTTGAAGCAGGCCACTATCGGAAGAAGACTTCAACACCTGTTGACTACAAGAACTATGTTAATCCAGTTGATTATACTGCTCAAAAAGAGAATCACCTCTTAAATGATTTGCTTGAACAAGTAAACTATTTTCAGCTTGATGAAGAAAAGCGAACAATATTGCGGTATCTTGTTCTTAATTTAGATGACAATGGTTACCTTAAACGAAGCACCGGTGAACTTGCTGAGGAATTAAATACAGATGAAGCAGAAATGGAAAACTGCATATCCATATTACATAAACTTGAACCAATTGGTATAGGGGCTAGGGATCTAAGGGAATGCTTACTTTTACAAGCAAAACATTTTTTCCCTGATAAGCCACTCATGCACCAGGTGATTGAACATTATCTCGTTGAACTTGGTGACAAAAAATGGCAGGCTATTTCGGACAAATTAAACGTCACCTTATTAGAGATACAGCAAATTTCCGACGCGATAGCTTCCCTAAATCCAAGGCCGTGCACTGGGCTTTTTAATAATGAACCGAATTATTTATTTCCTGATATTTCTATTATACAAGAGGATGGGGACTATAAAATCGTTTTGGGTGATCGTTATCTACCTAAAATGACTATCAATCAGAATTACTTAAATTTAAAAGAAAGTCATCCACAAGTTTCGTCTTATATTCAATCAAACTATCAGCAGTACAATTGGTTGATGAATAGTATCGAACAACGAAAAAATACGATGATAAAAATCGCAAATGAAATCATTAAAAAGCAGCCTAACTTTTTGGAACATGGTTTTTCACACCTAAAACCGATGACATTAAGTGATATTGCTGTGGCCATTGATATGCATGAGTCGACCATTAGCAGGGCAACGAATAACAAAGTAATTGCTACACCTGTTGGCTCGTTTGATATGAATAAATTATTCTCCGCTAAATTGAAAAAAGGCGATACGGGCGGGCATGCCTCGTCTACGCAAGTGAAGTTTATCCTGAAGCAGATGATCGAGCGGGAAAATCGTAAAAAACCACTTTCAGACCAAAAGCTAGCGGATAAAATAAAAGAAAAGAACGGGATTACCATTTCACGACGGACCGTAGCTAAATACCGTGACGAGCTAAATATCCTTTCGTCGTCTAAACGGAAGCAACTCGTTTAAGCCCCCTCCCCTTCTTTGTTTCTTGCAAAATGAATAGATGAAATGAAGAGGCAACGTTACTTGGAAGAATTCTTTATTATATTTCAAAGGTGGAGTGCGTCACTTAGCATAAGCTTTGGCAAAAATTTCGCAAAATGATTGGGGCATCATTTACAATAATCCGTGACCCCTTACGACGTTTTTTCACGCCTAGGGGGAACGTAAGGCAGTGATGCGTACCCCTTGCAACAGGTTTGCACGCCTAGGGGGCACAATTCACGGCGATGCGTTACCCCTAACAACTGGTTCTCACACCTAGGGGACACGTATTGCAACGATGCGTTACCCCTAGCGACTGTTTTTCACCCCAGGGGTTACGAATAACTCCGATACGTTACCCCTAGCAACTGTTTTGCACGCCAAGGGGTTACGAATAACTCCGATGCGTTACCCCTAGCAACTGGTTCTCACGCATAGGGGGGCACAATTCACAACGATGCGTACCCCCTTACGATATTTTTCACACTCAGGGGGCACACAGTAACTCCTTAAACACTCGAGACCAAGACGCCTCTGGATGTGCGAGGTCAATACGCGTTGCGGTTTTAGCTTAACAAAACAGCGTCCTATCAGAAGGAACGGCTGTTTATCCTTAAATTATTGAACGGTTAATGAATCGATATTATCCATGATTTTCTTGACGTCTGCCTCTTCTTTTTCTGTAAGAGGAAGTCTTGGTTTACATGACGGACCACCTGCTAAGCCTTGCTGTTCCATCATATGTTTCACTGTTTGGACTGGTTTACCAGATCCTTCGAGCCAATTACATAGTGGAAGGATCTTATCATAAATCTCCCATGCCCGGTCAAGATTCCCCTCCTGGACACTATCAAATAGCTCAGTCACTAGGCGTGGAACAATATTCCCAGCCACGGAAATCCACCCAGTTGCACCTACAAGCAATGATTCCAAGATAAGATCGTCTGATCCGCAGAATGTTTTGATATGATCTTTTCCTTTTCTAGTAATATCACGTAGTTTGGTAATATCACCACTTGATTCTTTAATATGCGTAATGTTTTCGACATCACGCGCGACTTGTAAAATCGTTTCTGTCCCAATATTTATACCAGATGTAAATGGATTATTATAAATCATCACAGGGAATGACACGGATTTTGCCACTGGTAAACAACACCTCTGGAATCGTTGGTAACCTTTTACTTTTGTTCACTTTTCTCACTCCTCTCATATAATAACTTCCACTTTAGTAAGCGATTACAAAGGTGGATTAATATAACTAAAACACCTCCAAATCTTTAGTTATATTGATGCAATTGATGCAATTTTTATGCCAAGATTTTTTCGTAAGTTTTAGATTACAAAAGTTTATTAATCTTATCGGCTCTAAATCATTTAAAAATGTTTTATAAAACGAACTTTTAAAGAATTGAGCTGTGTTACTCGCTACACGCCTAAAAGATGTTTTGGCCCAAGAAATAAAAATCAAGATAAGCATGAATGTACAATGTAGAGCCGTACTCGCGCGACAGGACGGCTCACTCGCGCAGCAACTACTCCCACTCACGCGTTGCACACTTTTCCTTAACCAGCAGTTACGATAAAATATCATATAGAAGGGTTGTAAAATACTTTTGAATTATGTATAAATATTTTTACATTTCTAAATAGTAAATTACTCCCCTTTTGACGAGCGCTAAATATCCATTAATAAATCTCCCTTAGCTAAATGAAAATACTAAAACTTTAACGAAAAATACTATATAGTACAATAATTTATGATATTGTATACTTAGGTTCTCACCCAAAAAGGTCTAAAATAACCACTATTTGATTCAATATTCCGTTATAATAGATTTAGAAATCTATGTTGGAGGTAATCTCATGTTCAGACAAGGAAAAAAAGATGTTCAAAAAACATTATTTGACCAAGATCAATCATTCCCAGATTACATTGTTAAATTACTGAAACAAAGCTGGGCCGATGACTTTTATCGTCTAATCCTAACTCAAATTAATGAAGAGCGTTTTTCTGTTCTATATAGTGATAAAGCGAGTCGTCCAAATAAGCCAGTCAATATACTGGTTAGTTTGCTCATCCTTAAACAACAAAACTTACTATCAGATGAAGAGTTGATTGGTTCACTTTACTTTGATTATCGCTTTCAGTATGCCTTGGGGTTGGAAGCAAATAATGATAGAGAACGCCTTTGTGTCAACACCCTATCCAACTTTAGATGTCGTTTGGTTGAACATGAACTCCAAACAGGAGAAAATCTTCTCCAACAAGAA
>DATGTM010000084.1:0-11369 GCA_035301845.1 Pseudogracilibacillus sp. | reverse complement strand
CTCCTAACACTAAAAATCCTGCTCCTGCTACACCTGCAGCAGTCAAAGCATAAGGCAACTGTGTCATGACATGGTCGATATGGTGGCACCCCGCCCCTGCTGAAGACAGAATGGTTGTATCAGAAATAGGCGAACAATGATCACCAAACACCCCACCAGCAAGCACTGCCGCAACCAAAGGTAACAGCAATTCAATATCTGTCGCTGCAGCAATTTGTCCTGCAATCGGCAAAAGAATACCGAATGATCCCCAAGAAGTTCCGGTAGAAAATGCGATAAAAGCCGCCATAATAAACACAATCAATGGTAAGAACATTAGATTTAAATTCGCCTGCTGAATCAGCCCTCCTAGATAATCACCTGTTTGCAACTCTTCGATCAGAAAAGCAATTGACCAAGCAAAAATTAAAATAAAAAAGGCTGGCAACATCGATTTAATCCCTTCCACAATACCTTTACCGAATTGACTAATCGTCAACTCACCTTGTTTCATATGACGGAAAAATAAAATAAAAGTGACCAATAAAGCAATTAAACCACCGTATATCAAGGAATCTTCAATTACAGCTTCCCCGAAAATATTCATCAGTGACTTATCTGCCCCAGCCCCTTGATACCCCGTCCATATGATAAACAGAATAGTTGCAGCGAATAATACTACAATCGGGGTAATTAAATCGCGCATTTTGCCATGATTACTTACGGGAAGCTTTGTTGTTTCATCAACTTTCTCTTTAAGGTCTGGATTATGCACTTCCCCCGTCTCAACAGCTCGCTGTTCGTGCTTTTTCATCGGTCCAAAATCCACTTGTTTAAGAGCGAGGACAATAATCACTCCTAGAGCTGCCCAAGCGTAATAATTCATCGGTATTACTTTTAAGAACCCTCCAAAAGCAGTATATCCCGTCACTTCATGTGTTGTTAATAGCGTACCAAGCACCCCTACTATATAAGCTCCCCAACTCGAAATGGGCACGAGCACACTGACGGGTGCTGAAGTGGAATCAACAATATAAGAAAGTTTCGCTCGGGAAATTCTGTGTTTATCTGTTACCGGTTTGGCTACTTGCCCAACTGTCAAACTATTAAAATAATCATCTATAAATATTAATATACCCAATACCATCGTCATAAGCTGCGCACCCGGACGTGTTCTAATTCGTTTAATCATCCAATCTCCAAATGCTTTTGTGCCGCCCATCATATTTACGAAGGCAGTCAATACTCCAAGTATCAAAATAAACAGCAGCAGAAAAACTTTTCCCGTGTTTAAAGCCGCATCTTCAACGAATACATCTCTGAATGAAATCCAGATAAAACGCAAAGACTCACTCATGTTAAAACTCGCTATGAAGAAAGCAGAAGCAACAATTCCTACTCCCAAAGATAACAACACTCGTCTTGTCAACAATACCATAGCAATAGCTAAAATCGGAGGCAACAGCGACCAAAAAGTGTTTACCATTCATTATTTCCTCCTCTTTTTCCGCATATTCCTTGCCTATATCTCTATGGCTGAATAACCACTGCTTCTTCAAATCTGTACAATATTTCTAAACGTATAATAGTTTAAGCGATTGAAGTGCTTCCTTCTTCCCTTAAAAGATGCAATACCTCCTTTCATCTTTTCTAACTTTATCTTCTTTTCTGCAGTGGACATTTCTTTGATTATCTTTAAGTATAAGTATTTATCTGAAAAGAGTCAATATTCTGTTTTATTTAGTTGCATCATTATTATTTAATTCTTTTCCAGAGCTCTAAATATGATAGCAAAAACACTGCGAGGAATTTTATGAATCGAATACCCCGCAGCAGTTTGTACAAGTTCTATTCATTACTCCTCATAAGATTTCCCTATTTCGTCACACAACGTCTCATTCAATTGTTATGTTCTTTCAAATCCTTCTCCCGTCTCTACTTCATTTGCATCGTCTTCAATCCATTCACTAAATCCACCTGAAAATAAAGCCAAATGTTCAAAACCTGCTTCTTTTAAGGCGACGAAATTCATACAGGCTGAGTTCCCTGAACCACAAGAGACAATAAGTTCCTCTTTTTCTGCTAAGTCTGAAAAAAAGGCTTGCAGCTCTTGCTTCGTTTTCCAGACCCCAGGTGCCTCTAAAGCATGCTGAACAGGAAAATTCACAGCGCCGGGAATATGCCCTGCTTTATGATAAGTAGGTTCTTTCTCCCCTCGATATTTCTCTGCTGCTCGCGCATCAACGAGCGTCGCTGTCGTGTTTATTTTCACCATTTCCAGGGTCGTTTTTGCAGCAGAACGAACAGCTGGCGTATATTTCTTCTCAGGGTGCGCTGGGATTTCGGTTGTTTCTTCACCGCCGTTGTTCTGCCATGCAGGATACCCTCCTTGTAAAATATAAGCAGCATCGTGCCCTGCATAATAAAGTAGATACCAAGCTTTAGCAGCCACTCTGCCGGATCCCTCATCATAAATGACGACAGGTGTGTTAGCAGTTATACCAAGTTCTCCCAGTTTTGCAGCCATTTTATCTACCTCTGGCAAGAAACTGTCTTTGGCGGATACAATCTCTTCAATATCCAGAGAGACTGCTTGTGGTATATGTCCATTTTCATAGGGAAAGACAGCGTGTTTTTTCTTACGGACATCGATAAACATGTAGTTATTGCTGTTTGCTATAATCTCTTCGGCATTTAATAAAATCTTCATCTTATCCTTTTTCCTCCCCGCTTTTAAAACATTGTGCAGTATGATCAACAACTAGCCCCACAGCTTGTAAAAAAGAATAACAAATGACAGGACCTACGAAAGAAAAGCCACGCGACTTCAGATCTTTGCTTAAATCTATCGATAATGCTGTTTCAGCAGGTACTTCTTTATGTGTTTTCCAATGATTTACTTGCTGTTTTCTTCCCGCAAACTCCCATAAATATCGGTGAAATGAGCCAAACTCCCGTTGCAGCTCAAGCACTGCTGAAGCATTCTTAATCGTCGCTTTAATCTTGCTTTGATTTCGGATAATGCCTGCATTCTGTTTCAACTGTTCTACATCTTCATCTGTATATGCTGCTACTATTTCCGGGTGAAAATGTTGAAACGCTTCTCTGTATGCTGCGCGCCGTTTTAAAATAGTTAACCAGCTCAGCCCTGCTTGAGCACCTTCTAAGGTTACCATTTCAAATAAATAGCTATCATCTTGGAAATTAGTTAAACTCCCCCACTCTTCATCATGATACTGCGCTAATAAAGCATTCTCTTCAGCCCATTCACAACGGTGTTTCTCTTTCATGGTTCTTCTCCCTGGTGAACGTCGTTGTCCTCATAAGAAATCCAATCGCTGTAACTTCCCGGATACAGCTTCACATTTTCAAACCCGGCACGTTTTAACGCAATGTAATTAGGACAAGCAGAAACACCTGAACCGCAAGACACAATAATTTCATCTGCTTGATTTAAATAACTAAAATGCTCTTGCAACTGTGCTTTCGTTTTCCAGGAACCATCTTCTTGCAGCACATCTTTCCAGAAGTAATTCACTGCTCCAGGGATGTGGCCAGCTTTATGATACATCGGCTCGACTTCGCCTGTATATCTATTTGGCGCGCGGGAGTCGATTAATGTCGACTGAACAGGACGTTTTTGTACCTCATCTATTGCCGCAGTTAATTCAGCACTCGTTTCTCCCTCCCAATTAGAAGGGTTTACTTTAGGAATATCGGCAGTTGTTTCATAGTCTTGTTGCACCCATGCTTTATATCCCCCGTCCAACACATAAACTTCCGGATGGCCTAGATAGTGCAATAGCCACCACGCTCGACCTGCAAACATATCGTTATCCGTTCCGTAAATAATGATTGGTTTGTCATTTTGCACGCCAAATTGCTGTAATTTTTCTTCAAGCCGAGCTTGAGGAGGGAGAGGATGATTCCCGCCATGTAGCTGTTTTTCTCCAGAAAGATCTCGTTCCAAATGTAAATAAAACGCTCCAGGAAGATGAGCTTTATGATATTCCTGTTCGCCTTGATCCGGATCTTGCAAATTGGACCGCACGTCAATCACGGTCGCTCTCTCTTTTTCAATCATTTCTTTTACTTGTTCTACTGTTAAAATTGGTTCCAACTTTCTCCTCCTTTATCATTGCACTTTCTTATATTTTACCATAATATTTACGTAGGTGATTTGAAAACGAGGAGGTAGTCAATTGGATATACAAGAAAAAGCAATGAATCGTTTAATCGGGTACGCGAAAATTGATACACAATCTGATGAATCAAGTCAAGAAACCCCCACCACAGAAGGACAATTAAAGTTAGGAAAACATCTCGTTGCTGAACTTCAAAAAATCGGTATGGAAGATGTAACGATGGATGATAATGGTTATGTGATGGCCACTCTGCCAAGCAACACAGAAGAAGACATCCCTACTATTGGTTTTATGGCACACGTCGATACAGCGACAGATTTCACAGGGAAAAACGTTCAACCTCAAGTTTGGCAGAATTATAACGGCAAAGACCTCTTATTAAATGAAAGCCAAAATATTGTAATGGAAACAACTGAATATCCCGAATTAAAAGATTACGAAAACCACACCTTAATTACGACAGACGGCACAACATTATTAGGTGCAGATAACAAAGCAGGTATAGCCGAAATTATGACCGCTATGGAATATTTAATCATGCATCCGGAACACCCTCATGGTCCTATTCGCGTAGCATTCACTCCTGATGAAGAAATCGGCCGTGGCCCGCATAAATTTCCTGTCGAAGATTTCGGGGCTTCCCTTGCTTACACCGTAGACGGAGGAGAACTTGGCGAGTTGCAATATGAAAGTTTCAACGCTGCTGCAGCTAAAATCACAGTTTATGGAAACAGCGTACATCCGGGAACCGCGAAAGGTAAAATGATCCATGCATCTAAGATTGCTATGGAGATTGCGGATCGTTTCCCACCAGAGGAGGCACCGGAATTCACGGAGAAACGAGAAGGTTTCTATCATCTGCTCTCATGTAACGGTGATGTCGAAAAGGCTGAACTCATCTATATTATACGTGATTTTGATGAGAAACTGTTCGCACACCGTAAACAGTTTGTCGAGCAAACCATTGAAAATTTCCAGCAAACGTACGGGAAAGAAAAAGTCGCTTTGGAGATGCACGATCAATATTACAATATGCGCGATAAAATAGAACCGGTGATTGAAGTGGTAGAAATTGCAGAGAAAGCCATGAAGCAATTAGATATCACCCCAATTATGGAACCAATTCGCGGCGGGACAGACGGTGCACAGCTTTCTTACAAAGGCTTACCTACACCTAACCTATTTACAGGCGGACGGAATTTTCATGGTAAATATGAATTTATTTCGGTGGACGATATGGAAAAAGCAGTCCAAACCATTATTGGTATTAGTAAATTATTTGTTGAAAAACATAGTTAATCTTACGAAGAGAAAGGCTAGGAATGTTCATGATGAAACGACAATGGATGGGAATCAGTTTTGCTATCGTATTTGCTTTTGCACTTGCTGCTTGCGGTTCTGCTAACACTAACGAAACAGATTCCAAAGACAACAATGAAGCAGCGAATGAAAACATGGAGCAAGAAGAAACAGCATCCCTCCCCGAAGCTCCTTTAGAAAAGAAAGATGAAGGAGAAGAGGTCGAAGCCTTGCAGCAAGTTTTACAAGAAATCGATTATCCTGTAGAGGCAACCGGCACCTTTGATGATTTAACCACTTGGGCTCTAACCGACATTCAGTTACAGCAAGAGGATGAGCTAACTATTACCGGTATGTATGATGACAAAACCGAAACATTTATCCAGACAGTATTGGATGACGAAGAAACAATAGAGCCCGGGAAAGAACTAGATGAACCGGAGCAGCCGGACGCATATCCAGATGAGGTGGAGAATCCTTATGATGTACTTGCCATCGCGAATAAAGAACATGCATTGCCAGAAGATTATGAACCAGAGGATTTAGTCACGCCGGACATCCCGTTTCCATTTGACGAAGATCTTCCGAAGAAGCATTTAAGACAAGTTGCTGCAGATGCTATTGAAGATTTAGTCGAAGCAGGAGAAGAAGATGGCGTCTCTATTTGGGGACAATCCGGATTCCGTTCTTATGATCGACAAGTTGAATTGTTTGAATCGTATGCAGAAGAACACGGAGAAGATGAAGCGAATACGTATAGTGCAAGGCCAGGAGAAAGTGAACATCAAACTGGGTTAGTGATGGATGTGACCTCGGAAGACATCGACTTCGATATTAACGAGGATTTTGCTGATACAGAAGAGGGAAAATGGTTAAAAGATCACGCACATGAATTTGGATTCATTATTCGCTATCCAGAAGAGAAAGAGGATATAACACAATACCAATATGAGCCTTGGCATATTCGTTATGTCGGCAAACAAGCAGCCGAAACAATCTACGAAAACGAGGCTACTTTAGAAGAATACTTTGACGTTGATTAAAAGGAAAAAACCATCGCAACTCTTTTTAAGAGAAGCGATGGTTTTTTAAAATCCTTCAAGCACAGAACGAATGAAATGCTTCGGTGAATTTTCAAATAAAGAAATGTAATGCATAAAATGTTTATTAGGCAGTAATTGTTTTTGTATTTGTTTCAGAGTTCTCCCCTCATTATATAAATGCAGAACTTCTTGTTGCATATGTATTAAATAATGTAATTTTCGTTCTATTTGTGCCCTGCCATTTTCCAGTATTCCCTGATGAGAACAGATGTATACGTCAAAATCATACGATAAAATTCGACGCAGGGAATGAATCATCTCGGGGATAGACTCAAAACGATAAGCGCTTTTCGGTGTGGCTTGAACAAATAAATCGCCGCCAAACAGCCATTTCTTTTCTTTATTATAAAGAGCTATATGGTCTTTTGCATGTCCCGGAGTATAGATAACCTCCCAAGTATACTGAGCTGTACGAAAGGATTTGCCAATTTCTTCAGCTTGAAAAGAGGGACGCTTCCCCCAAAACAAGCGTCGATAAAGCGGGAGACGTGCTCGTTTCCTCACCTTCTTCACCCCTAATGCATGCATATAAACCGGAATCTTCAAATGATGGGTTGCCCACCGCGCAAGTCCCGTATGATCTTCATGATGGTGCGTCAAAATAATGTGATCAATTTCCCATTGTTCTAATAAAGCCAACATGTCTGATCTTTTTTTAAAAGGCCCTGTATCTATTAATAAACCGTCCAGATAAAAAGCAGAAACAGTTAACGATTGCCCTGCCAATTGCACGGTAAGTTCTAGCTGCATCAGACCATCATATTCTTTAATTTTCAATCTGACACCTCTGTTAAAATGGTTTTAAAATCATAAGTGCAATAATCACGATAAAAATTATATTCGTTATCCGCTCATATAAAAATAATTGATTAGCTAATTTCTCGTACGATTCCGGAATAACTTCTTCGCCCTCCGGATAATTGTATAACAATGTTTTAATCGGCTTCGAGAGCGGAGATAAAACAACTGGCCCTGCTGCAAGAGCAAGTAAAAATAATACAAGACTCGCATCGTACCAAATCATTTGAAACAAAGCAGGACGTAAAAGCCCCATACCTATACCTGTTAACAGTAATAAAGTTCCTCCTACCATAACAAAGATATGAATTCGATTGCGGATGACATAAGCATGCCGCAATTCAGTCATGGTTGTTGCTTTGGTTACAACATAAATCATTACAAAGCCCGGCCCTAAACCAAGTATAGCTGAAAAAACATGAATAAATAAAAGGATATCATATAAACCCATCACCAAACAGCCTCCAAACCTCTTTCTATTCTACTCCAACTATATCTTTTTTTACAGTTTAGAGGTGTGATTTGATTCATACCGTCCCGATATATCGTTGTAAAATACGGTCAATGGGTGGCCCATATGTTTCTCCGAACAAATTCAAATGGGCAAGCAAATAATACAATTGATAGAGAGGCTTTAACGTTTCATATTCCATTTCAAGCGGGTAAGCTTCCTGATATGCTTCATAAAATGTATCAGAAAACCCGCCAAATAATTCGCTAAAAGCAAGCTCCAAATGACGATCACCGAACAAGAAAGACGGATCCACAACATAAGGTTCTCCACCAGGACCGACAATCCAGTTGCCTACATAGAAATCCCCATGTAAATAGGAAGGAGTGACATCACTCGGAATCCATTTTTCTAACGAGGAGATTAAAACTTCGAGCTTTTCTCTGCGTTCTCCTGTAATAAATCCGCTATGTATCCCCATCTCCAATTGTGGCGTTAAACGTTTATTCCGGTAGTATTCCAGCCAGCTTGCATTCAGTTCATTCGGCTGTTTTAAAAGACCAATATATGAATCCGTATGAAACCCGTGCATATTACTAGTACACTGATGAAATTCGGCTAGCTTCTGTCCCAAGATTTCTTCTGTGTCAGCGTTTTTCTTCCCTTCAATCCATTCCAATAGTAAAAATGCATTTCCCTGTTGATCGGAATAAGATAAGTGATTGGGAACAGAGATGGTATTGGTTTCTTTAATTAACCGGAGCCCTGTCGACTCACTCTTAAAAAAACCAGGCGGAGAATTGGCATGAAACTTCATAAAAAACTCCGCTTCTTCGGTTTGCACGTAAAAAGAATCGTTGATGGACCCGCCTTCGATTTGCTTTATAGCTCGAATTTTTGAATATTCTCTGCCACTTTCGAGAGCTAATTTTGCTAGTCGTTCAATATGTTCAATCATTTTATTGCCTCTTTCTCCACATATCCATCGGGTTTTCTTTTCCTGATTCGAGTGGAATTTGTTTCATCGTAATCGCTCGTTCTTCATTCGGTTTTTGTAAGTCTTGATAAATTTTTCCGGAAGTTCCCAGCCCTGCAGCAGCAGTTTCTTCAATGGACGCACAATAATAAATATCTTCTAAGCCTGACATGTACATAGAGGTGAGACACATTGGACAAGGACAACCGCTTGCATACATAGTAAATCCTGACAAATCATGGGTTTGTAGTGCTTGTTGTGCTTTCCGGATGGCGATCAACTCGGCATGTCCGCTAATATCATATTTTTCATGTAATTCATTGACGCCTTCTGCAATAATTTCTTCATCTTTCACAAGGACCGCACCGAATGGCTGCCCGCCCTCTCGAACATTCTCTGCAGCTAATTCCACTGCTCTTGCCATAAATGGATTCATTAGCAATCCTTCCTCTCTGTTATCCTTCTTTTTAGTAAACGACAGACGTTGTTATTTTCGTTCAAAAAGATAATTTATACAAAATCTGTTCGCTTGTGTACTCACCATACAGTCGAGTATAAGCTGATCTTCTGTTTCGTAAGTACCATTACTCATTATTGTATATCATAACGACAGATGTTTGCATCCCCTTTTCGTGAATTTAAATAAATTTGATTTTTTGTATTACAATTATCCATAATAAATGACCATGTCCCCTGGTTTAATCCAATTCCACTTTTTAAATATACTTGCAACCGCAACACTAACTATCGCTGGAACTACAATGTGCAACAGAAGAACCGAAGCGAATACTCCGCTTGTAAAACCCATCGTTTCAAACGCCATAATTTGCCCAACAAGCCCACTCGTTCCCATACCTGCTCCTTCTGTATTATTTGCCATTTGCAGCCAAACAGTCGCAAGGGGCGCTGTAACCGCACTGGCAATTGTCGGAGGAATGATAATAATTGGTTTTTTTAATACATTCGGCACTTGCAGCATAGATGTACCAATCGCTTGAGCTAAGAATCCACCAAATCCATTATCCTTGTAGCTTTGAAAAGCGAAGCCGACCATTTGAGCAGAACAGCCAATTACCGCTGCCCCTGCCGCTAAACCATCGATAGAGAGCATAATCGCTATCGCAGCACTGGATATCGGAGCGGTCAGTGCCCATCCCATTAACACCGCCACCAGGATTCCCATAATAAACGGCCGCTGTTCCGTCGACCAGTTAATAACCTCTCCGAACCAGACCATGAATTGATTCACCGGGATTCCAACGAATTTCCCTGTAAAAAATCCAGCAAGTATCGTCACAAATGGGGTTACAATAATATCCAGATTCGTCAATTTATAAACAGATTTTCCGATTTCTGTAGCAAACAAGACTGCTACATAACTTCCTGCAGGACCGCCTAGTTCTGCACCAAATGCACCAGCAAACAAAGCTGAAAACAACACTAAAGGAGGAGCTTTTAAACCATATGCTATCGCAACACCTATCGCGCCACCCATTATTTTCGTATCCATCGCAAACTCGCCCATTTCAATAAATGAAGCGATCGATAGCTGTTCACCAATGGTTTTTATAATTAGTCCAATAATTAAAGAAGAAAATAACCCTAAAGCCATGTAACTTAAAGCCGTAATAATATATTCCCTCGCCGATAAAGAAATGCCTTTTTTCTGTAAATAAGCTGCCATCATCTCTTCCTTCCTTTTCGTTGTATTGAAAAAACATTTGATTGTGAATATTTTCACATAAAATTGAAAAAATATCGCTGTCCAAAGCGTCTCCCCCGACATGTGATACCGCATTCATTTTTCAAGCATACATAGTACACCTTGAACGTCGTTTCTTATGAATTTATCATACGTTATCTTTTCTAAATTGCAAGAAAAAACAAAATAAGGGAAATTTTATTTTAAAAGTCGGGGGGGATAACCAATCCGTCATGTTATAACGTAATCCGTTCTCTTCTACAGGCGAATAAATCCTGTAGTTATACGTCATTTCCGCACTGACATTTGAATAAAAAAGGGGGAGTAAAATTGGCATAATAATAACAGTTTCAATGAGATCAAATCTGGCGTGTATGCGGTTTTCTCCAGTAAAACAGGTTAAATGCTAAGTCATTTGCTATTCAACTGTGCCTTCGCTATAATTTAGTATGGTATAAATAGTCTTTTTATGACATATAAAAAGTTTAACATACAGGGAGGGAAATAAAATGGAAGCAAACAACAATTCTAATATAGCACAAGTAATCCGGGAGCGACGCGCTGTCAAAAAGGATTATAACGATAAAAAAGTAAAAGAAGAAACCATTCGCGAGCTATTAGAAGATGCCGTTTGGGCACCAACCCACGGAATGCGTCAGCCTTGGCGTTTTGTGTTTATTTCACAAGAAGAACTTCCCGCTTTTGCTAAGAAAGTCGCCAGCACGTATCCAGAAGAAAAGCAGGAAAACCGGGAAGAATATATGAATGAACCGAACGCTATTCTCGCTGTCGTGATGGAAGAACCAGAGGTTCAAAAGCAATGGGAAGAGAATTATGGAGCAACAGCAAGCATGATTCAAAACTTGTGGTTGCTTGCTTGGGAGAAAAATCTAGGGATGGTTTGGAAAACAAACCC
>DATGTM010000083.1:0-6640 GCA_035301845.1 Pseudogracilibacillus sp. | reverse complement strand
CCTTGGTGGAGTATTTTTGCAGTTTGGGAAGGCGGTATCGCGATTCATGGCGCGTTAATCGGGGCTATACTAACTGCTATAGTGTTTGCGCGGGTGAAACGAGTTTCTTTTTGGCAATTAGCTGATATCGTTGCCCCAAGTTTAATACTTGGCCAAGCAATTGGACGTTGGGGTAACTTTATGAATCAGGAAGCTCATGGTGGGCCGATTTCGACACAGACGTATGAGCAATTTCATCAATATTTGCCAGATTTTATTATGAATCAGATGTGTATTGAAGGAGTCATGTATCATCCAACATTTTTATACGAATCAGTCTGGAATATACTTGTCTTTGTTATTTTGATTTTACTTAGAAAATACAATCCAATTCGAGGAGAATTATTCCTTAGTTACTTTATTATGTATTCTATTGGTCGTTTCTTTATCGAAGGCATGCGAACAGATAGCTTATATTTTGGTCCATTACGGCAAGCACAATTAATTTCGATTGTCTTTATTATTCTTGCGATTGTGGTTATTTGGTACCGCCGTAAAAGTAAGCTATCCAACAGGCGCTATGATGGCAGCAAACTTTAAAGAACAGAAAGGATTCATGTGACATGAGACAGACGGTGTTAAAAGGGCTACAACAAGGAGTTCTAGTTTCGTGGACATTAGGGAAAATTGTGTTCCCTGTTACTGTAATCGTAACTATTTTACAATTCACGCCAGTACTGGATTGGTTTATTCGCTTTGTGTCTCCTTTGATGGAGTTTATCGGTTTGCCCGGGGAAGCTGCAATGCCTCTTGTGCTTGGTAATACCCTTAATTTATACGCTGGTATTGGTGCGATTGTTTCGTTCGATTTTACGGTGAAAGAAGTTTTTATCCTGGCTATTATGTTGTCTTTTTCGCATAATTTATTTATTGAATCTGCTGTAGCATCTCGAACTGGCGTAAGCTGGTGGCTTATTTCAGGTATACGAATTGCTTTAGCACTTATTGCAGCCCTTGTCATCAACCTTGTTTGGGATGGGGGGTCAGCAGAGGCCCAATACGGATTAATTGCTTCATCCCAGGCTGATTTAACAGGATGGGGTGAAATTATTTGGTATGGTGTGAAAATTGCAGTCATTGCAGTTATTCAATTATCTCTAGTTATTTTTCCATTAATGGTAGCGATGCAATTTTTTCGAGATCTTGGTTGGTTACAAAGCATCTCCAATGTCTTTCAGCCGTTTACTAAATTATTAGGAATGCGGGAGAATACTTCTTTTACGCTAGTTACTGGTCTGACGATTGGTCTAGCTTTTGGAGCGGGCGTTATGATTCAAGCAGTGGAGGAAGATGGGGTCTCGAAAAAGGATATGACGTTAGCTTTGCTTTTTTTAGTAACCTGTCACGCTGTAGTGGAAGATACCGTCATTTTTATCCCTTTGGGTATTCCAGTATGGCCGTTATTAGCTGTGCGATTTATTACTGCTGTCTTCTTAACGATTGCTGTATCCTTCGTTTGGAATAAAGTAGAAAAGAAAAAAAGGAGAAATACTATTGTCGAGGAATATTAAAACAATTTTATTTGATCTAGATGGAACGTTAATCGATACGAATGCTTTGATTCATGCATCTTTTAAGCACACTTTCGATGTATATGGTTACCAGTTTTCTGATGAAGAAATTAAGCAATTTAATGGACCGCCGCTGGAGCAGACGTTTAAGAAGTTGCATGCAGAAGCCGCTGACGAAATGATTCAAACGTACCGAGAACACAACTTGGCCAATCACAACCTTTTCGTAAAATTATTTCCGGAAGTTAAAATGACTTTGGAAAAATTAAAGCATCGCGGGATAGATATGGGGATCGTTTCGACCAAAAAGCGAAGTGGTGTAGAATTAGGCTTAGAGTTTACTGGATTAATGAAATACTTTAACACGATTATAACATTTGATGATATCGAACAAGCAAAACCGCATCCGGAGCCTGTGTTAAAAGCAATGCATGAAATGAACGCCATAAAAGAATATACCTTAATGGTTGGCGACAATTATCATGATATCGAATCAGGTAAAAACGCTTCTATACAAACAGCAGGAGTTGCCTGGAGTCAAAAGGGGGCTTCATTTTTAGAAACATATCAACCGACCTACATGCTGCAAAATATGGCAGATTTATTAGAATTGACTGAGGTGTTCGTTGATGCGAAGGACAAAACGATATAAAGTTACCAATTCAAATTCATTATGGCAAATTTATAAAACAGTTCCTTTTTGGAAAGTAATGAAGAATTTCTTGGTTATTCAACTTGCTCGCTATACCCCTTTTTTACAAATGAAAAATTGGTTGTATAAAACTTTTTTAAACATGAAAGTAGGCGATGATACAGCTTTCGCTCTTATGGTCATGCCGGATATCATGTTTCCTGAAATGATACAAGTAGGTCGTAATACGATTATAGGCTACAATACAACGATACTTGCTCATGAATACTTAATCGAAGAGTATCGGTTAGGGCAAGTCATAATTGGAGATGATGTACTCATCGGAGCAAACACCACTATTTTACCAGGAGTGACCATTGGCAACGGAGCGGTCGTCTCTGCGAAAACATTAGTGAATAAAGATGTAGCACCGGGAGAATTTGTTGGTGGTAATCCAATGCAGCAAATATCTAAAAAAGAAAAAAACCCCCCGGAAAATAATATTGAATGAATCTTGAACATTCTCATGTTAAGATTGATCAGTATTGAGCATATATATAGACGTTGAGCAACTTATCTAATAAGCTAGTATATAGATAAAACATTGCATGCAAGCTGAGCATTCAATATGGGTAAGAAAGGAAGGTACGACATGTCAGAAGAACATATATATGATGTGATTATTGCTGGAGCAGGACCTGCAGGAATGACCGCAGCTGTTTATGCTTCGCGAGCAGATTTAGACACGCTACTCTTAGAAAGAGGTATGCCAGGAGGGCAAGTAGCGGATACAGAAGATATTGAAAATTATCCGGGTTTTGAAACGATTAAAGGACAAGAGCTATCTACTAAAATGTTTGAGCATGCACAGAAATTCGGCGCTCAATATGCATATGGTGAAATTAAAGATGTAGAAGATCATGGCGATTATAAAGAAGTCCATGCAGGAAACAAGTCGTATAAGACAAAAACGTTAATTATTACGACAGGAGCAAGATATAAAAAATTAGAAGTGCCAGGAGAAGAGACATTAACCGGTCGTGGCGTTTCCTATTGCGCAGTCTGTGATGGTGCATTCTTTAAAAACCGCGAATTATATGTAATTGGTGGAGGAGACTCTGCGGTAGAAGAAGGCATGTATTTAACTCGTTTTGCAGATAAAGTAACGGTTATCCATCGTCGTGATGAGTTACGTGCTCAAAAGATTATTCAAGACAGAGCTTTTCAAAATGAAAAAATGGATTTCATTTGGGACACGATTGTTGAAGAAATTAATGATAAAGATGGCAAGGTTGCTTCTGTATCAACGAAAAACGTTAAAACAGGAGAAAAACAAGAATTGCCAACAGACGGTGTTTTCATTTATGTTGGTATGATTCCGTTAAGTGAACCGTTTGCGTCACTCGGTTTATTGGATGATGAGGGATATATTAAAACAAATGAAAATATGGAAACTGCAATTCCAGGAGTTTATGCAGCTGGTGACATTCGTGAGAAAGATTTACGTCAAGTTGTAACAGCAACTGGTGATGGAAGTATAGCAGCTGAGATGGCACAGAAGTATATTGAAGAAACTTCTTCTGTTGTCCAGTAAGTAAAAGGTGTTAATAATTCGTTAATGCTTTTTAATTCTCTTGTAATATAACGGCAATAAAAAAAGTGTATAGTAGGATATATACTAATTGACCCCCTTTAATAAATTAGTTGCTTGCACAGGCTGTAATAAGCCTGTGCTTTTTCATGTTTGATGTATTTATACTAGAGGAAAATAAAGCTTTTCTCCTCTATTTACTTAACATGAAGAACTGCTTTTTTGTTGCTTTTGTCTATATGAGGTATAATAGAAGAAGTTACTTGTAGAAAGGGTGGATGTAGTGGTAGGTACGGAAACGAAATTAGTAATTATTACAGGTATGTCAGGTGCTGGTAAAACAGTAGCAATTCAAAGTTTCGAAGACCTAGGATATTATTGTGTTGATAATTTACCTCCAACATTAATACCTAAGTTCCTGGAACTTATGAAAGACTCAGCTAATAATATAAAAAAAGTTGCTCTCGTGATTGATTTGCGAAGCAGTGAATTTTTTAGTGTGCTGCAAGAAACGTTTGATCTGATTAGTGCGGAAGATTGGCTCGAAGAACATATTTTATTTTTAGACGCCGAAGATCAAAAGCTTGTTAGCCGTTATAAAGAATCACGCCGCTCACACCCGTTAGATATTGGCGGATTGCCTTTAGAAGGTATCCAAGAAGAACGTGAGATATTAGATCCATTACGTGGCAGAGCCCAAAATATTATCGATACAACTGATTTAGCTCCTAAACAATTACGTCAAAAAATTAACCAAATATATGCAGAAGACGAAGAAGAAGTATTTTCTGTTCATTTCGTTTCATTCGGATTTAAGTATGGAATTCCAATCGATGCGGATTTAGTATTTGATGTCCGGTTTTTACCAAATCCTTTTTACATTACATCGATGCGTCCTTTGACGGGACTCGATGAAGAAGTGAGAGAGTATGTTTTTAAATGGATAGAGACGAAAACATTTAACGAAAAACTATTGGATTTATTCTTTTTTATGATGCCGCAGTATAAAAAAGAAGGAAAATCACAAGTTGTCATTGCAATTGGATGTACAGGCGGGCAGCATCGTTCAGTAGCGTTAGCTGAGTATTATCATAAAATGCTCGGAGAAAAAGTGCAATCGCATATTACACATCGCGATATTGAAAAAAGAAAGGGACATTAATATGAAAAAGGAAAGCCAGCCCAAAGTGGTTGTATTAGGCGGTGGAACTGGAATGCCCGTTCTTTTGGAAGGCCTTAAAGAATATCCACTTGAGATTTCTGCAATTGTGACAGTTGCTGATGATGGCGGCAGTACAGGGGAAATTCGTAAAGAAATGGATATGCCTGCTCCTGGCGATATACGAAAAGTAATTGCATCGTTAGCCCAGGTGGATGATGAACTTAAAGCATTGTTTCAACATCGTTTTAACGTGGAAAATCAATTAAGTAATCACTCTGTGGGAAATCTCGTCATTGCTGCAATGAATACATTAACAGGCGATTTCTATGAGGCAGTAGATAAAGTATCGGATTTATTTTGTGTGAAAGGTTCTATTTTTCCAATTGTAAATGAATCAATTGAGTTACATGCCAAGTTAATGGATGGCACTGTTGTATCAGGCGAATCCAACATCCCTGTTAAAAATAAAAGAATACAAGAAATATTCATCACTCCCGAAAAGATATCTCCGAATCCGAAGGTGGTACAAGCTATTCAAGAAGCTGATTTAGTAGTTATTTCCCCTGGAAGTTTGTACACTAGTATTTTACCGAATATGATTATTGGTGGCGTTACGGAAGCGATTAAACAAACGAAAGCGGAAGTTGTTTACGTAAGCAATGTTATGGGACAACTAGGAGAAACAGAACATTATACAACAGCCGACCATGTTGAAGCCATATATCATCATATTGGAAACAATACGATTGATTCGATTATCGTACATGATCAGCCAATTGATGAGCACGTATTAGCTTTATATAAAGAAGAGAGTTCTGCTCCCGTTCCTTATGACAGAGAAAGATTAAAATCTTACGAGTTAAAAGTGATCGAAAAAGATGTCATCGAGTATACAGACAACGTTATAAGGCATAACCCGGAAGTGCTTTCAGAAATATTATTTCATTTAGCGCAAAAATAAAACAGAAATAAAGGAAGAAAAAAATGTCATTCACCTCTGAAATAAAAAAAGAATTAACGATGATTGAAGCAGATAAGTGTTGCGTAGAAGCTGAAATAAGTGCATTGATTCGAATGAATGGACTGCTTTCTGCTACGAACGATCGTTTAGCCTTAGACATTCAAACAGAAAGTCCGGCAATTGCTAGACGTATATTTAGCCTATTAAAAGAATTAAATATGCCTGCGGTTGAAATCAGTGTCCGTAAAAAAATGAAGCTTAAAAAGAATAATATTTATATTGTGCGTATGAGGACCGGAGTGGAAAAATTACTGCAACAATTACAAATCGAGTATGAAGAAGACGGTTTTGAAACTTATCCTTCAACAGAAGTGTTTACGCATGAGGATTGTAAAAAAGCTTATTTAAGAGGTGCTTTTCTGGGGAGAGGGTCGATTAATAATCCGGAAACATCTTCTTATCATTTAGAAATGTTTAATGTTGATGCTGAACATAATCATTTTTTATATATGCTGTTAGCAGATTTTGAACTTCACGCCCGTGAATTGCAAAGAAGGAATGGCTTTATTGTATATATGAAAGAAGCAGAAAAAATAACAGAGTTCTTAAATGTGATTGGGGCAATGAATGCATTATTTAAATTTGAAGATGTTCGAATTGTGCGGGATATGCGTAATTCGGTGAATCGAATCGTGAACTGCGAGACAGCAAATTTAAATAAAACAATCAGTGCATCCGTCAGACA
>DATGTM010000082.1:0-4579 GCA_035301845.1 Pseudogracilibacillus sp. | reverse complement strand
AGAAGGGTCAACGTTTTATTATACAGGTGTATTATCGGTAAACCATACGGTGAAAGATATAGAAGATAAACGAGATATCTTACCTTCTCGCGGGACAGAATCAGATGATCCGGAAATTGTGGAAAAAGCGGAAGAAGTAACGGAAGGGTTGCAAGATGACCGAGAGAAAGCCAAAGCGATTTACGAATATGTCGCTAAACATACGGATTATGATGTAGAGAAATATGAGGAAGATGTTTTTGATCTGGATGACAGTGCTATAGAAACGTTGGAATCAGGTGTTGGTATTTGTCAGGATTACACGTTTTTAACTACTGCTTTATTACGTAGTATTGGTATTCCTGCTCGTTATGTGGAAGGACACGCTGAAGTGCGCCATGCTTGGGTGGAAGCAGATATAGATGATGAGTGGATTGTGCTCGACCCTACTTGGGGAGCAGGATATGTCGAGGACGGTGAATTTATAGCAGAATATAATGAAGATTATTTCGATCCGGATCAGGAGTTGCTTGAAGAAACGCATACACGACAAGGCGAAATGTATTAGAGAATATCATAAAAAAATTGGGTTCTTCCATGGGGATACCCAATTTTTTTATGAGAAATGCTATGCATCGACAAGATACATAATGAAGCGGATGATCAAAATGATGACAGCTAAAAGCAATAATAAATGGATTAGTCCGCCCGCAATTTTAAAAATAAAACCAATCAGCCATAAAACGATCAATATTCCCAATATGGTCCATAACATCAGCTTACAACTCCTTTACAGAAAGTGATTAAGAAAATCAGCTTTATTTGATTATCTAGAGTTCTATACCCTTTTTATGCATTAGAAAACTATTTAAAAATTAAAATAAAATGTTTAAGAACCTGCAACAAAAGGAATTGACTATCATAAAGTGACTTTGCATACGGTTAAGAAAGGAGTTCTGACATGAAGCGAATTGGTTTCATTATAATGCTTACCGGGATTAGTTTACTAGCGGGCTGTAGTCAAATTACGGTGCTTGACCCGAAAAGTGATACAGGGAAAGATCAGGCGTATTTAATTTGGTTAAGTTTAGCTATTATGTTTCTTGTGCTTATTGTCGTGTTTATTTTATTCACGTGGTTTGTCATAAAGTATCGATATACAGAAAAACGCAAATATGAAATTCCTGTTGATGTGATAGGAGATAAGCGTTTAGAATTCACATATACAATCATCCCGATTATTTTATTAATTATTTTAGCGATTCCGACTGCTCGGATTACTTTTGAGCAATCTCCAGGAACGGAAGCTTTTCAAGATGCAGAAGGGGTAGAGGTAAATGTAACGGGAAAGCAGTTTCAATGGGATTTTGAGTATGAAAATGGAGAAGAAGATACAAATAAGCTGGTGCTTCCAGAGGGAGAACCTGCAATATTTCACTTGAAATCTGAGGATGTTGTCCATTCATTCTGGATACCTGAGTTAGCAGGGAAAGTTGACTTGTATCCGCACGAAACATTGACCTACCGAATTGAAAATCCGGAAAAAGGAGAGTACGAAGGGAAATGTGCGGAATTTTGCGGGGCACAACATGCCAATATGACGTTTGATGTCGAAGTAGTTTCTGAGGATGAGTACGAAGATTATTTAGATGACTTATAGAATAAAACGGCAGAAAGGATCGATACAATGGAAATGTTTGAAAATCTTGCCGATGCCCCATCAGATGTGATAGCTGCCTGGATATTCACTGCGATTGCTGGAATTTTAGTAATAATTTGGGTATTGAAAAAAAGGAAGCTTCCGGTGATTTGGGAATATATGAGAACGACTAATCACCGAAAAATAGGCACGATGTATATCCTATTTGGGTTTATCTTCTTCTTGCGTGCCGGGATTGATTCCTTATTTATCCGTATGCAATTGATTTCGCCGAATAATGACTTTTGGGTCTTTCAGGCTGATAAATACAATGAAGTGTTTACAACACACGGAACGATGATGATTTTCTTTGCAGCAATGCCGATGTTACTGGGGTTGATGAACGTTGCCATGCCACTTCAGATTGGTGCGCGTGATTTAGCCTTCCCTTACTTAAATGCGGTCGGTTTTTGGTTGTTCTTGTCTGGAGCAATTGTATTTAACATAGCATTCTTTTTAAATAGTGCACCAGCAATTGGGTGGACAGGATATGCCCCGCTGTCCAATTCATTATTTACGCCGGATGCAAATACAGATTTTTATGTCTTCGGAGTGCAGATTTCAGGGTTGGGAACTATTTTTACAGCGCTGAATTTAATGGTGACGGTCATTCGACATCGAGCGCCGGGCATGAGTTTCATGCGCATGCCGCTTTTTTCTTGGGCGACACTCGTCACTAGTTTCATGATTTTGCTGGCATTTACGGTGCTGGCAATAGGCTTGTACTTACTAATGTTTGACCGTTTATTTGATACGAAATTTTTCCAAGGTCCTGATGGGGACCCGGTGTTCTGGCAGCATTTGTTTTGGATCTTCGGACATCCGGAAGTGTACATTTTAGCGATTCCCGCCTTTGGAATTTTCTCAGATGTCATCTCAACATTCGCAAGTAAACGTATTTTCGGCTATGCCTCCATGGTTATTTCCATTATTTTGATTGCGTTTCTGTCATTTACTGTTTGGGCTCACCATATGCTCGTTGTTGGGTTGGGACCGATGTTAAATACTTTCTTTGCTTTTACAACCATGACTATTGCTGTACCGACAGGAATTAAAATATTTAATTGGCTGTTTACATTACGCGGCGGTTTAATTCGATTTACTACACCGATGTTGTTTGCTCTCGGGTTTATCCCTTCCTTCGTGATGGGAGGAGTCACGGGAGTAATGCTTTCGGTATCCGCCGCAGATTTCCAATTTCACGATTCTCACTTTTTAGTAGCACATTTCCACTATGTGATTTTAGCGTCGACTATTTTAGGAATTTTCTCAGCGATTTATTACTATTACCCGAAGATAACTGGGTTGAAGTTAAATGAAACCTTAGGAAAATGGCATTTCTGGCTCTTTTTAATCGGTTTCCATGTAACATTTTTCCCGATGCACATTACAGGATTAAACGGTATGCCGCGTAGAACATTTACGTATGACGCTGGAGAAGGTTTTACAACAACAAATTTCATTAGTACGATTGGTGCTTTTCTGATGGGAATTAGTATACTGTTCATGTTCTGGAATTTAGTGAAAACACATTGGGAAAATAAAAAAGTAGGACCAGATCCATGGGACGGCAGAACACTGGAGTGGACTGTCGATTCGCCATCTCCGGAAAACACTTTTGAGCCAATGCCTGTCGTCGATGATTTGAACCCGCTCGCTAAAGCGAAAAACGAAAACCGGAAAATGGAGACGACGAATGAACATCGTTCTTCTCCAATTGCACGCGATTCGATTATACCGTTTTTAATATCCATGACGCTCGGTGTATTTGGTATTTGCATGACTTACGAATGGTATATCGCAGCTTTCGTTGTCGGCGCGGTTGTCTTTGCCTTCTTTATATTACGGGCATTGACGGATGAAAAAAATGATTATTATGGAAAAGACGAAGGGGGTGCTTCTTAAATGAATACGTATGAACAAGAATTATTCAGAGATAAACAATTAGGATTTTTTATTTACCTTGGGGTGGAAGCGGTGATGTTTCTGACGTTGTTCACGACGTATTTAATTTATACTCCCTCGTCAGAAGGCCCTCAACCGGCCGATATTTTTAGTATAACAACGCTCGTTTTGTCTTCTGTGTTTCTGTTATCCAGCAGTGGCACGATTATGATTTCAGAACAGGGGCTGCATACGAAAAATCACAAAAAAATTATTACTTGGTTATTCATCACTTTTCTGTTTGCATTAGTGTTTTTAGGCTTTGAAATCACCGAATTCGTTGGCTTTGTCAATGATGGGTATGGCGTTTCAGCGAGTTCTTTTTTAAGTTCCTATTATGCGCTCGTTGGCCTACACGCTGCTCACGTTCTATTTGGTTGTGGGTGGATGCTTGTTTTATTTATCCAGTTGTCCGGGATTAAAATACCTTTTCCCTTATTTATCGAGAAATTTAAAATTTTCACCTATTACTGGCACTTCGTAGATATCGTTTGGATCTTTATTATTTTACTCGTTTATGTAAAGTACTTAGTGTAAATGTAAATAATGTCAAAGGGCGGATCTACTCTAACTTAAGCAATTACTTCAATAAAATGGAGTCTAACTCTTTTGTCTAATAATTGTAAAAAAAGATGAGCTATTACAGCTCATCTTTTCATGTTTAACTATTCATTTCTCTCCAATTAAACGAAAGAGTTAAATAATTTCTTCAATTTCTTTCGTTTCTACATCTATTTCATACCAACCGTAAGTGGCTGTATGGCCACCGTGGCCGTCGTCTTTAACTTCATACAGCTGGAATACATAATCCCCATCTTCAGTTTCATGGTCCATATTTAAAACAACGACATTTTCTTCTAATAAATCGAGGTCCACTACTTCATTGTCTTTGACAAAATCGTAAACTAAACTCTCTGCTTCTTCTTCAGATAAATCAGATTCAGACTTTGATTTATC
>DATGTM010000081.1:0-84524 GCA_035301845.1 Pseudogracilibacillus sp. | reverse complement strand
TTCACCGCGGTTTGTTTGTTCAATAACTGTCGGTACAAAAACCATATAAATATCCTCCTTCAAACTTTTACATATTTAATTTATGATTCTATCATATACCTTTGGTCAATAAAGGTCAAACAATAGGTTTATTCTTTAATATTTATTGTTTGTCTCAGATTTATAAGCTTCTATTAAAAGTATAGCCTAACTACCTTTAAAAATAAACAGCGAATTCATATAAAATAAAAAACAAGAAGCTTTAAATAGATAGCTTCTTGTTTTAGCGGTAAGAAATAAATATATTCATATGGCATAAGTTGTGATATAAGACTAATTAAATGGGTCTGGTAACGAATCTGACTTTCTTTTGTAAACGCGCCCGAGAGGACTCGAACCCCCGACGCATGGTACCGGAAACCATTGCTCTATCCAACTGAGCTACGGGCGCAATTTTGCATACAAACGATATTATAACGTTTGTATACAAAGAAAACAAGTGAAATCTGAAAAATGTTGAATTATATTATAAAAATAGTGGGTTACACAAGGTGAGATTGTACCGATTCTCCTGTGAAAATAAATAAGTATAATAGAGTCTCTGACATACTGGAATTGAATATTCTAGGTATTTTTGGTGAATTATAAAAATGCAGATTGATTATTGTTCAGCAAACACTGGCATATCTTCTACTAGTTGATCTACTTCATCAATTTCTGTTCCGATATAACTATGGACTACTGTTCCTTCAGGGTCGATAACAAAGAAACGAACACCGTGTTGCACTTGGTCATCTCCTTCAGGAGGCGGTTGTAATGGGCTTTTAAAATCTTCCATCGAAATTTTTTCAATATCTTCAAATTCATAGCCGGTTAAAAACGTCCAAGAGTCAAAATCAGCGTCGTGTTCTTCTCCGTATTCTTTTAGCACCTCGGGAGTATCATTATCTGGATCGACTGAAAAAGAGAGGAAATTAACATTATCCACGCCTTCATCTTCTAATTGTGCTTGAATTTTAGTCATATTACTCGTCATAGGAGAGCAGACAGTTGTACAGTTCGTGAAAATAAAATCCACAACCCACCATTCTCCTTTTAAATCTTCTTCAGTAAAGTCTTCTTCATCTTGTGTTACAGCATTAAATTCCCCTACATCAGAATCCATGGTTGTTTCGATTTCTTCTTTTCCACATGCAGCTAGCAACACAGCCATTATACTGCAAGCTGAAAATAAAAGTACTTTCCTCATGTCTCGGGTCACCTTTCTTCGTCTAATATCTATATAAGCAAATATACCATAGAACTATGAATGAAACTTGAAATAAGGCTGAAGTTTTTATGACATTTTGTATAGAAGAGAGAGGAGAAGAAATTATTTCGAAAACAGGTATCAAAGCAAGCAGAAAAAGTCAATTTCTTATCCTTTTTTTTATAAAATATTCTTTTTTATCATGGACAAAGGATTGAATTATCGGTAAGATTAAATAGCAATGTTATTTAAAAAAGGATGAGATTTAGTATGCTAAAAGCAATTATGTTTGATTTGGATGATACCTTATTATGGGATGAGAAAAGTATTCATGAAGCATTTAAAAGTACTTGTGAACAAGTAGTGAACCAATATAATATTGACCCCGAAGCATTAGAAAAAAGAGTGCGCTATCATGCGAAAAGATTATACCCGACTTACGATACGTATGCGTTTGCGAAACGGATTGGAACGGGAGTGTTTGAAGCGATGTGGGGCGATTATAATGATGAAGGGGAAAACTTTCGGCGATTACGAGAAATCATTCCGGATTTACGACACAAGTCTTGGTTTTACGGCTTAAAAGATTTAGATATAGAAGATGCGGAATTAGCAGAATCGTTAGCTCAACAATTTCCTCTTGAAAGAAAAAAACATATATACTTGTATGATGATACAAAAGAAATTTTGACGAAACTATCTAACCAAGGGTACCCTTTGTTAATGTTGACAAACGGCTCAGCAGATTTACAACAAACGAAACTATCATTATCACCTGAATTAGCACCGTTCTTTGACCATATTGTTATTTCAGGCGATTTTGGGACAGGTAAACCAAGTGTCGAGATTTTCAATTATGCTCTAAGCCTTCTTGGGGTTGAAAAACACGAGACATTGATGGTGGGAGATAACTTAATGACAGATATTCTAGGGGCATCACGCGCTGGTATTGATTCAGCTTGGCTAAACCATAACTCAACAGAAACCTCTGATATGACACCAACATTTGAAATTAAAAAGTTAAAAGAAATTTTACCAATTGTTAAATCATTAAGTAAATAATAAACTTAAAAGTACCGATTTAAATGTCTGATTTGGTTTATAAACGGTACAGGTCATTATTTTGTCGCGTTAAAGTGAATAAACTAAAAGTGGCCTTTTGAAAGCATATAGACATAAGTGTGTGTTATAGAAAAGGAGGCTGCTTTAATTGGGTTGGCTTTATGTGCTTTTTGCAGCTGTAGTGGAAGTGTTTTGGGTATTGGGGATTAAATATGCAGATAACTTCTGGATGTGGGCAGGTACAGTAGTGATGATTATTTTCAGCTTTTACTTTGTTATAAAGGCTTGTTCGCTAATCCCTGCTGGTACTGTATATGCTGTATTTACAGGAAGTGGAGCTGCTGCGATTGCAATAATTGATTTTCTATTTTTAGGAGCACATTTCACTTGGCTGAAAGCTCTTTGTATAGGAATCATTATTATCGGCGTTGTCGGTATTCAATGGACAACCCCTTCAGAAGCGAAAGGGGAGGGGATGTAAGGTGGCATGGTTATACTTAGTAGTAGCCAGTTTAGGCGAGATATTTGGCGTCATAAGCATTAATTTGTTTTTAAAGGTTAGAAATGTATTTTGGTTTGTTTGTCTAGTGCTTTCCTTTGCTTTTGGTTTCTTTCTTCTCTCTTTAGCTGTCCAAGAAATTCCACTTGGAACAGCTTATGCTATATGGACTGGTTTGGGAGCGACTGGGGCAGTTTTAATTGGAATTGTATTTTTTAAAGAGTCTTCAAGTGTTTTACGACTACTCTTTTTAACTTGTATTATTGGCGGAGCAGTTGGCTTGAAATTACTTAGTTGAAATGATGGCGAGTCATGTTTCATTCCACCAGCGTGATACACGTATAAAAAAATGACTATCTCATGCAATTATCTCAGTTGATACTTGCATGGTAGTCATTTTTTTATGCGTAGATGTCCCACGCTAACTTGAGAGAGTGAATAATATAATCCGCGACTTCTTCTGATTTGGTATCATCTGTCACGAACCTGGAGTTATGTTCATTATAAATTGCTTTTCGTTCTTGGAACAACGCCTCGATTTCTTCCATTGATTTATTCTGTAATACAGGCCGACTATCCACTAACATATGGAGTCGCTCTTTCCAAGATTCCCAGCTAATGTCTAAGTAAAACACAATACTATGGTCTAAACAGTATTGACGGATTTCCTCTTGGAGAAAAGCGCCACCTCCTAAGGCGATCACTTTCAATGGCTGTTTACAATAATGAAAAGTGTACGATTTTTCCTCGGCGCGGAACTTCTCTTCTCCATATTGCTGGAAAATCGAACTCGTTGGCATCTGATATTCTTGTTCAATTTCCTGGTCAATATCAATAAAATCACGATATAATTTCTGCGCGACCAATTTAGCAATAGTGGTTTTACCAACTCCCATAAAACCAATGAAAACAATACTTTTTTCTCGAATATTCAATGAATACACCCTTTTTAGTAAGAAAAGAGCATCGAAACACGATGCTCTTTCATTTGTTTATGGATAAGAAAGTATACATCTTCCTTACAGTACCAATGCAGTTAAGGCACACGTTCTTAAATATTTGCAAACATTTTTCTATGCCATACTAACATTTAATTTGTTGCTGTCTCTTCGAATGAGTGGCTAATCGCAGCCCGGCCTTCTTCAATTCGAGGATGAAATTGAATGCTGGCCGCTTGTCGCGTTTCGTTTACTTCCTGCAATGCATTTTGTAATGCAGCTTCGACATTATGTTCGGTAGTGTTTTTCACAATGGATAGACCTGCTGCTTTTCCTTGGGCACGAGCTACTTTTGCACTTTCGATTCCAGTTATATTTCCAGCAACGTAAATCCCGTCCACGTTTGTCTCCATTGCTTCATTGTGTAAAGGAACATGTCCACCTAATTCTTCGCTGTATTGGAATGGCAGTCCAATGGCGGCTGCAAGTTCTGCTAATGGGTAAAGTCCTCCGGCAATACAAACAAAATCTACTGCAATACGTTTCTCTGTATTCGGAATGATTTCTCCCTCTGTTGTGACGTCAGCCATCGTGACAGCTTCGACATTATCAGTGCCATGAATTTTTGTAACAGCTTTACGCACGTGAATTGGCATGCCCCACATTTTTACTCCGCCTTTAGGGAAGAATTTCGTTGCTATAGAACGAACTAGGCTGTTTTTGGCAAACTTGCTACCGAATTGAATGAATTTGGAAGGAGCTAAATGAGCAATTCGTACAAGTCCATCCATTACTTTTTGCGGGTGAGCTTGTTCTTCAGATACAGCATTTTTTGCTGGTAGCGCCATACTATGTAAATCAACTCCGGCGAGTTGTAATTCGCGGGCAATTGCAGCTGATAAAACGTTGACTCCCACTACAATGCCTTTCTCTCCAACTTTTACACGATGCACATTTGTCATAACTTGTGCTGCACCAATAGACATGACTCCGGGTAAAGTCCAACCTGGAATAGGCGCGGCTACTTCTGCAGCTCCTGTTGCGATTAACACGTTTTCTGCTGTAAATTTATCTTGGTTTGTATGGACTACATACCCGCCGTCGGCTAATGTTTCGATATGATGAACGGCTACCCCGCATTTAATAGGAGTATGTAGTTGATTAGCTTTATCCATTAGTATTTCAGTTTCTTTTATGCCATTCCACCACTCTCCATCAGGTTCTTGGTGTAGTTGGCCAAGCATTCTTCCTCCGGGTTTTGGAAATTCATCGACGACAATAACATCTACATCGTGTTTTTTACATTCAATAGCTGCTGAAAGACCGGCCGGCCCAGCCCCAATAATAACAACATCCGTTTTCTTCATGAGTTTATTCCTCCTCCCGTTGCTTAAAATCTTCATATGTCCGGATAGCATCCGTATCGTTATCTGGATGTAGCGGGTGTGCTTGCGGTTTACCGCTTTCAATATTCATATTTTCCTGAATAGGAGTAAGACAAGCTCGGATATTGGACTCATTATTTACTGTCACACGACACTCAAAACAATGGCCGATATTACAATAAATACCGCGAGGGTTTGCTGTATTTTCATGTTTTCTTAAGGTACGCACCCCGTTTGCTAATAATGCAGAAGCAATCGTATCGTTTTCATACCCTTCATACTTCTTTCCGTCAAATTGAAAGGTGACTTTTTCTTGATCAGCAAGTTTTCCTAAAACAGGATGGTTGTCAATTCGCTTACTTGTCACTTGATTCACCCCCAAGTCCAGATAATGAAATTGGTCTAACAGGTGGTGCAACTTTAAGTGGAACTGCGTCCGTTGGATTTTCACCAGTTATTTCAGTTAATACTTTATCTACAGCAGGCCGGCATGTACGCCCACCGCAAAAGCCCATACCGGCTCGTGTACGGAGTTTTAATTCTCGCGCCGAACAGTCATATTTTTCTGCTGTTTCTTCTAATTCTTTTAGAGATACTTCTTCACATCGACAAACGACAAAATCTTCCACAAAAAAACCTCCCTAAGCGAAATTATGTTATTATATATACAATAATTATATTCTAACACAAAATATAAATAAAATTGTGTTATTATTATAGTAGATTTAAAAAAAAGGTGTTTGGAGGTTCTACATATGAGTGAAAATTATGAAGTGGCTATTATTGGCGGTGGAATAGTTGGATCTGCTATTGCTTATTACATGGCAGAATCAGGTAGAGATTGTGTGCTTATTGAAAAAAATGATATAGCTAGTGGCACAAGCTCTAAATGTGACGGTAATGTGACGATTGTAGATAAGGATCCAGGCTTTGACAGCCAATTATCTTTACTAAGTCAGGATTTAATGATCGATTTACAACAAAAGTTAAATTTACCTTTCGAATTTCGAGTGAAAGGCAGTATTTTAGTGTGCGACAATGACGATGAAATGCAAGCTGCTTCTGATTGGGTGGATACACAAAGAGAAGCCGGTTTAAAGTTTAACGTTTTAAGTCCGGAAGATATTCGCAAAGAGTCTCCATTTTTTGCGCATGACATTCCTGGTGGATTGGAGTGCGAAACAGATTCACTGATTAACCCTTATTTATTCTGCTATTCATTAATTGAAAAAGCACGTGGTTTTGGTTTAGACGTGAAAACACAATCGGAAGTAACGAATATTACACGAAATGAAGAGGATTTTACTATTGAAACACGTAAGGGAAATGTACGCGCTGACAAAGTAATCAATGCGGCAGGTGTTTGGGCGCCGTTTATTGGAAAGATGTTGGGCTTAGATATTCCAATTGTTCCTCGTAAAGGACATATTTTAGTCGGTTCCCGTCAACAGCCCGTAATGATGCGTAACGTGATGGAGTTTGGTTACTTGATGAATAAATTTGGTCGGGAACGAATTGCAGACGAACGAACTGCTAGACATGGGGCAGCATTGGTTCTTGAACCAACAGAAAGTCAGAATTTTTTACTGGGAAGTAGCCGTGAGTTTGTTGGTTATGATACTTCTATTGATTATCAAGTTGTGGAAACGATTGCGAGAAGAGGGTTACGATTCTTTCCGAAAATGGATGATTTTAAAATGATTCGTGCTTATACTGGCTTTCGTCCATTCACTGAAGACCATTTACCAATTGTGTCTGCAGTGGAAGAAATTCCAGGGTTTTACATTGCAGCAGGCCATGAAGGAGATGGAATCAGTTTAGCTACAGGAACAGCCAAATTAGTGGAAGAAATTGTGAACGAGAAATCTGAAACGAGCTTACCAACTGATAAGTTACGCTTTGATCGGTTCCAAAAGTCAACTCAAGCATAAAGGAAAGAAAGTGTAAAACGTGTTGAAACGGTGGACTTTCTAAGTTCATCGTTTCATTTTTGTGTAAAATAATGCAGTAACGGAGGGTATATTTTGTTTAGAATTTTGAAAATAAGTAGTGCATTTATCGGAATTATTGTAGGGGCTGGTTTTGCTTCCGGACAAGAAATATTGCAATATTTTACAAGTTTCGGTTATTGGGGAATCGCAGGCGCGCTGTTTTCTGCTATATTATTTGCATACTTAGGTATGATGTTGACTAGAATAGGATGTCAATTGCAAGCGGATTCACATAAAGAAGCGATTTATTTTATTGGAGGAAAACGGGGAGGCCTTCTTATTGATGCAATTCTCGTTTTCACTTTTTTCGGAGTAGGAGTAGTTATGGTGGCCGGGGCTGGTTCTACCTTGAATCAACAATTTGGGTTGCCACCGTTTGTCGGCAGTTTGATTTTAATCATTCTTATTATTCTTTCGCTGCTTTTAAAAATAGATAAAGTGATTGGAGTGATTGGCAGTATTACTCCATTTTTGTTGCTAGCCATTGTCGTTGTATCTATTTATAGTATTGGTACCATGGAAAGTTCGTTTCAGGAAATGGATGCAGTTACAGCAGAACTTCCGGATTATTTTTCTAATTGGTTTATAGGAGCAGTTAATTATGCCTCTTTCAATATTGCAGTCGGTGCAGGAATGTCTTTTGTAATGGGGGGAGCAGAAAAAAATGTTCGTATTGCTTCAATAGGCGGATTCGTTGGAGGCTTAGGCATCGGTGTCATGATGCTGTTAGCTCATTTGGCGATTTTTTCAAAAGTTGATGTCGTTGCGTCTTCTGAATTGCCAATTCTAAAAATCTTTGAAGAGATTTCGCCAATTTTATCCATAGCTATGTCTTTCGTGCTGTTTGGTATGATATTCAATACAGGATTAAGTATGTTCTATGGGTTTATCGCCCGTTTTGTCGATGTGGAAGATAAACAGAAAAATTATCGATTCATCGTTATGACTTGTGTTGTTGGTTTTGTTTTTAGTTTTATCGGATTCAAAGTGCTTGTAGATAAACTTTATACTTTAATAGGGTTTGCAGGCCTTTTGTTAATTTTAGCGTTAATTATTGCTCCTATTAGATTAAAGAAAGATAAGCTGAACAAAGATAAAGCAGCTTGAACAAAAGAGAGTTGAATTCAGAATATTTAATTCATTATTGTTATGAAAAAACCAAGCAGCACTTATTAAAAAGTAGGTGTAGAAAGTCAATGGAATTTTAAACTTGCTTTTATACAGGCCAGGTAATTAGATTATCTAGCCTGTATAAAGAAATTAAATGACAAATATATGTAACAGTACTGAAAAAAATAACACAAATCCTAGTATCCAGTGAAGATAGCGTCTCTTTACAGTAGTACGATACCAGCGCAACCAACCACTTCCGACCATGAAGATCAGTATGAGTAATGCAAATAATCCAGTTATTATTTTTATTCGATATATCGTCCATCCATAACGGTGTATGACAAAAAATACATGCATTAGAATCAATACAAGGGAAGAAGTTCCAGTCCATTTATGGAAGGGAAGCATTTTTTTAGAAAGCTCGGCAAATTTAATTTTAGTCTGACGATTTTTATGAGTGCGAATGGTAGAAAATACAGCATGTCTTGTCCAGTTGTATAGGATAAATCCTAATCCAAATAGACCAATAATCATATGTATGCCATGATAACGAACAGATACAAACACCGTAGCCAGAATAAACAAACCTGCGTTGATAAAAAACCACTTATTCATGATTCACACCTTTTCCTCTAGTTCTTCACTTAAATATACCATATTCCTCTTGAATGGATGAACAAACAACTTTAAAAATGTATAAAATATCTTGACAAGAAATGATAGATACAGTATTATTTTATTAATTCAGACTTTTCAAAAAACTAGGAAGGAGTATAATGAAAGCGCATACAAATAATAATGAAGGAGAGTATGTCATGGATCAATTAACGGAAAAATTGGATTATATTAGTGATTTGGTGTGGGGAGCACCTTTATTGATTTTACTTGTTGGGACGGGACTATTTTTAACACTTCGTTTAGCTTTTTTACAAATTGGATTAATGCCTTATTCTTTAAAATTAGTGTTCTCCAAAAATCAAGATAAAAAATCTGAAGGTGATATATCCCATTTTCAAGCATTAATGACGGCTCTGGCAGCAACTGTCGGCGTTGGTAATATTGTAGGGGTAGCAACTGCAGTGGTGTTAGGCGGTCCAGGAGCAGTGTTCTGGATGTGGCTTGCTGGCTTTTTTGGGATGGCAACTAAATACGGGGAAGCTATTTTAGCAGTTAAATATCGTGTGAAGGATCATAAAGGTGAAATTGCCGGTGGCCCGATGTACTATTTAGAACATGGGTTAAAACAAAAATGGTTAGGTGTTTTATTCGCTATTTTCGGTTCATTTGCAGCATTTGGAATCGGGAATGGAACACAATCAAAAGCTGTAGCTGATGCAATGAACAATACGTTTAATGTCCCGTTTTGGCTAACAGGAGTTGTATTAATGGTGTTAGCGGGTCTCGTTATTTTAGGTGGTATTAAGTGGATTGGTCGGGTTACTGCTTTTTTCGTTCCAATTATGGCTGTATTTTATTTAGCTGTCGGGGTTGTAATCGTCGTGGTTAATTTTGATCAAGTGCCGGCTGCTTTTGGTTTAATATTTAAATATGCATTTAGTGGAGAAGCGTTGGCAGGTGGGACAGTAGGAGCCGTGATTCGTGCAGGGATTGCCCGTGGTTTATTTTCAAACGAAGCAGGGCTTGGTTCAGCACCAATTGCAGCTGCGGCAGCACGAACAGATTTACCAGGACGCCAAGCATTGGTTTCAATGACGCAAGTTTTATTTGATACTATTGTGATATGTTCGGTTACTGGGGTAACTATAGTCATGTCAGGTCAATGGCAGGATTCGTCCATTGAAGCAGGAGCGCTGACCGCAGAGGCATGGGGAACTTTCTTAGGCGGTTTTGGACCGTTACTAGTTTCTGTTGGAATAATTTTCTTTGCTACATCAACATTGATTGGCTGGAGTTATTACGGCGAAAAATGTTTCCAATATTTATTTAAAAAGCCAGCCGCTGTTATAGGGTACCGGGTTGTTTTTGTATTATTTATTCTCGTAGGCGCTACTTCAGAATTAGACGTTGTTTGGTCACTTGCTGATGTATTGAACGGATTGATGGCAGCGCCTAACTTAATTGGTTTACTTGGTTTATCAGGTGTGATTGTATTTGAAACAAAACGCTTAAAAGAAAAAATGAAGGAAGAAAAAGAGGAAAAAGAAGAAGTCAGCTAATGATTTAAAAAGTTATGTCATAAATAGTAAAACTCCTTTTCAGAAATTGAAAAGGAGTTTTTTACAATTATTTATGATGGCGTTTTTGAAAAGCATCGTACACACCTATTAACATTTTGGCAGCTATAGGCATTGCTTTTTCATCAATATCAAACATTGGGTGATGATGAGGAGCTTCATTTCCAGCTTTCTTAGCTCCTGTGAAGAAAAAGGCACCTGGTTTATGCTCTAAATAATAAGCGAAATCTTCGCCGCCCATTTGCGGGGAAACTTCTACTGCCTGGTTGATTTCATCTATTTGTTCACTAGTAGAAAAAACAAGGTTTGTTTCTGCAGCATGATTATCGACAGGAGGGTATCCTTCGCTGTAGACATAATCAACGTCTGCTCCATTTGTTTGGCAGACACCATAAACAATTTGCTCCATCTTTTCTTTCACATTTTGCTGAGTTTCTTTCTCTAAATAACGCACCGTACCAACGATGGTTGCTTCTCCTGCAATGACATTAAAAGAAGAACCTGCATTGACTTGTCCTATTGTTATGACTGCGGTTTTTAAGGGGTCAATATTTCGGCTGATAATTGTTTGTAATTTAGAGATTAGCTCAGCAGCAATTACAATAGCATCTTTCGTTTCATGAGGATAAGCTCCGTGGCCGCCTTTTCCTTTAATCGTTATATCGAAGCGATCTGTGCCTGCCATAAAGACGCCGGGCTTTGTTTCGATTTTACCCAAGTCAGTTGTAGCCCATAAATGATTTCCAAAAATAGCATCAACATGATCTAGTTTCCCCGTTTTAACGATTGAATTAGCTCCCCCTGGTGTGATTTCTTCTGCGTGTTGATGCAAGAAGACAATTGTACCTTCCAGTTGTTCCTGAAAGGATTGCATTACTTTGGCTAAAATTAATAACGTTGCTGTATGTCCATCATGTCCGCAAGCGTGCATCACACCTGGTACGGTCGATTTATAAGCGACATCTTTTTCGTCATCAATCGGCAAAGCATCAAAATCAGCTCGTAAAGCAATTGTTTTCCCAGGTTTTCCTCCTTTTAGTGTAGCTATTACGCCATTTCCACCAATCTTAGTTTCGTAGGGAATGCCTAATTTTTCATAAAAAGAAGCGATGTATTGAGCGGTCTCTTCTTCGTGGAAGGAGAGCTCCGGATACTGATGCAAATAACGTCTGATTTCCACCATTTCGTCATAAGATTGATCGATAGAAGCATAGATATCGTTTAACATATGATTCCTCCTGTATTAAAAATGTATTTAAATTGTTTACAGAATAATTAGTGCTACCAATTTAATCTTAACGCTAAAATATAATATATTACAGTGAAAATCCTTGAAAAAAGAAGAATTTTTTGATATAGTACAGTCAGTTAACAACATAATTGATTCTAAATTCACTATAATAGTGAGTATGGAGGCGCGGATTTCAAGAGTAAATAATTGAAGAAGAATGAGCTTCTTAGATGGTTATTGAAAGGGAAATTTGCCGAAGTAATAAGAAACTCATTTTCTTAGAACTGGGTCTGTGTTGAATAAGTACAGAACTGTCATATAGGAAACTATATGGAGGGCTATCTTACGCACGGTTAGTAAATACGTTTACTTTCTTTGCAGCAGCGAATAGCCTCGTTGTTGCATTTCGTGTTTATTGATAAAGCATAGCCTCTTATGTTTGTAAAAATCATAAAAGGGTGTGGGTAAATGAATTTTGGAAGAGTTTTAACAGCAATGGTAACACCGTTTGATGCACAAGGAGAAGTGGATTACACAGCTACTTCAAATTTAATTGAACATTTAATCAGTAATGGAACGGATGCACTTGTTGTAGCAGGTACGACAGGAGAAAGTCCGACTTTATCTACCGAAGAAAAATTAGCTTTATTTTCTTATACGGTACAAGAAGTAAATGGAAGAATTCCGGTAATTGCAGGAGCAGGTTCTAATAATACGCGAGAGTCTGTCGCTTTATCAAAAGAAGCAGCAGCACGTGGTGTAGATGCTATTATGCTTGTAACACCATATTATAATAAACCATCTCAAGAAGGAATGTATCAGCATTTCAGTACAATAGCGGAAGCAGTAGATTTACCAGTCATGTTATATAATGTTCCTGGACGAACTTCTTGTCATTTGGAGCCAAAAACTGCTATTCGTCTAGCGAATGAGGTGGACAATATTGTCGCTATCAAAGATGCTAGTGGAGATTTGGACGGAATCGCTGAAATTATAGAGCAGACGAGTAATGATTTTCATTTATATAGTGGAGATGACGGATTTACATTGCCAATTTTATCAATTGGAGGAGTAGGGGTTGTCTCTGTTTCAGCTCATATCGTAGGACAGGATATGCAAAAAATGATTCAAGCTTATGAATCTGGAGATGTACAAACAGCAGCACAAATTCATCGTTCTATCTTGCCGGTATGTCATGCTATGTTCTCAGCTCCAAGCCCGACTCCATTAAAAGCAGTGCTGAATATGAATGGAGTTTATGTAGGAGATGTACGACTACCGCTGATTCCATTAACGGATGAAGAGCGTCGTGAACTGATAAAAAAAGTCCAATTTCAAATGACTTGGGCAAGTTAAGTTAAAAATCTATCTTAAATTGAAAGCATATAAAAAGCGTCTATATTCTTATAGATGCTTTTTATTTGCTTTATTTTAAATAGAGGATTGTTTCATTCATAAGAAGGCTCACCATTTTAAGAAAGGATTTTATAGGGAAATCGTGTTACATCCGGATTAATAAGGAAGAATTCGTTGTATTTTTGTTGTGCTTCACAGAGATTATTTGTATAATACGGAAAGAAAGTCTGAAATTAGGAGCGCGATAAATGAGTTGGTCTAAACGAGCAGAACAATTGCTCACCAGTATTTGGATATTAACATTAATCGCCACGATGGGGAGTCTTTTCTATTCAGAAGTGATGCGTTATACCCCTTGTGAGTTGTGCTGGATACAACGAATTTTCATGTATCCGCTAGTCATCATTTATGGTGCTGCATTGGTAAAAAAGAACATACAAATAGCACTACCGGGCTTGTTGCTTTCCGGTTTAGGTTTTCTTGTGTCTGTCTATCATTATAGTCTGCAGAAATTATCCGGTTTTGACAGTGGTGGAGCAGTTTGTGGCGATGTTCCTTGCACATTGCAATATGTGAATTATGTTGGATTTATTACGATTCCTTTTTTAGCAGGAATTGCTTTCCTGATTATATTTGTACTTCATTGGGTTGTAAAGAGAGAGGGGAAACGGCAGAATGAAAAATAAAATGACTTGGATTATAATTATTATTGTCGTGCTATTTGCTGCGCTTGTATTTGTTATTACACAAAAAAATAAGCAAGCTGTAGAAAATAACGACAATCCGTATGGCAAAGATTCATTAAAACAAGAAACTATCGATTTATTAGATGATCCATTATATGATAACATTATAACTCCAGAAGATTTAGATGCTAAATTAGACAATGGCGAAGACCTCACAGTGTATTATTTTAGTCCTACTTGTGTCCATTGTCAGCGAATGACACCGATTGTTGTTCCAGTTGCGGAAGATATGGATGTAGATATGAAGAAAATGAATTTACTAGAATTTGATAAGATGGATTATTACGATGTTGAAGGAACACCGACCATCATTCATTACGAAGATGGGGAAGAAGTTGACCGTATAGTGGGCGAGCAGAGTGAAGAAGACTTTAAAAAGTTCTTTGAAAAAAATGTAGATTAATAAAAAGTTCTAACCCAGTACATATTACTGAGTTAGAACTTTTTTATTGTTCGTCTGCCTCATTGTTCAGCATATAATAATGATGTGTGAACGGTCTCTCTAAGAAGTATGCTGGAAGTTTAGCTGATTTTGCGAAATTTAATTCCTGTTTTGTCGACATTTTTTTCCAACGTGCATGATGTTCTTCCGTTTTCCACTGCGTTAATATAACAAATGTATTGTTCCCTTTCTCGCTTAATAATTTCACAGCAGTTACTCCAGGGTCTTTGGCAAGTTCGTTTAATTGCTTTTTTGCTTTTTCTTCAAAATAAGAACCTTCTTCATCTGTGATTGGAATAAAATCGAGGACGACAAATCCTTTGTCTACTAACTCTGAGTCGCCATATTGAATTTGATAAGATTTTCCGGATACAAAAATACTTTTTGGATTGGTATCTTCGTAATAAACGAGTGTAGTCCCCCCATTTCTCATAAAATAAAATGTTTTATGTGGATACTTTTCTGCTACTTGTTTTAGAAAATCAGTTGTACCAGTCGTCGTAAAACTGTACATAAAATCCCTCCTATTCTATATGTTATATTATATTCCCTAAAATAGACAAAATTAATGGTTGAAATTACTTTATTTTATAAAATGTCGTATAATGGGAAGCGCAGGGGTGATATAATGGATTCAGAAAATAAAGATGAATACCGTAAAACCCGTTCAGAGAGGCATCAGACAAAAGAAGAAAAACAAGAGCGACCTAAAACAAGATCTGAACGGCATTATCGCAATGAAGAAGTAAAATCTGAAAACAATTCTGAAAACAATTCTGAAAACAATATTGAGAATCAATTAGAAGCAAATACAGATAGTACAGAAGAACCTAAAACAAGGCAAGAAAGGTATGGACAGAAAGCTGCTGAGACTGAGTCAACTGAGTCATCAGAAGAAGGGGAACAAGACGGAAAAAGATTTATGCCGAAACTAAAAACAATCAGCATCTCTATAGGTTCGGTTGTTGTATTAGCATTAATTGCTTATACCATTATTTTATACGGCGGAAGAATCTTTGTCGATGAAGATAGACTTGCAGTTTCTCCTCCGACTACAATAGAGACCGCAGACGGTTCGATAATATCATATGAGTATGAGCAATACAGGCTTCCTTTAGATTTAGAGGAAATTCCGGAAAACGTGCAAGATGCATTTGTGATGACAGAAGATAAACGGTTTTACGACCATTCCGGTCTAGATTTCCGTTCGATCTTTCGAGCATTGTACAAAGATATTATTTCAAGGAGCAAGGCGGAGGGTGGAAGTACAATTACTCAGCAAGTGGCTAAGAATTTATTTTTAACGAATGATAAATCTTGGCTTAGAAAAACAAAAGAAGTAATGATCGCTTTATATTTGGAAAGAGAATTTTCTAAAGATGAAATTTTAGAACTCTATTTAAATGCGATTTACTTTGGTCAGGGGCAATATGGAATAGAAGCTGCATCGAATAAGTTTTTTTATAAATCAGCTGATGAATTGACATTGGATGAAGCGGCTCTTTTAGCAGGAATCGTCAATGCACCAAATGGATATTCACCAATTGATCATCCTGAAAAGGCTTTGGAACGACGAAATTTGGTGTTAGAAAGAATGTACGAAGGGGATATAATTAGTGAATCGGAAAAAGAAGAAGCAGGTGAACAGGAATTAGATTTAGATATCTCCCAACGAAAATCAAATCCAGCGTACCAAGCATATGTGGATTTGGTTAAACACGAGGCCGAAGAAAAATACGGGATTTCAGAAGAAGAATTGAAAAAAAATCGATATCAAATTAAAACAGGTTTAAACGAAGATGCGCAGCAAATAGCATATGATCAATTTCAAAATAATGCTTATTTTCCAGAAGGTGAAGGTGTGGAAGGTTCGTTTGTTATGATGGATGCAAAGTCCGGTGAACTTGCGGCGGCTATTGGTGGGCGCGATTATGAAGAAAAAGGATTTAACCGAGCATTTCAAATGAATCAACGACAGCCCGGTTCTGTTATAAAACCATTAGCTGTATATGGACCTGCTTTAGAGAAAGACGAATACGATCCTTACGTAAGTTTACCCGATAAAAAAGAAGAAATCGATGGGAAAGAAGTGAAGAATGCTGATAATCAATACGAAGGATCGATTAGCTTATATAATGCATTGATTCAATCTAAAAATACAACTGCAGCTTGGTTGTTAAATGAAATTGGTGTTGATTATGCAGATAGCTATTTGCAAAAAATGGGAATCGATTTTGATACAAATAATGATAAGTTAAGTATTGCATTAGGTGGAACGTCAAAAGGATTAACTCCTGTTCAAATAGCGGAAGCTTACCGTACCTTTTCGAATGGCGGAAATTATGTGGAAGGACATTCAATTACGGAAATAACAAATCGTAAAGGGAATACGGTGGCAGCTCCTGAGTTAAAAGAAACGGAAGTCTTTTCAGATCAAGTATCCTGGACGATGACGGAAATGCTTCAAGATGTAGTTACCAATGGTACGGGAACTGCCGGATACTATCCGTATGAACTTGCAGGGAAAACAGGAACTACAAATAAAAATAATGATTTTTGGTTTGCAGGATACACGCCAGATTACGTTACATCGCTTTGGATGGGCAATGATGAAGGGGATCACTCTTTAGGAGGAAGTAGTGCTTTGCCAACAGAATTGACGAAAAAAATCTTAACGGAGTTAAGTCAAACGCAAGAAATGACTCAACAATTTTCTAAACCTGAAGGACTTCAAGAGTTGGAAAAGCCTATTGATTTACCAACTTTAACAGACGTTACTAGTTCCACAGCGTTTGGAGGGTGGAAAGTGCTGAAAGCCAAATTATCCTGGGAAGATGCTGGTGATGATCGGATTGTATATCGAATTTATGAAAAAACGGAAGGAGAAGACAAAGACAAAAAGGTAGGTGAAGTAACAGGTGAAACAGAATTTGTAATCGACAAATTTCATTTATTCCAGAAGAAAAATTATTATGTAGTGCCATACGATCCAATTGGAGATCAAGTAGGAGAACGATCCAATACTGTAGAAGTTTCCATGTAAGTTGTTATAGTACATCTTTTAAAGCAGGCTATGGTCGCTAATCAAAAAAATCTGTACTATAGCCTGTTCTAATATCAAACAAAAAAGAAGCAACTATGATTTCATAGTTGCTTTACATTCATCCGGAAAGGAAGGTTTTCTTACTATAACAGCCCTTTACAAACTCTTTACATCAGTTTGTTATTTAGCGGGCAGGGTGATCACAAGAGTCACAGATATTGCCGTAACAGTCAGCTTTTTCAACCATTTCTGCTCCACAATGGTGACATCTCTTTCGTGGCAATGTTCTGAAAAATTCAAGTACGTTCATCATAAATAATTCCTCCTTAGATAGTTTAGATATATTTAATAACTTATTATCAATTTGTTAAACCTAGTGTACTATAACAATATATAAGTTGTCAACCTGTTTTGGTACAAAAATAAAAGAAATTTTTGAAATTTACTGACTTTATTAAAAAATCGCAAGTTTATAAGCATATATGCAAATAAAGACTGACAAAAAGTTCGTATATTAAGAGATGGAATTTCAAAACTGATATAATCATAGTAGAGTCACTTATTAGAAATGGGAGGGATAAAAGACGTGAAGGTAACAGTATTGGGATTCATGGGAGGGTATCCTTCCAGTACAGGAGCGACTTCAACCTATTTGATTGAGAAAGATGATTATAGTATTTTACTTGATTTGGGAAGTGGAGGGTTATTAACCTATCAAAAATATCAAAAAGTAACAGAATTGCAAGCTGTTATTGTATCTCATTATCATGCAGATCATATTGCTGACATTGGTGTACTACAACATGCGTTATTAGTACAATCGTATTTTCAAGATAATCCGCCAATTATACCTGTTTATGGCCATGCGGAAACATTGGAGGCATTTGAATCTCTCACACATCATTACACGATGGCTGTCCCTTATATTGAAAGAGAGACGTTAAAGTTAGGACCGTTTTTTATTCGATTTCTAAAAACAAATCATCCTGTTCCTTGTTATGGCATGCGTATTACAGATGGGAGACGAACTGTAGTATATACAGCTGATACAGCATATCAATCATCGTGGATTCCTTTTTCAAAAAATGCGGATTTACTAATAGCAGATTGCAATTTTTATAAAGGGCAAGCTGGAGATGAAGCAGGACATATGACAAGTCAGGAGGCTGGTTACATAGCAAGAGAAGCAAATGTAGACAAATTGCTATTAAGTCATTTGCCTCATTATGGAAATCATCAGCAATTAGTGGAAGAAGCACAAGAAGAATTTAATGGAGACATTGTTTTAGCATATGAAGGATTAACTTGGACGTAATTTGACTTGCACATAAATGTGAAAAGTTTATACTTAAATAAGAGAAGGAAGAAATCGTCAAATAATGTAACATTATTCAGAAATATTAAGCAGCAAATGTCTTTGGGGCGAGGTGACCAAGGCTGTTCCTCAAGATACGCGTGTTTCCGATTTGCGAGTGTGAACAGTTGTAGTAATTGTATTCCAATAAAATTTATTGGCATTTCAAAGACGATTTTTCAACGATAAACTTACTGTAGGAGGATATGATATGAAATTTATCGATAATAAAGGAATTACTGATCCTTATGTTAATTTAGCAATTGAAGAGTACGTCTTGAAGAACTTTGGGGCGGAAGATACGTATTTATTGTTTTATATTAACGAACCTTCTATTATTATTGGGAAAAACCAGAATACAATAGAAGAAGTGAATACAGATTATGTTGAAGATAACAATATTAAAGTAGTACGGCGTTTATCAGGCGGTGGAGCTGTTTATCATGATCAAGGTAATTTGAATTTTAGTTTTATTACGAAAGACGATGGAGAAAGTTTTCATGACTTTGCAAAATTCACCGAACCCGTTGTTCAAGCATTAAACCAAATGAATGTCCCTGCTGAACTGTTAGGCCGAAATGATTTGGTTATTGAAGGCAAAAAAATTTCAGGTAATGCGCAATTCTCTACAAAAGGACGAATGTTTAGTCACGGAACCCTAATGTTTGATTCGGAAATAGAGAATGTCGTTTCTGCTTTAAATGTCAAAAAGGAGAAGATAGAATCGAAAGGGATTAAATCTATCCGCAGCCGAGTAGCCAATATTTCAGAATATCTGGACAATAACGTTTCGATGTCAGAGTTTAAATCGCTCATTTTAAAGTATATTTTTAATGTAAAAGATGTGTCAGAAGTGTCTGAATATGTGTTAACACAAGAAGATTGGGACAATATTTATGAAATATCCCGCAACAGATACCAAAAATGGGAATGGAATTATGGGAAGTCACCGAAGTATAATAAGCAAGTCTCTCATAAATTCCCTTCTGGTCTTTTGGATATCCGCTTAGATGTGAAAAATGGAAAAATTGAAAACTGTAAAATATTTGGTGACTTTTTCGGTCTAGGTGAAGTTACGGAAATAGAACAAGCATTAGAAAACGTAAAACATGAAAAAAGTGCGGTAGAAAACGCATTAAAAAACATAGATGTAAGCTATTACTTAGGAAAAATAACCAAAGAAGAGTTTGTTGATTTAATTTTTTAATGAATAGGTAGCGTTCAAACAACTATTTCAACTATATTTTGGATGAATAGTTGTTAGTAAGTTCCATAAAATAAAGAGACCTGTTAGAGTCAATTCTAATAGGTCTTTTTTAACTATAAAAGAATGAAAACTTATTTTTGTAAAGATGAATTAGTTAAAAATAATCATATCGCTTTATATTTAGAGAATTTTCTGTTAAATTAATAGGTAATCCCTAACATTATTGTTCTTTTAACTTTGAAAGGATGATGCATTCAAGTGAATAATCGTATTGACTTCTCCTACGAGGTTACTCCACTGACTATGGCACTTTTAAGCAAGACAAATGAAGAAGGCCTGGTTCATACAGTTGTTTTAGAGGAATCGCAAAATTACTCCGTCAGTATCACACCTACGAAAATGATGGACAAAGCATGTCAGTATTATGGGCAAAATTTAGAAGGCTTGCAAAGAGGAACGAAAAATATTAGCAATATTACACATAAGGCACCCATTGCGATTGATTCAAGAAGCGGCATGTATTTCTTTCCTACTGCCTCACCATCCAAAAAGACCTGTTCATGGTTATCTCATACTCACATTACACATATATTCCCCATTCAAAACGGTTCCGGAACAGAAATTGTCTTTAATAACGAATATCGAATTGCAGTGAATATATCCTTTGGTTCCATGCAGAATCAACTTCATCGGACTGCCCAGTTTCGGTTTTCTTTAGACACTCGAATCGAACGTATTAAAAATGCTACAACATTTAAAGAAACAACGAGAATAGAAATATAAATGATTCCTTGTATCGCTTATTAAATGTAGAGACTTTGTATACGGATTAGAAAGCTTTGTAGTTACTAATTGTATAATTTATATTATAATGGCTGAAAGAACAATAATGTAAGGGTAAATACATAACACCAAATGAACCTAATAACTTCATTCTTAAAAAGGAAAGATACCATAGTTGTTTGGAGGTAACTTGATGACATTACGTATGATAACAGGCGCGTCCAGCATACAAAAAGGAAATTTCATTTTAGATGAAATAAAGCAAGAGCTGCAACGAGATCCTAGTGGGAGCCCGATTTTTTATATTGTACCGGAACAAATGACATTTCAACAAGAAACGGCGCTTTTCGACGATGGCAAAGTGAAAGGAAGTACACGGGCGCAAATTGTAAGTTTTTCTCGTTTGGCATGGCGAGTATTGCAAGAAGCTGGTGGAAGTACAAAACAATTCATGTCCTCGACTGGAACACAAATGATGTTAAGGAAAATTATTGAACAACGAGTGGAAGGGTTTCACGTTTTTCAAAAGGCGGCAGATAAACAAGGATTTATTCAAGAGTTGGATGGAATGATGACAGAGTTTAAGCGGCATTGTATAACACCGGAAATGTTGCAGGAACAGATGCATTCGACGCGAGAGAAACCTGCGTTACAACATAAGTTAGATGATTTGTACTATATTTATGCAGAAATGGCACGTTTATTTGGAGATAAGTATATGGACGGAGAAGATCAATTACAATTGCTCGCGGAACATATACCATCTCTTTCGTTATTTCAAGACGCTACGATTTATATTGATGGTTTTCATCGATTTACACCGAAAGAATTGTTGATTATCAGTGAATTATTACAGAAAGTGTCCCATGTCACAGTTTCTTTAACGCTTCCTTCCTCGTTTGATCAACAGGAGACAACAGAAGTGGATTTATTTTATCAAACCAAAAATACATATCAGACAATTTTACAAACAGCAAAAGAGTTAGATATTCCCGTTTTGGAAAATGAACACCCTGGACTTGCCTATAATTCATTTGCAGATAAGCCGGTGATGGGTCATTTGGAACAATATTTTGATGAGCGACCTGCGCCTGCTTACCCAATGAAAGAAGCCTCGCCGATTCAAATAAAGGAAGCTGTTCATCCGCGAGCGGAAATCGAAGCAGTAGCTCAAGAAATTCATCGTTTAATCCGGGAAGAAAATTATCGTTTTCAAGATATGGTAATGTATATGCGTGATTCTGAAACGTATAATGACATTATTCAAACAGTTTTTTACGATTATAATATTCCGGTGTTTATGGATGAAAAACAAACTATGCTCAATCACCCACTGGTTGAGTTTATCCGCTCTTTATTTGATGTAGTTGATTCCCGTTGGCGGTACGAAGCAGTATTTCGTTTATTAAAAACAGGATATATCCCGAGTTCAAATGATACATATCCATTAACGAGAGATGCGATTGATGTATTAGAAAATTATGTATTAGAATATGGGATTCGCAACAAAAATCAATGGTTATCGGAAGATAGTTGGGAATATCATCGATTTGGCGGCTATAATCAAGCTGCAAAAACGAATCAAGAAATAGAACATGAAAAGAGAATTAATGCGTATCGCCAGCAAGTCGTTCAAGCACTGCAACAATTTGATGAAAAAGTTAAAGAAGCAACTACAGTGCGTGAAAGATGTGTCTGCTTGTATTTGTTAATAGAGGAACTCGATATTTCTAAGCAGTTAGAAAAAGAACGCGCTGCATATGATGCACAAGGAGAAGTAGAGAAAGCTAAAGAACAAGAACAAGTATGGGATGGCGTTATGCAATTATTAGACGAAGCAGTAGAAATGATAGGTAATGAAAAATTAAGTTTGAAACTATTTCAACAAACTATCACAGCAGGCTTAGAAAGCTTGGAATTTTCCCATGTGCCTCCGACAATGGATCATGTTATTGTTGCGTCCATTGATCATTCTCGAATTAGTGGGAAGTCCTGTGGCTTCTTGTTAGGTGTGAATGAAGGGCAATGGCCGATGAAGCCGGCATTGGACGGCATGATTAATGAAGAAGAACGAATTTTTTTAGAACAATTTGGTTTAAAACTTGCAGCAAGTAGCAGACGGGTCTTGCTGGATGACACATTTTATATGTATTTAGCGTTCACAAGTGCTTCTGATTATTTATGGGTCAGTTATGTATTAAGTGATAATGAAGGTAAAAAAAAGAGTGCCTCACCAATGATACAACGGCTCCAATCTTTATTTCCCAATATTGGACAGCCTGAATTGCTCGTTGAAGCGGAAGAGCTGTACCATGCCAGACGATTTATTACTACTCCGGCTACAACGAGAAATGCATTAAACATCCAGTTGGCAAGAGGGATTAAAGGTTATGCACTGGATCCAATTTGGCAAGATGTTTTAGAATGGTTCATTCAGCATGAAACTACTTCATCAACTTCGTATAAAGTGTTACAAAGCTTATTTTACGAAAATAATCCAGTAGATTTACAGCCGGAAACCGTCAAAGAATTGTATCCTAAACATGTGAAAGCAAGTGTCTCCCGGTTAGAAATGTTATATCGTTGCTCATATCAGCATTTTGTTCAGTATCATTTGAAATTACAGGATAGACGGACATACAAGCTGGATGCACCGGATATTGGGCATTTGTTTCACGAAGCTATTAAAACGATAACAGAGTGGATTCAAGAAGAAGGGCGCAGTTTCGCTTCGATGACTAAAGACGAATCGAAAACATATGCGAGTAAATCGGTTCAGCATTTATCGCCTGCGATTAACCATCATATCTTAAAAAGCTCGAACCGATATCAGTATATTCAACGCAAACTGGAAGCTACGATTGCGAAAGCTACGTATATTTTAAGTGAGCAGGCTCGCCTTAGTGGTTTCACGCCTGCTGGAATTGAATTGTCATTTGGTTATGACGGAGGACTAGATCCTGTATCCATCAACTTGCCAAACGGGTATGAAGTCGTGCTTAGAGGAAGAATAGATCGAGTGGATGAAGCAATTCAGCATGAGCATTTGTATTTGCGAATTATTGATTATAAATCGAGTGCCAGAGGGCTTGATTTAGAAGATGTATATTATGGATTAGCTCTACAAATGTTGACTTATTTAAATGTTGTACTAAATCAATCAAAAGAATGGTTGGGCAAACAAGCAGAGCCTGCGGGCGTGCTTTACTTCCATGTTCATGACGCTATGTTACAGGGGGCGACCCAGCTTAAAGATGAAGATATTGAGGAAGAGATATTTAAAAAATATAAAATGTCAGGTCTAATTTCTGCCGAAGAAACGGCTGCCCGTTTAATGGATACGTCGTTAACGACAGGGCGCAGTGATATTGCCCCAATAGGATTTAAACAAAACGGCGATTATTATGCAGATTCTAAAGTAGTAGGTCCGGAGACGTTTGATATATTAAAACAACATATGGAGAATTTGATATATCAAGCGGGAATTCATATGACATCAGGCAAAGTGGACTTAAATCCGTATGAAAACAAAGAAGGGATTGCTTGCACTTTTTGTGATTTTAAATCAGTTTGTCAATTTGATTCTTTATTAGAGGAAAATAATTTTAGAAAATTAACTTCTCTTAAAGAAAACGAAGTGTTAGAGAAACTGCGAGATTTGCATAAAGAGGAGAATGACATATGGTAAAGTGGACAGAAAAACAACAGCAGGCTATTGATGAATCCGACTCAGACATTCTTGTTGCAGCTGCGGCAGGTTCAGGGAAAACGGCAGTATTGGTGGAACGGATTATTCAAAAAATAGTTCAACCGGAGCAGCCGTATCAAATTGATGAAATCCTCGTTGCGACTTTTACGAACGCTGCAGCGGAAGAAATGCGGTCAAGAATAGGCGATGCCTTAGAAGAAGCAATTGCTGATGATCCGGAATCGTACCATTTAAAGAAACAGTTATCTTTGTTGCAACGTGCATCAATCTCTACATTGCATGCGTTTTGTACATCGGTAGTCCGACAATATGCATACCGAATCGACGTGGACCCTGCTTTTCGCATTGCGGATCAAATGGAGATGGATCTTATTCGCCAAGAGGTTATCGATGATGTCTTAGAAGAAGCTTATAGTAAAACGGGAGAAGAGTTAGATCGCTTCTTTCATGTAGCTGATATGTTCTCGAGTGATCGAAATGATGAAGCGATTGCTAGTTTATTATTGAAAATCTATCAATTTTCAATGGAAAGTCCTTGGCCGGAAGAATGGTTGCAAAAAGTAGCGGATAATTATAAAGTTCCTGACAATTGGAAGCAAAGTGACTTCTTTTGGTTGGAGCATTTGAAACAAGCAGTGATTGAAGACGTTCAAGGTTTTAAACTTGGCGTAGAACACGCTCTTGAATTAGCAAGAACTCCGGACGGACCATATCACTATATCGAAGCGCTGGAGAGCGATTTACTACTTATTCAGCAAGTAGAAAAAGAAACTGATTGGAATCAGCTCCAAAGTCTGTTTCAAGAAAGTACGTTTCAAAGTTTGTCCCGTAAACGAGTGGAATGTAATGAAGACACAAAAGAAAAGGTCAAATCCATACGGAAAAGCTATCAGGATGATTGGAAGAAATTAGCAAATAGTTTATTCAAACGCTCATTGGCAGCACATGTGGAAGATATGAGAACCTTACAACCTGCTGTTGAGGAAATTGCCAATTTAACCATAGCATTTAAAGAGAAGTTTACTGCGGTAAAAAAAGAAAAAGCTATTGTTGATTTTTCTGATTTAGAGCATTATTGTCTGGCAATCTTGATGGATGCGTCCTCGACAGAAGATAATATTATCCCCTCTGATATTGCAGAGCAGTATAAAAAGCAATTTAAAGAAGTTTTTGTGGATGAATATCAAGATATTAATTTTGTCCAAGAAACAATTTTATCGATTATAAGCAAACAAGAAACGACGGGGAATCGTTTTATGGTAGGCGATGTAAAGCAGAGTATATATCGCTTTCGTCATGCAGAACCCAATTTATTTATGAATAAGTATCAACAGTATGCCAAAGATCCCGAGCAGGGTATTAAAATTGACCTCGCTGAGAATTTTCGTAGTCGAGAGGGTGTTTTAACAGGCACGAATTATATTTTTAGACAAATATTAGACGAAACGTTGGGAGAAATTGTATATAATAATGAAGCGGAATTGAAGTATGGAAATAAAGGCTATAACCACTATCCGTTGCACGAAAAAGCAGCTGAAGTACTGATTGTAGACAGGGATACTTCAAATGGTGAAGAAGTGGAAAGAAATAACGGCGAGGAAACAGCTCAAGATGTGATGAATATAGAATTGGAAGCGCGTGTCTATGCACAGAAGATTAAGCAATTGATTAGCGGGGAGCAATCGAACCAACCATTTGAAGTGATAGATAAAGCAACGAATCAACCGCGCCCCATTCAGTATAGCGATATGGTCATTTTACAACGTTCTTTAACTGGAGTATCCACTATTATAGAAGAGTTGCGCAAACAAGGTATTCCAGTTCATGCAGAATTAAGTACAGGGTATCTGGAAGCAATCGAGATTCAAGTAATGATAAATATGTTAAAAGTCATTGATAATCCGTATCAGGATATTCCATTGGCATCTGTTTTACGTTCTCCTATCGTTGGCGTGAATGAAGAAACACTGGCACAAATTCGACTGGCTAATCAAAACGGGTCTTTTTATGAAGCATTAAAAGACTATATTGCCAAAGTAAATGATGAACGATTGCAGCAATTTTCGACACAATTAGAACATTTCCGGCATGTCGCAAAGACAGATGCATTATCAGATTTAATCTGGAATATTTTTCAGGAAACAGGTTATTATGATTTCGTTTCGGGAATCCCTGGCGGCAGACAACGGCAAGCTAATTTACGAGCCTTGTATGACAGGGCACGAGGATATGAAGCAACTTCATTTCGGGGGTTATTCCGTTTTTTACGCTTTATTGAACGAATGGAGGAAGAAAAAAAGGATTTAGGCGAAGCGCGTGCGTTAAGTGAGCAAGAAGATGTTGTACGTATTATGACAATTCATAAAAGTAAGGGATTGGAATTTCCTGTTGTATTTCTTGGAGGGTTGCATAAACAGTTTAATTTTCAAGATATACGAGCGACTTATATGTTAGATAAAGATTATGGTTTTGCGACGAAGTTTATTGATCCGGAAAAACGAATTACGTATCCAACGCTTTACTACCAGTCTTTAAAACAAATCGCTCAACAAAAAACACTCGCCGAAGAAATGCGTGTACTATACGTTGCTATGACAAGAGCGAAAGAAAAATTGATTATGGTTGGCAATGTGCCCTCAATGGAAAAGCTGCAAGAAAAATGGGCTTCTATAATGCAGCATAGTGAATGGACTTTGCCATTATCAATGAGAAAAAAAGCAAAAACTTATTTTGATTGGATAGGACCAGCTTTAATTCGTCACCAGCAAAATGATCATTTATCTGGAGAGGACACACTAGCAGATACAGTACCCCAAGAAATTGTTCAGGATGCATCCAATTGGCATATCCGATTGATTAAAGCGGATGAGTTACTTAATATGCAGGATGAGCTTATCCAAAAACAAGCAGACTTAAAAGATAAGATTACCGGTTGGAAACCGTCTAAAGAAGTAAATGAGGAGGACTTCGAATATGTCGACACTTTATTGTCTTACGAATATCCTTTTGAAAAAGCGACGAAGACAAACAGGAAACAAAGTGTGACAGAAATCAAGCGACGTCAAGAAACAGTTGATGAGTATAGTGGCCAACAAATGGTTCAGCCTTTTCGAAGCCCATTGAACAGTCGTCCCCGTTTTATGCAGGAAACAAAAGATTTGAGTGCTGCAGAGAGAGGGACGGCAATGCACACTGTGATGCAGCACATTCCTTTTGAGGGGCAATTTGATGCAGCAGCATTAGAAAATTATCTTGAAACATTAGTTAGTCAGGAGAAATTAACAACAGAAGAGGCAGCTGTGATTAACCGGCAAGCGGTTCTTGCGTTTTTTGACACGAAGCTTTCCTCCATCATTCAACAAAGTAAGAAAGTGGAACGAGAAGTACCATTCACTTATTCCTTAGATGCATCAGAAATTTACTCGGAGTGGGAAAGCAATCAACAAGAAAAAGTGTTTATTCAAGGGGTAGTGGACTGTTTATTGCATCAAGAAGAAGGAGTAATAATTATTGATTATAAAACAGACACTATTGCTGAATCCTCTCCGTCTCAAGCCACTGTTCAAAAGCTTAAAGACAAATATGATACGCAATTATCTCTGTATAAACAAGCGATGGGGGATATTTTAAATCAAAAAGTAACTGCCGCTTATTTGTACTTTTTTGATAAAAATTTAGTAGTAGAAATGTAAAGAAAGAAATATCTATATTAAACACCCAACTGAGCATGTGAAATTCATAAGAAATCCATTAGTTAAACCTGATGGATTTCTATTATTTTAATGGGGTGATGCGCTGGTATCAAACGCTATAGAAGGGCTCAAGTTTATTACCTGGACATTCTTTAATCGGAAACCATTTGTATAAGATCAGAAAAGTCTGGAAATATACCGTGTTTCTTGTTGTAATCGTTTCTTAAAGTAACATAGCTGGTTTAGGTCTTTTTTCATCTGATCAATTAGACAACAATGGCCTGATTGGAGATCCGTGAATCTTAGGTAGGAACTATTTGTTAATTATGTCTGTTCTCGTATTGTATATTGTTCAGGAATAGTTTATAGATCAAAAAGCATATGAACCAGGTTGAAAATAGATATTTAGTTGCAAATTCTGTGAATTATCAGTACAATTGAATGGAACTTTTCATTGGAAGCGCGGGGGTAATTGATGAGTAAAAAGATGTTGATTCTATTCAATATTGTATTAGTTTTCTTGTTGGTCCTCACCATTTGGCTCGGCAGAAACATGTGGAACAATCAGGCGAAATCATATGCTCCAAAAGAACAAGAGCAGACAAACGATTCGTCAGACAGCGTTTCATTAGACATAAGGAAGCACGAACAGAAGCAAGAAGCAATCATCACTTCCTGGTCTAAAAAAGATTTAGAATTTCTATTTGAAGAAAATGCTTGGGAAGACCCTGCAGAAGAGCCAATAGAAGGTCGAGATGTGCCAGAGGAGAATGAAACAGATGAAGCTCCGGTAGAAGAGGAAGGCCCAGTAGAAGAAACTCCTCAACAAGAGGAAATACCCGAGCAAAATGAAACGCCAGAACAGGAAGAATCACCTGAACAAGAACAAATACAAACACCAAGCAATAATCCTGGAAATAACCAACCAAGTGATACTGGTGGTACAAACAACTCAGGAAATCAAAATTCAGAGACTTCGGAAGGGGCCGCGGAGTCCTCTGATAATGATACACCGAACAATTCATCCAACCGCCCATCAAGAGATTCATCTGATAATAATGAATCTAATGAGAAAGATGATTCCAATAATGAAAATGTTGATTTTAATAATGCGGATAACGAAGAAAGAAACACTTCGAATACGAATAATAATGAAGACAAAGAGGAATGAATTGTAGAACTTTCATAAAATAAATAATGAAAGAAGGGATTGTAAATGACAACAGCTATTGTCACAGGTGCTAGTAGTGGAATAGGAAAGTCGATCGCGACCAGGTTAGCAGAAGAAAATATAAATGTAGTCTTAGTTGCACGGAACAAAGAAAAATTACAACAAATAGCTGAAGAGTTGACAACAACAACCGAAGCAACAATATTACCGATTCCGACAGACATCTCTAACCAAACGGAAGTTACTGCCATGGTAGAACAGGCTAAAGAGCGTTTTGGCGCAATAGATGTTTACGTAAACAATGCAGGAGTGATGTTAAATGGTGCCATTACGGATGGTGCTGTAGAAGATTGGGAAAAAATGATTGATGTAAATATCAAAGGTGTTTTATATGGATTACATCAAGTAATTCCTGATATGATTCAGCGAGGAACAGGGCATATCGTTAATATTGCTTCTGTTTCGGGATTTGAAGTTTCAAAGAAGAGTACAGCATATAGCGCAACAAAATTTGCGGTCCGCGCCATTTCGATGGGCTTAGAAAAAGAACTTGCGCGCACCGGGGTTCGTATCACGAATATTTCTCCAGGAATGGTTGATACACCGTTAAATACAAGAGGTAATGTGGATCGGAAACCGTTAGATGCATCTAATATAGCGGATTCAGTTGTTTATGCAGTTTTACAGCCTGCACATGTGAATATTAATGAAATGATCATCCGCCCTGTCTAGTATTCTCTCGATTAGATTGCTTTACTTTCTAATCGAGTATTTTATTTGTAAGAATAATTAGCGTAATAAAGAGAAATTTGATATGATTAAATATGGAAGGAAACGATATAGTATTGAACGCTGAATAAAATTTTACTCTATAAAGATTGATTGATAATCTTGTTCAATAATTCACTTACTAAGTTTTGCTTTTATCTTTTATATGTTTCCATTACTTAATTGTTTTCAAATATTTAGACGATGTAATGGATTAATGGGTGTAAAAGTAAGCTTTAAAATAAAATGAAACAAATGATGAAAGGGGTACTTTTAAGATGAGTAATAAACCTAAAATAGTGGTCCTCGGCGCAGGGTATGCAGGACTTAAAACAGTCAGAGATTTAACTAAGAAGTTATCCGCAGAAGAAGCAGACATCGTATTAGTAAACAAACATAATTATCACTTTGAATCAACCTGGTTACACGAAGTGGCTGCGGGCACAATTAATCCAAACCAGGCACGTTTTATGCTTAGCGATGTAGTTAATCCAAATCATGTACGTCTTATTTATGATGAAGTCGTTGAAGTGAAAAAAGAAGAAAAGCGTGTAGTATTAGAAAATGGTGAAATAACTTATGATTATGTAGTTATTGCACTTGGTTTTGAATCTAATACATTTGGTATTAAAGGCATGGAGGAGAATGCTTTTGCTATCGTTGATATTGATTCAAGTCGCTTAATTCGTGAACATCTTGAATTGCAATTTGCGAAATATGCATCTGAAGAAAATGCAAGTGAAGATCTTTTAAATATTTTAGTAGGCGGAGCTGGATTTACAGGTATAGAATTATTGGGTGAATTGGCCGAACGTGTACCAGAATTATGTAAGAAATACGATATAGATCGTAGTAAAGTAAGAATTATTAATGTGGAAGCAATGCCAAATATTTTGCCAACCTTTGGTGAAAACTTAACAGCTTATGCGAAGAAATCTTTAGAAGATCGTGGAGTAGAATTCCGCTTGGATGCTGCTATTAAAGAATGTACCGAAGACGCCTTTATTATTGGCGAGGATAATGAAGAAATTAAAGCAGGTACGATTATTTGGACTGGTGGTGTGACAGGAAGTTCTGTCTTGTCTAAGTCCGGTTTTGAAATTACAAAAGGAAAAGTGACAGTTGAAAATGATTTGCGTGCTCCTGAAGAGGAAGATGTTTTTGTCATTGGTGACTGTGCTTGGGTGATGGATCCGGAATCAGGTAAACCATTCCCGCCAACTGCTCAAGCTGCAACACAACATGGAGAATTATGTGCAAATAATATTGTTGCCTTAATGGATGGGGTTCCATTAGAGTCATTTTCATTCCATGACCGGGGAACTGTTGCTTCTTTAGGTGTAAATGACGGAATTGGTGTAGTATTCGATGGCAAGGAATTGACAGGTAAATCTGCAGCTGCTATGAAAAAAGCAGTAGATAACCGTTCTTTATTCTTACTGGGCGGTACCAAAATGATTCTTAAAAAAGGTAAATTCCGTCCATTCTAATAAACAGATTAAAGGAGGAACCACGTGATGAAAAAGATTTTACTTATTTTAGCAGCTACGTTGGTTGGGTATGTTGTAACCACGAGAATGTTAGAAGATACGAGAGATTTTCGTTAAACTGAAAAGTCATTAAAAGACTGTACGCACTGGCGTACAGTCTTTTTTATCGAAAAGAGTTGAAAGTGTGACTCAAATCACACCTAATTGAGAATTTCTTTACTATACTGATTACAAGATAATCATTATTTAAAGGAGTTTTCGATATGAATATGATTTTAATTTGGAGCAGTATGATACTGATTATTGTGGCAGGTATTATTACTTGGTTTGCCGTTAAACAAGAAAATAAAAAAATACAAGATCATAAGAACGAATCTGCTGAGGAAGCGAGAGAACGTTCTTTAGCATACGAAAAAAATTCTGTTTCTAAAATGTTGCCAGTACAAATTTGGACTTATTCTATTGTAACAATCGTTACGATTATCGTTGTAATCATTTTTGCGTTTAACTATTGAATGTATCCAATCGGTTATTTAATGTAACGATTTTATTATATATAAAATAATTATCCTCCTAAATGAATGTAGAAGAAAAGGCTGTATAATAAAGTAGTGCGAGTGAATAATTCACTCGCACTATTTTTGCTTCTAAATTAAAAATTAATCCATAAAATAAAAGACTTGTAGCCTAAAATAGTAGCGAATTTAAAATATAGATAGATTATCATCTTGCATATTATAAAAGAGAATTCTCTCTCAAGGTTAACGTAACAACAATTTGAAATGGATTAGCGGTTTATAAATAGTGGTACACTTCGGGTAATCAATATTCTTCTTGTATTTTCGATTGTCCATTTAACTATTAATCATATGAGTCCCTACCTGAGTGAGACGATCAAATATTTGTGTACGATATGGTTCTTGTATTTTCGCTTCGTCCAGAGCGAGATCCATACAGTAAAGCCATTGTCTTGCTCTTTCTGGTGTGATTTCAAAAGGTAAATGTCTCCTACGCAGCATAGGTGCTCCACGTTCCTCTGCGTAGAGTGCAGGCCCACCGAAAAATTGTGTAAGAAAAAGCCGCTGCTTTCTGGCTGATTCATTCAAATCTTCCGGGAAAATTTCAAGCAATTGTTTATTTTGTCCTATATGTGTATAAAGTGAAGTAGTAATTCTTTCAACAGCGGCTTGTCCGCCGATTAATTCAAATATAGTATTTTGAGTTGTCAATTCTATGTCTTCCTTTCACAATTCGTTCATTGAAATCCAATAGATTAAGCACAATCATTCAAATTATAATACGTTATCTCTGCAAATGGTGATTCTTTATTACTAGAGAATGGAAGCATCTTATGCACGAAGAGAATGAAAAAAACGTTCTATTTTCGTGACAGGTTGCTGTTCGGTTATATTATATTGTTGGATTATTTTATGGAAAGCTTGTTCTCCTATTGTATAATCTGTTGCTTCAAGTTCTAACTCGTAATCTAGTTGCTGGTTATATTCGCTTTTATCTAATACGTATAGTAAATCAGCTACTGCGTATGTATAGCGCTCTGTTTTTAAAAAGCCGAAATAAGAAATATCTGTTTCTTGTATGCCTAGGGCGGATAATTGTTGATGAGTGTGTGGTTTTATGACAGGTGTGTTATTTAACCAAGCAGCACACTCTGCTTCGGTTAATTCATCATGTGTCTCGAGAATACCTTCCTTATGCGGCTCTTTTAGAGTTAGTGTGTATGTGCCATTTTTTTCACGTATACGTAAAGCAGAGTGACTTCGTTTAAAGTCTTCTTGCTTCGTTTCAAAATAATAATTTATTTGCTTTACAGGTGTGGAAGTGAAAGGCATACTTTGCTTTAAAGAGATAAACTCTTTTTCCTGAATAATTGTTTTAAATTCAATTTCTATTTCTTGGCTCATTGATTTCATCCTTTCTTCTTCCTCTTATTATCAAGGATGCATTCATTATATGCAATGAGAACGAAATCAGAAGTGGTGAAAAGTCCTTTAACAGAGTGTAACAGGTAATGGACTTTTAATACAGATGAAGAACGCTTTCGTGTCTCCGGATAAAAGTGTATAATAAAATAAGAATATGCCGTTGAAAGAGGGGGAGAAGGATGAAGTTTGTAATTGTCTCTAGAGGAGATGAACGCTCAAGTAATATAAAAGCAAAAATGAAACAATATTTAATTGATTTTGATTTGATTTATGATAAAGAAAACCCGGAATTAGTTATATCGGTAGGGGGAGATGGTACCTTATTAGAAGCTTTCAGACGCTATGACCAGCAGTTAGATACTGCTTCGTTTTTAGGTATACATACTGGACATTTAGGGTTTTATACGGATTGGACATCGGATGAAATTGAGAAATTGGTCATAGAAATTGCCAAAACACCATTCCATGTTGTTGAATATCCTTTACTGGAAGTGACAATTCGATTTAACGATGATGAAAAGCCTGTCAGTGTATTGGCACTGAATGAGACGACAATAAAAACAGTTGAAGGTTCTGTTGTATTTGATGTACAAATTCGGGGGGAACATTTTGAAACGTTTCGTGGTGATGGTTTATGTATTTCAACCCCGTCTGGAAGTACCGCGTATAACAAAGCATTAGGGGGAGGTATTATTCATCCTTCTCTGGAAGCGATCCAAATAGCGGAAATTGCGTCCATTAACAATCGTGTGTTTAGAACGATAGGTTCACCGCTTATTTTACCAAAGCATCATACATGTTTATTGCGTCCGCTACGTAAAGATAGTTTTATTATCGCGATTGACCATACAACAAAATCATATACGAATGTAAAATCGATTCAATCACGCGTAGCCAAAGAACGAGTTCGTTTTGTGCGGTATCGTCCCTTCCCATTCTGGAACAGAGTACGGGACTCGTTTGTATCTGAGATTCCCCGTGACGAGCATTAAGTCATGCATTGGACGATTAAACAAGCAGAAGCAGGAATGATGATTCGCGAATTTTTACGTCATGAAGCTCAGTTCTCTAAACGATTACTTATTAAAGCAAAATCGGAGCAAGGAAAAATTTGTGTTAATGGTTCTCCACGAACGGTGAGATACAGATTACAAGCAGGCGATAAGCTCATGGTTCAACTGCCAGAAGAAAAAATTGCCCCATATATGATAAAAGAAGTAGCAGCTCTCGATATTGTGTATGAAGATAAAGATTTATTAATCGTCAATAAACCAAGTGGGCTTGCAACGATTCCATCTAGAGAACAGCCGAAGCAATCTATCGCTAACCGTTTGCTCTATTACTATGAGAGACATTTACTTCCTTACACTATTCATATTGTCACAAGGTTAGATAAGGATACTTCTGGATTGGTTTTAGTCGCTAAACATCAATACTGTCATTCTCTTTTGGGTGCGATGCAACAACGACAGGAAATTTACAGAACATACCGAGCTATTGTAACGGAAGAAATCAAACAAGATATATTCACAATTAATCAGCCAATTGGCAGAAAAGAAGCGTCGATTATCGAACGGACAGTGACAGAGGAAGGAAAAGAGGCTGTCACTCATGGAAAGGTTCTTGGCCGTTATGGAACACATAGTTACATTCAATTACAGTTGGAAACGGGACGTACTCACCAGATACGGGTACATTTAGCTTATATAGGAAACCCATTACTTGGGGATGATTTATACAAAGGAGATACGACTCGAATAAATAGACAGGCATTGCATTGTCATAAACTATACTTCATCCATCCTTTCACAAAGCAGGAGATAGAAATCACATCGCAGATTCCTGACGACATGAATCGTCTGTTAAAAACGTGAAAGGAACAGACCATCAACATAGTAGGTGAAAATATGACTGAAACAGAAGAGAAAGTTAGCAGCGATTTATTAGAACAATCTTTATTAGCAGAAGAAACAGAAGTGTTTCGACATGAATTTTCTGCGTTACACCCTTACGAACAAGCGGTATTTTTTATGGACCAGGAATATAACAATCGTATGCAAATCTATGCTTATTTGTCTCCGAAAGAAATGTCTGACATCATGGAAAATATCGATTTACAACATACTGAAAAATATATTACTGAAATGGATTCAACCTTTGCCAGCATGATCTTAGCAGAAATGGCGGTGGATGATGCAGTAGATATTTTACAAGAGTTAACCAAAGACGAAGTAGCCAGCTTTTTAACGATTATGGAACATGAAGCGGCCAATGAAATTAAAGCTCTGCTTCATTATGAAGAGAAAACAGCCGGAAGTATTATGACGACAGAATATGTATCATTTATAGAAAATCAAACAAAAAAAACAACTCTCCAGGAAATGAAAGAAATGGCACCGGATGCGGAAACTATTTATTATACATATATACTGGATGAGCAGAAAAAACTTTCCGGTGTTCTATCCCTAAGAAATTTGATTGTAGCAAACGATGATGAAGTTGTGGGCGAAATTATGAGCAGTAATGTCGTTTCTGTTCCAGTTGGCATGGATCAGGAAGAAGTGGCAAAAATGATGCGTGATTATGATTTTCTTGCCTTACCAGTAGTTGATTTCCAACAACATTTACTAGGAATTATTACGGTAGACGATATTCTGGATGTAATGGAAGAAGAGGCAACTGACGACTATTCGAAACTTGCAGCAGTATCCGATATAGACTTAAAAGCAACCAGCCCTTTTCAGGCTGCCAAAATGCGTCTTCCTTGGCTGATTATTTTATTATTTTTAGGAATGATCACAGCAAGTTTAATTGGCAGTTTTGAAGAAACTTTAGAACAAGTTCCAATCGTTGCCATATTCATACCACTTATAGCTGGGATGGCTGGAAATGCGGGGACCCAGTCATTAGCTGTTGCGGTTCGTGGAATAGCAATGGGGAATTATGGCAAAGAAGCACATCTTAAGTTTATGCTCCGAGAAATTACAACCGGAGTGTTTGTCGGCGGTGTTTGTGGAATTGTTGTTATTTTAATGATCTTTTTTTGGAAAGGAAATATCTTTTTAGGTATCTTAGTTGGAATTGCTATTCTCGCAACGCTCACTGTGGCGACTTTGTCAGGTGCATTGATTCCTATTGTAATGGATAAATTAAACATTGACCCTGCTGTTGCGTCTGGGCCATTTATTACAACATTAAATGATATTACTTCTGTGATTATTTACTTTGGTTTAGCAACCGCATTTATGGGATTACTAATGTGATAAAAAAGCCTGCCGTTCTATTAAAGAACGGCAGGCTTTTTAAAACAGTTCCAAGAGATAAAGCGCTTATCAATTCTGTTTGTGGCATTGGTTATCAACTATATGATTACTACCATTCGTTTACATATATGAGGAGAAATAGAATGCATAAGAGGAGAGAGCGTAGAAGAGATATATGTTACCTATAACGGCATATGCTTATAGTAATACTAGTAAAAGACGGTGACCAAGCAGCGAAACTGTCTTGTATAGGGCTAAACCTTTGTGTCATTTTTCAAAACATAAAACGCGAAATGGCAAGCGAAACGAACTTTTTTTGTGCAACCTATTTAAAAAATAAATATTCGGTAGTAAAAACGGAGACCAATCCAGTATGACAAGATGCCTATCAACCAACTCAAACTACAGCATATGAATATTCACATTTAAAAATACTCCACTTTGAACGCGAATCCATTTAGAAGTGGTATATATTGCTGAGGAGAATACTATCGTTTATTCTCTTTCGTATATGCGAGTAAGACCATCCGTTCACAAATTGGTGAATGTTAAATCTTCTAAAAAGCAAAGAAGCTTTCGTACTATAGAAGCGCACGAAAAGCTTTTGCTAATTCATACTAATGCAGATGAATAAAAATCATTTGGCATCGATTAAGGGTTTAATCATCGTCTTGTGAGGAATTCCGGCATCCATGTATTCTTCTGAGACAACTTGGTACCCCAGCGATTGATAAAAAGCTATAGCATGGGTTTGAGCGCTAAGTTTAGCGGATGAATATCCCATGTTTCTGATTTTTTCTTCCATTTTTTCAATGATTTTCTTCCCTAGAGACAATCGGCGATAAGGTTCTAGTACACAGATACGTTCCAGCTTGCCATATGAATCCTCAAACCTTAAACGGCTTGCGCCGACAGCATTGCCTTCATAGTAACAAATAAAATGGACTGCTTCGTTTTCTAAAGCGTCTATTTCGATATCAATTGGAACATGCTGTTCTTCGACAAACACTTTTTTTCGAATATCGTATACGGTATTTAATTCTGCTTCACTTGCTACATAGACACTCATTTTTCTTCCCTCGTCCGTTATCATTATCCTTCAAATACAAATGTTTCAAATACAGACCAAGACCCGTTATCGAGTTGATAACATAATTGCATCCGATCTGCTGTATCTTCTAAAGAAACTTTCTTTAACTGTAGACTGCCAAACACATCATAATACTCTTCTTCCATTAATTCCTGTGCTATTGTAATATGAGGTACAAATGCATAATCACGCTCGACCGGAAATGGCTCTTTATGCATTTTCTCATGTAAAGCCTTTAATTCATCCGTTTGTTCCACTTTAAAATAAACGGTGTTGGTAATAGGTGCAAACGTGCTGACTTTGTTGATATTAATCTGAACAGGTTTCGTTTCTTTTGCGATTTTGCGCAGTTCATCCGTTACTTTATCTCGTTCTTTTTCATCCATATCAAACGCTTCCTTTAGCGTAATATGAGGTGGGATAAGCGAATAGCGCGGATCGTAACGCTTTCGAAGTGCGTTCGCTTCATCTTGAACATGTTTCGATGGGAATATTACAATTCCATATCTCATTTGCAAATACCTCCGATTATTTTTATTTACTCTCAGTTATTCAAAAAAAGTAATGGTAACTTTCAGTATAGCAAAAAAAGTCTGAATTAAAAAGGGCGAACTGAAGATAGCTCTTTAACTAAACATATTCTCCAGTACATCAGGCATTTCTTTTTGCCAATGTTTCCAAGTATGATTCCCTTCGTTTATAATATGATAGATGTAGTTAGTTGTTTCTTTCTGAATCATTTCTGCAAGTTGTTTATTAGGCTTGACGAAATCTAATTCTTCTCCAAGACTTGTTCGTACTGCTGTCTCTTGTCCTCCGATAGAATGGTACATTTCTAAAAGGGTAAGATTACGCGTATATTGTTTTACCATGTCAAAAACACTCTCATCTACAAGCGGAGATTGCATCACAACTTTTCCAAAAGTTTTAGGGTATTTTAAGGCGGTAACAAAAGCAAATGTTCCTGCAAGCGAATCTCCCATTAAACTGTTGAAGGTTCCTAAAGGATTAAGCGGCACCATTTCTTCTACGGCTGGTACGACTTCTTGGAGCAGGAAATTTTGGTATGCTTCAAACTGATCGCCATGAGGGTGGTATTTCTTCAGGCGATCAGGTCGATCGCGATAATGGATGCCAACAAAAGTAGTATTAACAAGCACCTCCTCTTTGTGCAATTGATCACTTAATGTTGCAATTCGCCCCATCTGAAAATAGTCATTACCATCTTGCATATAGCAGACTTGATTCGGGTAAAGAGAATTGAAATGCTTCGGTGAAAATACTTTTATCTGTAATTCTTCTTGTACATAGTTGCTTTTAATTGTTTTCGTTGTCATGGTCCCAATTCTTGCCATTTGTATCCTCCTGATTTTATGTTTCTTCTTTTTCTAAACCTCTGTATAATTCAAAATAAGCTCCTTGCTTACGCATTAAAGTCTGGTGATTTCCTTTTTCTAAAATGCGTCCATTTTGTAGCATAATTATTTTATCTGCCCGTTGAATAGTGTTTAAGCGATGAGCAATGACAAAGCTTGTTCTACCTTCCATTAAACGTTGCAATCCTTCCTGTATATGAAATTCTGTAATAGTATCGATATTACTGGTTGCTTCGTCCAAGATTAAAATGGAGGGTTCGCTAATCATTGCCCTGGCAATAGTAAGCAGCTGCTTTTGTCCTTGGCTAATACTGCTGCCATCCTGGTCCAACATCGTATCATATCCGTGCGGCAGCCGTTCAATAAATTCGTGTGCATTTGCTCGTTCAGAAGCTTGGATCACCTCTTCGTCTGAAGCAGATAATTTTCCATAACGAATATTTTCTCGGACCGTTCCTTTAAATAAAAAAGTATCTTGTAAAACAAAAGCAATATGAGAACGTAAACTGGACCGGGTAATCTGATTAAGCTCGTGTCCATCAAGCAAAATATGCCCTTGGTTATATTCATAGAACCTCGAAATCAGATTGACAATCGTCGTTTTACCAGCTCCTGTATGCCCGACGAAAGCAACCATTTCTCCTGGCTCAGCATGAAATGAAAGATCGAATAAGACAGGCTTGTCGCCATAAGCAAAGGAAACATGTCGAAAGCTAAGCTGACCATTGGTGTGAGTGAGAACTGTCGCATTCGTTTCATCTACTTCTTCCTGTTCTTCATCTAAAATATTGAAGACACGTTCACCTCCTGCAACGGCAGATAATAAGATATTGAATTGATTCGATAATTCATTAAGTGGTCGAGTGAATTGTCGTGCATACTCAGTGAAAATGACAATAACTCCCACCGTAATAACACCTTTTATCGCTAATAACCCACCAAACAGAGCAATCAGCATAAAGCTGAGAAAGTTCAAAGAATTCATTACTTTAGGAATAAATCCGGCAATATTTTGTGCCCAGAAAAAAGATAATTGTAATTGATCATTTTTCTCTTTGAACTCTTGGATGACTTTTTCTTCTTGAGAATACGTCTTCACCAGCAATTGTCCGGAAACAATTTCTTCGACGTACCCATTCAATTCTCCTAAATCATCCTGCTGCAATTTGTATAAAGGACCGGTCCGCTTCGTAATCCAGCGCATCCCAATGAATAAAAGGGGTATAATAACCATCGTAATTAAAGTTAATAAAGGACTTAAGTAAAGCATAACACCAACGGTCCCGATTAATGTAATAATACTAGTGAAAATTTGAATGACTGAGTCGTTCAATGTATTGTTAATATTATCAATGTCGTTTGTAACGCGGCTCATCAGTTCGCCTTGCTGTCTGCTGTCAAAAAATGAAATAGGAAGCTGGTGAAATTGTTCAAATAATTCTTTTCGTAAAGTAAATACCGTTTTTTGAGCGACGCCGACCATCCAAAAATTTTGTAAAAAGATGGAAACAGAATGTAAAATATAAATGATAATGAGCCAGCCAATCAGCTGTAAAAGTCCTGCTGTTTCTTTGGAGACAATAAAGTCATCAATCGCCATCCCAATCAAATAGGGGCCTAATAAAGCCATTGCTGAGCTAAGAATGACCATACTGATAATCAAGACAAGCATCCATTTATATTGAAGGAGATACTTGGTTAATCGCTTAACGGTTCCCCAAGTATCTTCAGCGCGTTTTTTCTGATGGTTTTGTAATGTTTCAAGAGGTATTCGTCTATATTGAAAAGGTTCTTTTATACGTGTATTAGGCATGGCCTACCTCCTCTTGAGATTGGGAAGAAACAATTTGTCGATATAAAGCCGATATTCGCAGTAATTCTTCATGTGTTCCAACACCTTCTATTTTCCCCTTATCTAATAACAAAATTCTGTCCGCTCGCTGGGCAGTGCTTATTTTTTGTGTAATAATTAAAGTAGAAGCATTGTATTCTTTTAAGGCATCTAATAATTTAGATTCCGTTTGAACATCGAGAGCACTTGTAGAGTCATCAAACATAAGAAGCTTTGGATGCCGTACTAAAGCTCTGGCAATGGAAATCCGTTGTTTTTGTCCTCCGGATAAATTAACTCCCTTTTGACCAACAATCGAATCGTACTGATCTGGAAAAGCAAGAATCGAATCATGAATTTGAGCTGTTTTAGCGGCAATAATCACTTCATCAAGACTGGCCTTTTCTTTGCCAAAACGGATATTGTCTGCAATACTTCCTGTAAACAAGAGAGGATTTTGAGAAACATAACCAATCCCATCTCGCAAAGCTTTTACATCGAATTGTTGGATTGGTGTATCATCAATATAAATCGTTCCTGCATCAGGAGAATAAAGCCGCGGAATTAATTGAAACAAAGTTGTTTTTCCTGCACCCGTGGCCCCCATAATGGCGATAGTCTCTTCTGGATGTAATTGAAATTGAATGTTCTGTAAAATTGGCAGACTGCTGTTAGGAAATGAGAAGTCCACCGAATCAAAATGTAATGAACCTTGTTGGATGTGATTGGCGTTATTAGATGTCTGTGCAACAGGGATTGTTTTTTCATGCATGATCATACTGATTCGTTCTCCAGAAGCTTTTGCACGAGAAACAGCTAGGGAGATAAACGTGAACATAGAAATCATCATAACTGCTCTAAGCGCATAATTGACAATGGCGACTACATCACCGACAGTGGTTGTTCCGGCAATAGCTTGCTTATTGCCTACCCAAATAATAAATAAAAGGCTGGCATTCATAAATAACAGTAAAACAGGCATAGATGCTTCGACAAAACGAAAAGCAGTTTGTGATTTTGTTGCTAAATCCCGATTAGATTGATCAAAACGATCAGCTTCAAAGTCACGCCTAACAAACGCTTTAATAATTCGCATACCGCCAATATTTTCCTGAATGACTCGGTTGACAGTATCGACTCTTTCTTGGACTTGTGTAAAGAGACGGCTGCCAATCTTTAGCACCCATCCTAAAAATAAGATTAAGATTGGGACAGTAACTAAAAAGATTAAAGACAGTTTCCAATTAATAATAAAGGACATAAACACACTGCCAATGACCATAACGGGCGCCTTTACCATAATTCTTAGCCCCATTAAAATTGTGTTTTGCACGACTCGGATATCGTTGGTGAAGCGCGTTACAATCATAGAAACAGGATAAAGTGTTAACATATCAAAGGAAAATTCCTGAATTTTAGTAAATAAATTTTCACGAATATCATGTCCTAACGCAGTGCTAATATGCGCTGCAAAGTACGAATTCATAATTCCTGAAAAGAAAGCAAGAATGGTCGTACCTAACATGACGCTTCCCCAAAAATAAAGCAGAGAGGTGTCTTCAGGTATAATACCTTGGTTAATCATAATACTCAGAAAAAAAGGAAAAAGTAATTCTGCAGCTATTTCAGTAAATGTGAATATATAAGCGAGCAGAACTTGTAAACGATAAGGTTTCAAATTAGAAAGGATGTATCTCATGTAAACCTCCGCTTCATGTAGTACTCTCTATTATAAACGGAAGATGAAGCACTATTCAATCATGTTGACTATGAAAGAAGGGAAATGATAATTGTGAATGAATTTACCAAGCGTGTGATTACATTAGTTCAATCAATACCGGAAAAACAAGTGATGACTTATGGGCAAATTGCTCGTTTAGCTGGGAAAGAAAGAGGAGCAAGAGGAGTTTCCTGGATATTGCATTCCTCAAGCCGGAAGTACCTATTACCGTGGCACCGTGTCGTCAACCAGCAGGGGAAAGTTTCTCACAAGGGAAGTGAGCAAAGGGAGTTGTTGGAGATGGAAGGGGTTGAATTCGGTATCCAAGGAAAAATTGATTTAACGAAATACCAACACCATCCCGACAACAATGATGCTTCAGGTAGATTTTAAGAAGCATCTGTAAAACCTAATATGATAATTCCAATCATGACGATAACAATCATCAAATATTGTCTTTTAGACATGATTTCTTTTAAAAATATGCGCGATAAAATGACAGAGAAAATACCATGAGCTGCTATAAGAGGTGCAGCAATAATGGCATTGCCAGCCATAGCGAATACATAGAAAAATTGACCGCCTGTTTCTAATAGTGCAGCAAATCCTTTATCTCTTTCTTTGAAAATATGAAAGGTCTCTTTTTTTATAAAGCGTACATACATATAAGATAAAACCCCACCGATAAAGAAAGTGAATTCATATGCTAGAAGGGCATTATTTTCGCTAATGAATCCCATTTCGTCTAAATAAACACCATCAAGAAATGTTCCTAACCCATCAATGAGTGCGTATAAGATAGGGAAGGTGATGGCAAGCACACTTAATTGATACTTTTTAGGAATAAGATTATTTCCCTGTTTCAAGACAAATGACTCTTGCTGCTTTTCAAAAATAGCTAAGCCAATAACGCCAATCGTCACGATGATAATTCCTGAAATATCAACCAGCCCCATTTCTCTCGGGAAGAAAATAAATAAAAGAATAGCGGAAGCAGCACCGGATGAATTTTGTACAGGGGCTGCTATGGACAACTCAATATAACGTAATCCAACATAGCCAAGCGTCATAGACAGGATATACATAAAGGAGACCGGAAAGTAGCGAATCATATGGAAAGGGTCAAAGCTGATGTCTTTAATAACCATATATATAACAGCATGAACGCCCATTGCCAATCCAACCATCGTAACAATTTTTAAATGACTGTATGTATCTTCGGTGTTGGATCCTTTTTTATAAAATAAGTTAGCAGCTCCCCAGGCGAAAGCTGTCAGCAGAGAAAATATAAACCACATTTTGACATCTCCTTTTCGTGTGAATAGCATTTATATCCTATACAATCATAAAATAACAAGCAAGTATTCGGAATCAAAGTCATTAAAAAACTGCAGAAAATACTCGATGGTTTGTCGTCATATAGAGAATGGAGAAGGATATTTTATAAAATGAAGCTTTCCTGGCTATAGAAATAGTTTTCTTTTCCCTCTTATCAAAAAAATATGGTATACTAATTTTATTGCTTATCTGTAAATGCAGATACCATTTCATAGAAAATAGAACTATACATATGTAAGGGGATTCATTATGATTATTGGGTTAATTATTATTTTGTTACTCGTGTTATTTTTGCCATTTACTAAAATGGTTGAAAAAAACTTAGAAATCTTTTTATTTATCATGGGTGTCGCTTCCGTTTTAGTGAGTCAGGTACTCGATTGGGACTTGACGAAAGAAGCGTTGAAGGATCCAATCAATATTACGCTTGCTGTTCTTGTTGCGGGACTTTTATTTAGATGGTTTAAAAAGCCTATTACGCGAGTTGTGTTAAAAATAAGCGAATCAATGCCGCATCGATTATTTATTGCGCTTTTTGTGATAATACTTGGATTCATTTCGAGCATTGTGACGGCCATCGTGGCAGCGATTATTTTAGTTTCTATTGTGGCTATTTTACCGCTGGATCGAAAATCAGAAATCCGTTTAGTTATTTTAGCATGTTTTGCAATCGGCTTAGGTGCTGTGCTTACTCCAATAGGAGAGCCATTATCTTCTATCGTCGTAAGTAAATTAGATGAAGAATTTTTCTATTTGCTTAAACTTCTAGGTACATCTGTCGTACCGGGTGTAGTTATATTCGGAATCTTGTCTGCTGTCTTCGTAAAATCGAAAGAAGAATCTATCCGGATTCTAGAAGCAAATAAGAGTGATGATGACAAGGCAGAAGAAGATGAGGTTGAATCTTATCCGGAAATTATCATCCGTAGTTTGAAAATTTATTTATTCGTCATGGCTTTGACATTTCTGGGAGCAGGATTTGAGCCATTTATTGAACGATACTTATTGGATCTAAGCCCGTTAATCTTGTATTGGATTAATATATTATCGGCTATTTTGGATAACGCAACGTTGGCAGCTGCTGAGGTATCACCTTCCATGCATGGACATGAGCCAACTATTAAGGCTATTCTTATGGGCTTAATGATTAGTGGCGGAATGCTGATTCCAGGTAATATTCCTAATATAATCGCAGCAGGAAAGCTGAAAATTACTAGCTTGGAATATGCCAGATTTGCATTTCCTGTTGGATTAACAGCAATGGCACTCTATTTCGTATATATGCTCATCACACTGTAAAAAAGATCTCCTCTATTCAATTTTTGATAGAGGAGCTTTTTGATTGCACAGACCATACCGATATTTTATTGTTACTTATAAGAGACTTTTATATATCTTGTGTGTGTTTAAATTTTTGTATGGGATAGAAACCTTGAAGTAGCAGATAGGATAATTGTTGTATATTGAAGGCTGAAATATAACGTAGTACGAAAAAATTAAATGAACAGGGAACACTTCTGTGAGAAATTTTCATTTCTATAAAGTAGGAGATTTTCCCTTTCAATGAAAGGGACGCAATAAGATGAATAAACAAACGAATTTTGATGTGATAGTGATTGGGGGCGGACCAAGCGGTTTGATGGCTGCTATTTCTGCGGCTGAAATGGGAGCCTCTGTGTTATTGGTGGATAAAGGTAAGAAATTAGGAAAGAAACTCGCTATTTCCGGAGGCGGACGCTGTAATGTGACCAACCGCATGCCTGAAGATGAATTAATTCGTCATTTGCCTGGAAATGGTAAGTTTTTATACAGCGCGTTTTCGATGTTTAATAATGAATCTATTATTCAGTATTTTGAAAAGTTGGGAATTAAAGTAAAAGAAGAAGACAAGGGAAGAATGTTTCCGGTATCAGATAGTGCAAAAACTGTTGTGGATGCGTTGTTAAAAGAACTGCGTCGTTTGCAAGTTGTCATGTGGACCGAGACAAAAGTTTCTGCGATAAAGTTTGATCCAGATGATGTTCACCGGGTCACATTAACGAATGACGATGTCCTTTCTTCCGATAGTGTGATTATTGCGACAGGAGGAAAATCAGTTCCTCATACTGGATCGACAGGAGATGGCTATCCTTGGGCAAAAGCAGCCGGACATACGATAACAGATTTATACCCTACTGAAGTCCCTTTAACTTCAGAGGAAACATTTATTAAAAATAGATCTTTACAAGGAATTTCTTTAAGCGATATCGCAATTACTTGCTATTCTCCAAAACAAAAAGCCATAAAAACACATCGTTGGGATATGATTTTTACCCATTTTGGTCTATCAGGTCCGGCAGCTCTTCGGCTGAGTCAGTATATTGTAAAAGCAAAAAAGAAATACAAAGCAGAATATATTACGGTTACGATAGATGTTTTTCCTGATAATACCGAACAGGAAGTAGAAGAGTTATTATTAAACGCTGCAAAGCAAGAGCCGAATAAAGCTGTTCGAAACGTTTGGAAACAATTCATTAAAGAACGATATATGTTATTTTTATTAGAGCAATCAGCAATCGATACTAATTTGACGTATCATCAATTATCTAAAAAGTTAATCACTCAGTTTGCTATGAGTTTAAAAGCTTTTCCAATCAAAGTGAGCGGAACACTCCCGATAGAAAAAGCATTTATCACTGGTGGAGGAGTATCTTTAAAGGAAGTTCATCCTAAAACATTAACTTCTAAAAAGATGGACGGTTTATATTTTTGCGGAGAAGTATTAGACATTCATGGTTATACTGGTGGATACAATATTACTGCTGCTTTTGTAACGGGGAATAGAGCTGGGGAGAACGCTGCATTATATGCCTTGCAAAAGGATGGGGAAGTAAATGAAACAAAATAACAAATGGAATGCACAATTATATGACGATAAAATGGACTTTGTTGCTGATTATGGGAAAGATATCGTAAGTTTATTGGATCCAGAAGCAGGAGAGAATATTATTGATTTAGGTTGTGGTACAGGAGACCTTACGAGCAATATTGCTCAAAGTGGTGCCAATGTAGTCGGGCTTGATGCTTCTTTGGATATGTTAGAAGAAGCGTCTCGAAAGTATCCGCAACTTACTTTCCAACAAGCAGATGCTCGTAATTTTAATTTCTCACCATTGCAAGATGCTGTGTTTTCTAACGCGGCTTTGCATTGGATCAAGACGCCTGAACCCGTGATTTCTTCTGTGTATCAAAATCTTAAGCCGGGCGGGCGTTTTGTTGCAGAATTGGGAGGTAAAGGGAATGTCCATTCATTAATTCAGGGACTTATCGAAGTATTAGAAAATGAATATCAAGTCAATACGAGAGATGCACATCAACGCATCCCTTGGTACTTCCCAAGCATTGGCGAATATACTGCTCTATTGGAATCAACGGGCTTTAGAGTAACATTTGCCCAACATTTTGATCGACCAACTGTTTTACCAGATGAGGAAAATGGTTTGAATCATTGGTTAGCCAGTTTCTCAGGAGACTTTTTCCCGGAATTTTCTAATGAAGATCGAGAGAATATATACGAAAAAGTGAAAAAGAAAGTTCGCCATCCATTATTTAATGGCAAAGAATGGGTAGCCGACTATAAACGTTTACGAATTGTTGCTTTAAAAGAATCTCATACATTTACGTGAATAAAATGAGGGTGTATGTACAAAGTTTTGTACATACACCCTCCTATTTAATAAGCAGGTATTCATTTTATATTTTTAATAACTTTGCATTAATAGCGACAATGATGGTACTTAAACTCATCAAGATAGCACCAACTGCCGGACTTAAAACGATGCCAACAGGGGCTAGTATTCCGGCGGCGAGTGGGATTGCTATAATGTTATATCCTGAGGCCCACCACAAGTTTTGTACCATTTTTGTTTGTGTTTTTTTGGACAACTCCATTAATGTAACGACATCTTTCGGATTACTATTAACGAGCACAATATCTGCGGACTCCATTGCAACATCGGTCCCCGCACCGATTGCGATTCCTAAATCTGCAGTAGCTAAAGCAGGAGCATCATTAATGCCATCACCTGTCATGGCTGTTTTAAAGCCTCTTTGTTGAATTTCTTTTACTTTGTTTGCTTTTTCTTCTGGTAATATTTCTGCATACACTTCGTCAATCGCTAATTGTTTAGCTACCCAATTGGCGACTCTTTCATTATCTCCAGTAAGCATCACGATATGAATATCTTGTTCATGTAATTCCTGAATCGCTTCTTTCGCTGTTTCCCGAACAAGGTCAGCGAGAGCTATCATACCTTTTAATGTTTCTTCTTGTAACACAAAGACGACTGTCTTTCCTTCTTCAGCTACTCGATTAAAATACTCTTCATCATAATGCAATTGATTTTTGTTCATATATCCAGGGCTGACGATACGAATGTTCTTTTCGCCTATCATGCCGGAAATACCTTGTCCCGTAATAGAAGCAAAATTGGTTACATTAGATAAACGAATTTCTCTTTCTTCAGCAGCTTTAACAATGCCTTGTGCTAATGGGTGTTCAGAGTGTTGCTCGACACTTGCAGCCAATTGCAACACATCGTTTTCTGTTGTTCCTTCAACCGATTGTATATTTTCCACTCCAAATTCCCCTTTAGTTAGAGTGCCTGTTTTATCAAATATGACCGCATTTACTTTTCTTGCTTGTTCAAAATTTGTCCTGTTTCGAATGAGCAATCCTTGTTTTGCTGATAGAGAAGTAGAAACTGCGGTGACTAATGGAGCTGCAAGTCCTAAGGCATGGGGACATGTTATCACCATGACGGTAACCATTCTTTCTAAGCTCGTATCAAAAGGAAAGCCTAAGAATAACCAAATAAACAAAGTGACAAAGCCGGATGCAAGTGCGATGTAAAATAACCATTTGGCTGCTTTGTCGGTAATATTTTGTGCTTTCGATTTTGATGCTTGGGCTTCTTGTACAAGTTGAACGACCTGGGATAAATAGGAATCGTCTCCTGTTTTATTTACCTGTACAGTTAAGGAACCCTCGCTGTTTACAGAACCACCGATCACTTCATCTTTTTGAAATTTTTCAACTGGAATCGATTCACCAGTCAACATGGATTCGTCAATCGCTGACTGTCCACTAAGGATGGTACCGTCAACGGGTATTTTTTCGCCTGGTTTAACGATTATTCGGTCCTCCGGCTTCAAACTTTCGACGGAAACAACTTGTATTTTATTATCATCATCCAATTTATTTGCCTCACTAGGAATCAATTTGATTAATTCTTCTAATGCGTTAGAGGCTCCCATTACAGATTTCATTTCAATCCAGTGACCTAACAGCATAATGTCAATTAACGTAGCTAACTCCCAAAAGAAATCTTGTCCTTTGAACCCGAAGACAGTTAACGCACTGTAAAAGTAAGCAATAAAAATAGCAAAACCAATCAGTGTCATCATTCCGGGGCTCTTGTCTTTTACTTCATCTTTTAGTCCAGTTAAGAAAGGCCAACCACCATAAAAGAAAATAAAAGTTGCTAACCCAAATAAGATATATGAATCACCGGTAAAACTAATTTCTACACTAGCAAATGATTGAATCATTGGGGAGAGAATTAATATAGGAATTGTAATGATAAGTGAAATATAGAAACGTTTTTTGAAATCTTTCACCATATGTGCATGATGCTCTTGATGACTATGATGCGAGTGCTCTTCATGAGAATGTTCCATTTTTATCACCTTTCTAGTCCAATCTATTTTTCATATACCCGTAAGGTGTATTTTTAAATCATAAAAAAAGCTCAAAAGGCAAATATAGCTTCCTTTTGAGCTTTTAATAATCTGAGTGATGAATTTATAATATTTTACCTAAAAAGGATTTTAACCGTTCGCTTTGCGGATTTTGAAAGATTTCTTCAGGTGTGCCTTCTTCGACAACGGCACCTTCATCAATAAAGATAACTCTGTCTCCTACTTCACGGGCGAACCCCATTTCATGGGTGACAACGACCATGGTCATTCCTTCCTCAGCTAAATTCTTCATGACGGCCAACACTTCTCCGACAAGTTCCGGATCTAAAGCGGAAGTAGGCTCGTCAAACAACATTACTTCAGGATTCATGGACAAAGCTCTTGAAATAGCGACACGTTGCTTTTGCCCCCCGGATAAACTTTTAGGATACGCGTTTTCTTTATCTTCTAAACCAACTTTACTTAATAACGCTCGTGCATGTTCATTCGCTTCATCTTTTGTTTCTTTTTTCACTTTTAAGGGGCCTAGTGTAATATTTTCCAGGACTGTTTTATGGGGGAATAAATTAAAATGTTGAAAAACCATGCCTACTTTAGAACGCATTTGATTGATATCAACCGACGGGTTAGATAAATCTTCTCCACTAATTGTGATACTTCCGGAAGTTATTTCTTCCAATGCATTTAAGCAGCGTAAAAAAGTACTCTTTCCTGAGCCGGAAGCCCCGATAACACAAACGACTTCTTTTTCTGCTATTTTATTATTGATGCCTTTTAACACTTCATTTGATCCGAAACTTTTATGTAAATCCGTTACTGTAATCATTAAACGTCTAACCTCCGTTCGACTTTTCTTAATATAATAGATGATGGAATTGTGATAATCAGGTAAAATATGCCAACCATCAAATAAGGTTCAAAATACGTGAAGGTGGATGCTGCATATTGTTTCCCCATATATAGTAATTCATGTACCGCAATCGCTGAAAACAAAGAAGTGTCTTTCAAACTAATAATGAATTGATTTCCAAGCGGTGGAATGATTTGTTTAAAAGCCTGAGGCCAAATAATGTACCGCATTGTTTGAGCGGATGTTAGGCCAACAGAACGACCTGCCTCGGTTTGTCCTTTATCAATTGCTTGAATACCGCCTCGAACAATTTCCGCGACATAGGCACCAGCGTTTATTGCGATGGCAATAATAGAGGCGGAGATTTTATCTAAATCTAAATTTAATAAATCCGAAACCCCAAAGTATAGAAAAAGGATTTGTACTAAGATGGGCGTACCACGAATAACTTCTACATAAATAGTAGATATCCAAAAGACCAACTTGTTTTTGGCTAAGCGTCCCATTCCTGCAAACGTGCCAATAATAAAACCAATAAACACACCAACTACGGTGATAATAAACGTTAATTGGATCCCTTTAATTAAATAAGGAGTAACCCCAATAATATATTCCATAACGTTCCAACTCCTTTATATGTAAGCTAGAAAAGCGTGATACTATGATCACGCTTTTCCGGTATAGTGCTATAGGTTTACTTACTCTTCTGATTCATCAGGACTTTCTCCAAACCATTTTTCATAAATTTCATCGTATGTTCCGTCTTCTTTTAGAGTCGTGAGTGCATCATCAATATCATCACGAATTTCCGAACCTTTTGGAAAAGCGATGCCATAATCTTCCCCTGTTAGACGATCACCTACCGTATCAAGCTCACCACCTGTTTCTTTGTTCGCGTAATATAAAACGTTTGGTAAGTCATATAATACAGCGTCGACTTTCCCTTGCATCACTACTTGATAAGCTTCGACTATTTCTGGAAAAGATTCTACTTCCGCATCTGTTTCATCTTTTAAATAGTCTTCACTTGTAGAACCTACACGCGTGGCGACTACTTTGTCATCAACATCGTCAATCGATTCAATATCGTCGTTATCGTCGGTGACTGCTAAAATGAGTCCAGCCTCGTAATAAGGCTGAGAAAAGTCGATATTTTCTTTTCGTTCATCTGTAATAGTCATGCCAGCAATACCAATATCGAATTTACCAGAACCTACACCGGCAACAATGCCATCAAATTCTAACTGCTGAATTTCAATTTCAATATCTGCTTCCTCCGCTAAAGCTTCTATCAGTTCTACGTCAAACCCTTCTAACTCTCCCGTTTCGTCGTCAATAAATTCAAACGGTGCATAGGAGTTATCAGTTGCAACAGTAAACACGTCTTTGTCAGCAGATCCAGCATCTTCTTCCATTTCCTCTGCTTCTGCATTATTATTGTTCTCTGTTTCTTTTTCCAAATCATTGGTATCTTTTCCACAAGCTGCTACAAGAATGAGTAGAGCAGCAAATAAAAGCATAAGCCAATAATTTTTTTTCATTACTTCGCCCCCTATTTAATGTAAATGCATTGTTTTGTAAAAGTATACCACAATTATGTAATAATTAAAGGAAAATTCTTAAAATTAAGTAAAGTTTCTGAAAGACGAAATATCATAAATTTGATACATTTCTCATATATAAAATGATATGATTAAAGAAAGATGAATGGAAAGAAGGGGAGCATATGCACATAACAAAAGTGAACATTATTCAGATTGATATACCATTAAAAGAACCATTTATCATAAGCTATCAGGAATTTGAAACGATGCCTGCGATTATTGTAAAGGTCCATACTAATGAAGGAATTACAGGTTATGGTGAAAGTGTTCCGGACGAACACGTGACAGGAGAATCTGTTCACAGTGTTGCAGCTGCATTAAAGCAACAATTAGTTCCAGCTATTCTTGATACAGACCCTACTAATATTCAACTAATACATAAAAAAATGAATCAGGCACTGGTCTATAACGGTGCAGCTAAAGCGGCGATTGATATTGCTTGTTATGATATTTTAGGTAAACAAGCGCAACTTCCCGTGTATAAACTATTAGGTGGAAGAAAGGAAACCCCCTTAACGATTCCGCGTGTGTTAAGCATCTTTGAACCAGAGGTGTTAAAAAAACAAGCAGAAGAAGCTGTAAAAGAAGGCTATCAAGAACTGAAAATGAAACTTGGGACAACCCCGAAAAAAGATGTTGCTCGTGTGAAAGCGGTGCGCGAAGCAGTCGGACCGAGTATATTGATTCGTGTGGATGTAAATCAAGGATGGCAAACGGTACAAACTGCCAGACAGACAATGAAACAATTAGAGCCTTACGATGTGACGTGGGTGGAGCAACCGATTCGACAAATGGATGTCTCTTTGTTTAAACAGTTAAGTCACCGTGTAGAGCAGCCACTAATGGCAGATGAGAGCATGGTCACTCCGCAAAATTTGCGGACGTTTATCGAAGATCAGTCAGTTGATTATATAAATATTAAACTAATGAAAAGCGGAGGAATTTACCCAGCATATCAACTCGCGACTCAGGCCGAACTATTTGGAATCGCTTGCCAAATAGGATCGATGGTAGAATCCAGCATTGCTTCTGCGGCAGGATTCCATGTAGCAGCTGCGAAAGAAAATATCATTTCAACAGAGATTTCAGGCCCAACAAAATTCACGGAAGAAATAGGGGATTTAACCTATGACTTGCCCGCAGTTCATCTGCCATCTAGACCGGGATTAGGGATCGATATCAATGAAAATCAGTTGAAAAAATTAACGATTTCACACGAAACCATCGTGAATAAAAAGGAAAATGTATAAATGAAGACATCGGAAATGCAAGATTTATGGCGCTATTTACATGAACATCCAGAAAGAAGCTGGGAAGAAATCGAAACAACTAATTACTTGATGGATTACGTTAAAAAAAGAGGCTTGCAACCAGTTCCTTTTGCAACAATCCCTGGTTTTTCTGTCGACATAGGACAAGGAGAGCCAGTTGTGGCCATCCGGGCTGATATGGATGCACTATATCAGGAAGTAAATCAGAAAGTACAAGCCAATCATTCTTGTGGGCATGATGCTCATATGGCGATCGTAACTACAGTGATGCTCAGACTTGCTCAGGAAGCGGAACATTTCACAGGGACGTTACGTGCAATATATCAGCCAGCGGAAGAAAAAGGCGGAGGGGCTATCTATACTGTTGAAACAGGGGTTGCTGATGACATCGATTATTTATTTGGACTTCATGTGCGTCCGGCAAATGAAGTAGCCTTTCCACAATGTGCTCCAGCAATCAATCATGGAGCATGTGTTTTTCTTCATGGAAAGATTACCGGAAACGATCACCATGGTGCTCGACCTCAAGAAGGGGTGAATGCGATTGAAGTGGCTTATAGTATGTTGCAACATATCCAGCATGTTCACATTAATCCGATGACTCCAGCTTCCGTAAAGATGACCCATATTCAAGCTGGAGGAAAAAATATTAATATTATACCTGGTTCAGCAACCTTTGGTTTAGATATGCGAGCACAATCGAATGAAGCAATGGACTTTTTAAAAAAACGTGTGAATGATATTAGTGAATTACTTTCTAAATACTATGGTTGTTCAATTGAACTAGAGATGGACGATGAAGTTCCGGCAGCTGTGATTCATCCTGAAGCAGAAGAGAAAATGAATCAAGCGATTATGGAAGTTCTTGGAAAAGAACAAACGACACCCGCTATCCTAACAAGCGGATCAGATGATTTTCATTTTTATACATTGTTAAAGCCTCATATCAAGGCAACAATGCTTGCATTAGGAGCTGACGTAACACCTGGGCTGCATCATCCGGATATGACATTTAATCATGACGCATTGGAGAATGGAGTTGCGGTCTTAATGGAAGCATGTCGATCTTTATTAAAGGGTTCAGGAAAAGAGAAATAGAAATAAATAAATAAATGCAAATGCCTGTCGTTCTTTGAATTAGTTCTCAATAAAAGGAAGCATTTTTAATTTTTAAAAAGATGAATAGCTGTTCTGCGCTGACAAGGAGGCGAAAAGTAATGGCATATATATCGCAAGGTGTATTGAAAACAAGTAATGAAACATACAAAATAAGACGGCTTGATTTAGCAGATATCCCGAAGATGCAACATGTGCAGCAACAAGCAGAGAGTGTGTTAGAAGATAAGAGCTCTTTACAACCTTTATCGAGCAATGAATTTTCGTATATATTGCAAGGGAATGGATTAATGATTGGTGCTTTTGTAAAAGAGTCATTAATTGCATTTCGTGCCTTATTAGTTCCTCCTGTTGACGAATTTCATTTGGGATACGCGCTCGATTTAAAGGACCAATTGGAAAACATTATTTATCAAGAAATTTCTGTTGTTCATCCTGCCTATAGAGGGAACCAACTCCAACAAAAGTTAGCGTACGCGATCATGCGGGAGTTAGACGAATCTTCTTTTGAGTTTAGATATGTCTGTGCTACCGTTGCTCCACGAAATATTCCAAGTTTGAAAGATAAATTTTATCAAGGAATGGTTGTAGGAGCTTTGCAGGAAATGTATGCTGGTAAAATGCGTTATATTTTTGTGAAAGATCTACAAGAAAAAGAAAAGCAGTACCAGCTAGAAACAAAAGTACTGCCGACTTCAGAAATCGGATTGCAACAACAATTATTAAAAGAGGGATGGCAAGGTATTCAATTGATTCAGGATGGACATCAGTACAGTGTGAAATACGCAAAACGAAAGCATTAACCCTGCACCTAGTCGACTAACCTAGTTGGCTAGGTTTTTGCGTGAAAGTTTTAACACTTTATCTTTTGAACGTAGTTGATTATACTGAGTTAGATGACGAAAGAAGAAAAGGTGATGCATATTTTACGTTCTTATAGTTGGCTCATATTTTGCGTAATCGTGTGGGGGAGCAATTTTGTTTTTGGTAAAATACTAGTTGAATATTTTTCGCCAACCGTTTTGACGATGCTGCGCTTCGTAAGTATTGTCATTTTTTTATTGGCTTTAGCTTTCTTCTATCACCAAGGGAAGAAAATAGAACGAAAAACAGACTGGTTACTCATTATAATATTAGGAATCGTTGGAGTATTTATTAATCAATGGTCGTTTTTTGTTGGGTTGGAGACAGCAGATCCAACTACTGCAGCGTTGATTTTAGCAACAACTCCTATCCTTGCAGGGGTGTTAGCCGCTATTTTTCTGCATGAAAAAATTACCATCCGTATGGGGATTGGATCGATCGTGGCGATTATTGGTATCTTTTATGTCGTAACAAAAGGGGACTTTAAAGAGTTACAGATAGATGAAGGGTTGATTTGGATTGTTTTAACGATGGTCACGTTTGCCATCATGATTATTCTAACTCGTTATTTAGGAAGCAGGGTTGATGCGTTTTCGATTACGATCTATTCCAATATCGTAGCCCTTATCATCAGCATTCCTTTCACTGCATTTTATATAGAGCCTGTTCGAATGGAAGCTCCAGTTTCGATGTGGATTTTCTTAGTTGTGACAGGAGTTGTAGTCCACGGCTTGGCAACATTAATCTGGAATAATCACATCCGTAATGTTGATGCTTCTAAAGCATCTATTTTGTCCAATCTGGAACCTTTTGTTGCAATGGTTGCGGGTTTTATTCTATTACAAAAGCCAATTACACTTATCGAACTAATCGGTGCCTTCTTAATTGTTTTTGGTGTTGTATTATCCACGTATCAACGAAAGAAATCTAGAGATATGACGATTATTAGAAAATAAATAGTACAAAAAAGTGATTGTAGCCATTTTTAAAGACCAATCACTTTTAAGCCGTCTTACTATGCTGTTTTCTTTCTTTGTTTTAAGTCCTTCATGTTTAGTAAAATTACGCCGGCTATAATTAAAAGGATGCCGATACCTTTTAATAATGTAGCAGCTTCATCCCAAATAAGGATGCCAGCAATAGCGGTTAATGCTGTCCCTGTGCCTGCCCAGATAGCATATGCCAGGCTTAACGGTAAGTAAGTTAAGCACAAAGACAATAAATAAAAGGATAAAGCATAACTGACTACTACTCCGATAGAAGGAGTGATAACGGTAAAACCTTCTGAAATTTTCAACATCACTGTACCGATTGTTTCGGATACGATAGAGACAGCTAACCATACGTAAGCTTTCATATCAAACACCTCTTTCTAAACTCCTGTGCCCGTGGCATTCAGAAATACAACCCCTGCAATAACACAAATCATTCCACAAAACTTTTGAAATGTAAAATACTCTTTAAAAACAGCTACACCAACTAAAACAGTTAACGCCGTACCAATACCTGCCCAGACGGCATAAGCAAAGCCAATGGAAAAGTGGCTTAAGGACCGGGAGAGTAAGTAAAAAGACAGGGCATAAAATAAGAACATTGCTATCGTAGGTGCTATTTTTTTAAAGCCCTCTGACAAACGCATTAGCGAGCTGCCAATCACTTCGAAAATGATGGCGAATCCCAGTAATAGATAAATCATCATGATGGAACCTCCGGATATGTTTGACGTAGTAATGTTTGGATGATATCGTCCATTTCATTATCATCTAAAGGTGCAATATTAAAAATTTGATTATAATACAATCCATCCAGTGTTAAGCGGATAGTCGTTGCTGTTGCTTTAGGTAAATCATCTTCTTCCAGTTTGTTTAGCAGGAGTTGATATTGTCGTAAAATATCAGAAACATTGCTTTCTAAAAGAGAAGAAGTAAAGATACCGATATTTAATTCTGCATTTTGTTTCAAATCTTCTGCAGACACTTTAATAAGTGCTCTCGTCCATTTACCAGTCTGTTCCTGATCTTCGTCCGCTGCGTGATAAACTTTTTCAGCAAAATCAGTAAATACTCTTTCTGTGAGACCTTCCAGTAAAGCTAATTTGTTCGGATAATGGTACAACAAGCCGCCTTTACTAATCCCCGCTTGTTGAACTATACGATCTAAAGTTAAGTCGTTAATACCATGGTTTAAGATAAAATCTTTCGTTGTATTTAAAATTAATGTTCTTTTTTCTGCTGCTTTTGAAGTCATAAGCATCATCCTTTTTGTATACTTTATTAATTGTACCGTCTGGACGGTTTTGTGTAAAGTGAGAACACCTATGAAATTATAAAAAGTAACATATTGTAAAGGGAGAGAGAAACGTATTTCTTTTAAAGGCGGGTGAATAAGCTCAGAGAAGGAAGTCAATAAGGGGGAGCAGACGAGAATTCTTTTCTGTTTCATTAAACTACAAAAAAACCTGCTTCAATTAGAAGCAAGTTAATTGGTGGTATCATTTTCCGATAAGATGTTTACACGTTTCGATAAAAGCAGCAGGGGAATTAATGACATGATAAGAGTATACTCCGTGATTTGTGTGCAAAAACAATATACCCCCTTCCCCTTGCATCTGTTTAAAAGAGAGATCCATTATTTCAGAAATGGGGAACTCTCTATACTTTGTCGTGATTTTATCTTGATATAAATAGAGATACCTTGTTTCTGTATATTTTTTAAGTTCTATGCTGCTCATTTCGCGAATAACTTTATTATAAGATTGCTTAGCAATATAGGACATGGGGGAGTTCATCCTTTCTTTACCCAATCTGTAGAGTAAACTAATGAAAACTGTTTCTATTTTAGTATAAAGCATTTTTCTCTTTTTATACTAAGAAAACGTATTTGTGAAGCTTTCTCGATAATATTTTAAATAAAGTTTAAAAAACAGTTGTATTTGCAGCTCTATATCTGCTATACTATTCTCAAATCATATTGAAATTTCGGAGGAGCCTGTCACAAAGGGATACGTATGCCTTTTGTAACAGGTTTTTTATATGGAAAGGAGTATCATCATGATTATAGGCTTGATTGTTATTTTGTTACTTGTTTTGTTTTTACCATTTACAAAATTAGTAGAATCCAATTTAGAAGTGTTTCTTTTTATTATGGGCGTAGCTTCTGTAATTGTCAGCCAGACATTTACTACTGAACTATTAACAGACGCTTTACTTTCTCCCATTAATATCACCTTGGCAGTATTGGTAGCTGGCTTGTTGTTTCGCTGGTTTCAAAATACTATTGAACAAGCAGTGCTAAAAATAAGTGAAGCAATGCCGTTTCGCTTGTTTATGGGTTTGTTTGTTATTGTGCTCGCACTGCTCTCGAGTATTATAACAGCAATTGTAGCAGCGATTATTCTAGTATCTGTCTTATCCATTTTACATTTACATAAAAAGACAGAACGTATTGTAGTAGTTGTAGCTTGTTATGCAATCGGGATGGGCGCGGCACTAACTCCCATTGGAGAACCTTTATCCACCATCGTCACCGGGAATTTAAATGAGGAGTTTTTCTATTTATTTAAAATGCTCGCTATATATGTCATCCCAGGAGTTATTGCTTTTGGACTTCTAGCAGCTTTTGTAAGTGGGAAAAGCGAAAAGCCGACAACGGATAACCATGAACCATCTGAAGTTGAGTCTTATACGGAGATTGTGGTCCGCAGCTTAAAAATTTATTTGTTCGTTATGGCCCTTACATTTTTAGGAGCAGGGTTCCAGCCTTTTATTGAGCGATTTTTACTTGATTTAAGTCCCCTCATTTTATACTGGATCAATATGGTGTCTGCTGTATTAGATAACGCAACGCTCGCCGCAGCTGAAATTAGCCCGGCCATGAGTAATTTAACGATTCGCGATATTTTATTAGGGTTAATTATTAGTGGAGGCATGCTAATTCCTGGTAATATTCCGAACATTATTGCTGCAGGAAAATTAAAAATAACCAGTATGGAATATGCACGAATTGCATTTCCGATTGGGTTGATTGTTATGGCCTTTTACTTCATTATTATTTTAATCTTTTAAGTAAATAGCATAACTTGATAGAAAGTAAACACTCCCCTTATTTTTTGTCTAAGACAAGAGGTAGGGGGATTTTTATAAGAAAAATTGGAATGGACATAGTACTCACAATTTTTGTTACAATATAATATGGAAAGTATTAAAGAGAAGGAGTGAAGGTAATGAAAAACCAATTAATGAAAATGTTGGAAGACCGGGAAGGCGAAATGATCGAGATTAGACGCCATTTACATCGTAACCCGGAATTATCTTTTCAAGAGCAGTATACCGCACAATATATTGCAGATTTTTATAAAGATAAAGATGTACATATTCAAACAGAAGTAGGAAATGGACATGGCATTATCGTAACGATAGAAGGGGGTAAACCTGGGAAAACAGTTGGCTTAAGAGCAGACTTTGATGCACTCCCAATAATAGAAGAGACAGGTCTTTCTTTTCAATCAGAGAATGAAGGTGTGATGCACGCTTGTGGACATGATGGACATACTGCTTATATGCTTGTGCTCGCTGATTGTCTCATTAGTTTAAAAGACTCCATCGCTGGAAGGATAAAAATTATTCATCAGCATGCGGAAGAAACCCCGCCTGGTGGTGCAAAAAGCATTGTAGAGTCTGGAGCTTTAGATGATTTGGATGTTATTTTCGGTACTCATTTATTTCCGACAGATCCAGCAGGTACAATCGGATATCGAAGCGGTCAAGCGATGGCAGGGCGCAACTATTTCAAACTCTATATACAAGGGAAAGGCGGGCACGGCTCTTCACCGCAAAATGCGAATGATCCGATTGTGGCCGGGTCGCACTTTGTGACGGCCGTACAAACGATTGTTAGCAGAAGGTTGAATCCTTTTGATATGGGGGTTATTACGATTGGATCGTTTGATGGAAAAGGTTCGTTTAATATCATTAAAGATAGTATTGAAATTGAAGGTGATGTTCGTTATATGGATAGACAAGTACAACAAGTCATTCAAAAAGAATTTCATCAACTTGTCCGAGGATTGGAAGAACAGTTTCAAGTGAAATGTGAACTGACGTATCAAGATGATTATCCTCCCTTATATAATCATCCTGCTGTTATGGATCAAGTTGTTTCTATCTTGGAACAAGTTGGGGATTCTGACATCGAAGAGATAAAAGAGTATCCAGCTTTTTCTGGTTCTGAAGATTATGCGTATTATTTAGAAAAAATTCCAGGTGTGTTTTTCAATATTGGATGTAAACCGGAAAAGGTAGTTGAAGCATATTTTAACCATCATCCAAAATTTGATATAGACGAAGCGGCTTTGCTGGTTGCTGCAAAAGCAGTAGGTTATGTTGTTTCGGAGTACAGTTTTTAAATGAATATTATTGTGGAGATGTGATAGAGACTAGACGTATTTAATTGAAAAATAAGAAATATTTGTGTTTTTCGTGTATGATAGAAGATAAACCATTTTAACAGCATGAGAAACCGCACCTCATAGAGAATGGATAGCTTATATGACTTGAAGGAGGAAAAGAAACATGACTGAAGATCGTTATCAAAAAGGATGGGACAAGATTATGGAGTTAACTTCTCCTGATGAAAATCATCCAACAGGACATATGGATATTGGGGAAGGTTTTAAAGACATTGCACCTGATTTAGAAAAGTATGTTGTAGAATTTGCTTTTGGAGATATTTATGCCCGTCCTGGAATTGATAATAAACAAAAAGTACTGACAACTATCTCCGGGCTTGTAGCTCAGGGAACTCCACAAATTGAAATGCATATCAAGACGGGATTACAAGTTGGCTTAACACCAGACGAAATGGTGGGAAGCATCGTCCATTTGCTTCCGTATGTTGGCTTCCCTCGTGTGCTAAATGCGCTAAAAGCCGCACAAGCTGTATTTAATGAAGCAGGAGTTTCGGTAACTAAAAAGCAAGGATGAGCGTTTATACGTAAAATAGTACAACAGTTAATGTTTAATATAAATAAACAAAGCTGACAAAGCCTCCCACTTTAGTAGCACCTAAGTGGGAGGCTTTTTTTAACCAATGAAGCAAGATAATTTTTTAATAGAAAGAACGAAAGAGACCACTGTTTAAACCTGGATTTGTCACATGTAAGCTGAATACGACAAACCAATCCAGAAAACAGGAATATTTGTCGTCTCAAGAGCTGAATACGACAAACCACTCCAGAAAACAGGGATATTTGTCGTCTCAAGCGCCGAATACGACAAACCAATCCAGAAAACAGGAATATTTGTCATCTCAAGAGCCGAATACGACAAACCAATCCAGAAAACAGGAATATTTGTCGCATCGAGAACAAAGTTAAGAAAATCAAGTTATGTGCCACCAGAGTAGAAAATGCTTCTCACTGACAATTGAGAAAACATATTTAATTCTTTAGGTCACCAATTTTAGCTTTCCTACATAGCCGACTTACTCCTCTTCATCCACCCCGATGATTTGCTGTACGCGTTCAGGATAGTCGGTAATAATCCCGTCCACATCATAAGATAATACCTTTTTAATATCTTGTTGATTGTTAACGGTCCATACCCATATCTCCCGATTTTCTGCTTTTGCATGATCAACGAATCGCTGGGTAAGCATTGTATCTCTGACGGTATAGAAATCAACATCTATCTGTGCTAAATTTCCTGCAAACAAATATAAAATCTGTCCTAGATTAATTTCCTCATTTTGTTTGCGCATGAGTTGTAAAAAATCCGGATTAAACGACTGTACCGAAACAAGGTCTTCCATGTCATATTTATCCACCAGCTTGGCGATTTCTGAAGCATATATGGCTTCATCATCGGCTATTTTCACGTCAATAATCACATCGGTATGGTGTTCTTCAGTGATTTTCAATATCTCATCAAGTGATGGGATTTTTTCCCCGGCAAAATCTGCGCTAAACGAACTGCCAATATCGACATCTTTGATTTCTTCGTACGTTATATCCTGTATTTGAGTTGGATTGTTCGCGATTCGCTGCAAGTCTAAATCATGGCTCAACACGAGCACATTATCTTTCGTTAAAGTTACATCAATTTCTACTGTACTGACTCCTTTAGCAATAGCTGATTTTACACCGGATACGGAATTTTCCGGGCTATGGTACCCATCTCCTTTATGACCGGCAATTTCTACATCCCAGGGGAGATAGACAATAGAATTTTGAATCGTACCATTAATAAATATGACACCGGTGATGGAGACAGCAATAATTGTTATAAACCAGCCTTTGTGCCGTTTAAATGATGTATTAATGATTTCTTCCAGCGGGCGGAGCCAAGCACTCTTTTTTAGTTCCACTTGATCATAAACAGCCACATGGTCATTCTGTAATGTTGTATAGTACAGTCTGGTTAATAAAATAACATTGATAGGGATAAAGAATAACGATAACAGGATAGAAACATAACTGATGGCCAACTGTAAGTAATTACCTAGAAAGTCACCAATTATTTTAGATTCTATTAGATTTCCGAGCTGAGACAAACCGGTTATAGCTAAAAAACTTACAACAATAAACAGAATATTTAATAATAAGAACGTTAAAACAAGCCGTAATTTATGACGTTTGGTCAAACGCCAGCTTCCTTTTACCGCTTGAGTAACCGATTTATTTTCAATAAAGATGAAATGGAACACATAAATCCATCTAACATATAAATAAATAATCGCTAAAAAAATGATAAGATACATCAATTTAATCAGTAAAGACCCTTGGAAAAGCTCTCTAAATAAAATATCTCGATTAATGTCCAGTAAAGATGGAAGTGTAGCAACATCTAGAAATGGAACGCCTAATAGTAAAAGGAAAAGTAAAGGAAAAACACCAAAACCAATTAACTTAGGCAGATTTTTTAAGGCAGTTACAAAAGAATCGGCAATCGATACGGATTGATTAAAATATCTTTTGTGTCCAATTAAAATTAATGTGCCAAATTCTAAAAATAAAACAATCATTGCCAGAAACCCAATAATGAATAAGCCAATCAACCCGTTAAAACTGAGGCCAATCTGGTATACGTCACTATTTAATAATGCATCACCTTTACCTATTAGCATAAAAATTTTATTAAACGTATATGTTAATATCGGTATAATAAGTAAACTTGCAAAAACAGAATAAATAAATTCAAAGATAAGATAGATGGATATGTTTTCTTTGAAATCAGTCAAGCTATTTCTAATCAATGTAAGCATAATGTTTCCTCCGCTCGTATAATAGACAAAGCAATAGGCTGATGCGCAAATTGCTATATAATCGACCCAAGTAATTATCGTATGAGGAATGTAGATAAAACTCAAACTAAATCAATCGAAGCAAAAGAGTGTCTGTAATTTCCATATCTTGTATAATAGATTCTTTGTATCCCGTATTTTATGTCTTCAGTGTACACAATGCAAGTTCAGCTGAAAAAGATTTTTTGCACCGTCATTATTTTAAAAGTATTTGGTTCTAAAGTAATTGAAGTTAGTCTATTTGATTAAAAGGATATAATAAACGAAAATGATGTGCTAATATGAATGTAAAGTAAAATTGAATTATTTGAAAATAGAGATAAAAGAGCTGATGAAGATGAAAATGAAGAAGAATATTGTTTGGATTATATATGTTTTATTCGTAATCCTCTTATTTATTGTGAACTCAATTGAAATTGTCAATTGGTTTAATAAAAGTTTATTTGATCATTTTGAAATGGACATTGAGCATGTGAACCAATCTTTTTATAATGGTGTATCGCTTATTTTTATTATTACATTGTTTTTTTATAGTCTGTTCGGTACAGCTCTTGGTAGTGTATTTGTGACAGATTTAGTATGTACTGGACTAATTGTAGCTAATTATTATAAAGTGACCGAACGAAGTGAATACCTGACTTACTCGGAACTGAAAACTATTATCTACCCAAAGGAAGTATTATCTTTTATTAGTATACCTATGCCAGTTGCAATCATAATCGCTCTGGTTATATTTCTGGTTATCTACGGTTTTTTGCGTTTCATTCGAAAATGCCAGGCTAAAAGGAACCTCTTACCGAATAAGAAAATCAGACTTAGCCTATGCATCATCTCTATTGCTTTAATAATCGTTATTTTTATAAAACCAAATCAATATAATAATAAAATATTGCATTTTGAAACAGAAAATACGCATAATTTTAATCCAGTCAAACAAGCACAACAAGACGGGTTTATCCCAGCATTTATGGATACTGTAAAACCTCATTACATGCAAAAACCTAAAGGGTATAAGAAGAAAAACATGAAGAAAATATACGAAAAATACACGCATGCAGCACAAGAAATAAATGAAGACAGAGCAGAGTCTGTTGATAAGTCACAAACAATTTTATATTTAAGTGAGTCTTTAATGGATCCGAAACGTGTTCCGGATTTATTGGAAAACGAAAGCCCTCTTCCAGTAACAGAAAAAATAATCAATGAAAACGTTGGTGGGACAATGTACAGTCAATTTATGGGAGGGGGGACAGCCAATTTAGAATGGTCTGTACTCACTTCCTTTAGCACAGAAGTATTTGATCAACCTTTAGTAACGACGCCGTATTCTGACTTCTATTTAGATTCCAATAATCATCATACGTTTTTAGATTTAACCAAAAAGAAAAATATTGCACTGCATCCCTATACTGCAAATTTATATAATAGACAAGAAATATATGAAGCGATTGGAATGGACAAATTTTTGTATTTAAACCACGGAATAAAATATAAAGAAAAGCTAGGGGATATGATCCGCATTTCAGACAACTCGCTTAATAAAGACATCTTTCGGGTGTTAGATAATAAAAACGTCGGTTTGCTACATGTTTTATCGATGCAAAACCATGCGCCTTATAAAAAAGAAGTGAAAGAAGTGGAATATGAACCGAAAATAAACAAAAGCGTATATCCCGAAGATTTGCAAGAAGAACTTTTTAATTATTTACAAGCAATAAAAGCAACTGATTATGCAGTTGAAAAGCTCGTAAATCAAATAGATGATGAAAAAAATGATGTAAACTTAATTCTTTATGGAGATCATTTCCCAAGATTGTTCGAAGGCATGGAAAATGAATTTGGTGAAGATAATATTCACGAAACTCCTTGGTTTTTGTATATGAACCATCAACGGGCTTCTACAGATAAAGATATTGAAGGAATTTCTCCGATTTTCTTTGTACCTTTTCTTCTTAAAGAGGGCGATTATTACGTAACGCCTTACTACGCGTTAATGGACAAACTATTGGAAGAAGATGTGTTACGAATTGGTAAGGATTTTGTCGTTACAAAAGAAGGAGAAGTACTTGACGAAGATTTACCGGATAATTTACGAGATATGGTAGAGGATTACCGGCTCATTCAATATGATGCACTGTTTGGAGATGACTGGCACTCTAAGGGATTTTACACAGAGTATCTAAAATAAGCGAATAACCAGCTGGGTTGCAGATAATCCATAAGATTTTTTTGGTTAATGTAATACAATTCTATGGGATAGACAGAGAAAAGAGATGAGGAAATTGTTATCATTCCAATTCATTGATCATTAAGGAGAAAGAGGTAAGGTCAAAATATGGCTATAAAGCTATTATCTCGAGGAGTTATTATAATTTTTTGTATGACGTTGCTAGGGTGTTCTACAGACGATGAAAATCTGTATCAGGATTTTGAAGATTTGTCACTGCATGAAAAAGAGGGAATAGATTATGATATAAATCATCAGTCAGCTCATTCAGCTGTTTTAATTATGGCAATCCATGGAGGAAGTATAGAACCTGGAACTTCAGAGTTAGTTCAAACAGTTTCTAAAGGATCATTCAATTACTATGATTTTGCAGGTATGAAACAAACTGATAATTATGATTTGCATATCTCATCTTTGGAATTTGATGAACCTGAGGCTGTAAAAATGGTTGAAGAAAGTAAGTACACAGTTTCGATTCACGGGTATGAAAGTGAGGATAAAAACACTTATGTGGGAGGTCGCGATACAGCATTAGCTTCCAATATTAAAAATGAATTACAAAAGAATGGTTTTGGCGTAACTGAATCTCCCAAAAAATTTGCCGGAAAAGAAAAAGAGAATATTACAAATCGAAATAATCGCTCAAAAGGGGTGCAGATAGAAATAAGCGCTGCCCAGAGAAAAGCCTTTTTTGAAGGAGGCGATTTTACTTCCGCCAATCGGGAAAATAAAACGGATGAATTTTATGACTATGCAAAAGCAGTACAAAAGGGGATAAAACATAAATGATACTAGCTCATTTTGATTTATGATATTTACCCTCGGATAGAAAAGTAAACTGAAAATACTTAATTTTATTAGATATGTTGTATTTTATCGTATTTGTAGGTTTCAGAACGGTAGAATTAAAAATTATAAAAATAAGTAAGATTACAGAAGTAATGGAATAATGTATTGCATACTTAGTCAATTTTAGGTTCAGCCTCAATACAAAAAAGCGTACACTTTCTTTATTTCAGAAAATGTACGCTGTCTTAATGAGCCACGTAGGATTTGAACCTACGACTTCTACCCTGTCAAGGTAGCACTCTCCCGCTGAGTTAGTGGCTCGTTTATTCAATTTTGAACTAAGAAATCATGTCCTGTTTTATCAACCATATATAACTATATAGAATTTAGTAGCAGCTGTCAATACAATGACGGCATCTTTTCATTTCCAGAATTTTCAATTATAATAAAAGGAAGTTACTTGCTAATTTCAAATACAAGAAGATGGGGAGGAGAAGAACAATGCCGACAAGATTTAATTTGATGGAAGTAAATGAAGAAGCTTTTAATGTATTGATGACAATGGATCAAGTTGCAAAAAGGTCTACTATTGAGCAAGGGCTTTTAGAGTTGATTAAAATACGTGCTTCGCAAATTAATGGCTGTGCATTTTGTATTGATTTGCATACTAAAGATGCAAGAAGGTTAGGGGAGACGGAAAGAAGGATTTATGCTTTAAATGCATGGCGGGGATCGGGGTTTTTCACCGAAAGAGAAATGGTTGTTTTAGCTTTTACAGAAGCGATGACCTTGATTCATGAAAACCATATTTCAGATGAATTGTATGCGGAATTAGAAAGACATTTTACAGAAAAAGAAATTTCAACTTTAGTTATGTCCATAGTAAGCATTAATTCGTTTAACCGTGCAATGATAGCTGCAAGAGCATTTCCTGCTCAAAACGAATAAAAAATAGTGACAGGCGTTATTAGCCTGTCACTTTTACGTTAAAGAGAAATCAAAGAATCATCAGCTTGTCTCTGGTTTGTGAAAATAATAGTAACGTTTAGTCGTTTTCCTCTTCATATTCTAATTCAGCACCATCATCGAACGTTATTTCAACTTCAATTTCTTCATAATCATCTTTTAAATCGAATGCATTAAGAAATTCCTCGAAAACTTCAGATTGATTTGAATCAGGATTAACATCGACATTTTTTACTAAATCATAAATATGGTTGAATGCGTCATCGCCTTTTAAATTGTTATTGTTAAGTTCATCTTCTAATTCTGCTTCATATGTACCAGAAGAATTTTGTTCAATTTCCGCTTCATATTCGCCTTCAGCATATTCAACTTCTAATTCAAATTCAGTCATCCCTATATCGTTCATTTTGTCGATTTTTTCATCGTTATTATCTGTATCGCCTTCACCATTGTTTGATTCTGCTGAGGATGCGTTCTCCACTTCATTATCAACATTATTATTATTATTTTCTAACCCTTCAGAAACGGGCTGATTATCCGTTGAATCAGCATTATTATTTGAAGAACCGCAAGCTCCCAAAATTAAAATAAAAGCAATACTGAACAAAGCTATGCTGAATTTTTTCATATTCATTCCTCCTATATTATCCCCTATACGTTTGTATACTTTTTGATTATATTTTATATCATGTTATAAAGCAAGAAAGATTTTGTTATCCATTTTTTCTTTGATAGCGTGAATAAATCACGATTATGAACTAGCTTTACAATTAATCTTTAAATAAAAACTGCAAGCGACTGAATAGAACATCTTCTGGAATAAGTGGCAATACAGTATTGCGCAAATAGATCAAAAATGGATTGTCCCATTGAGCAGCTTTCCCGATTTGCCTTGATCGGTGGATTACTTTCCTGGTTTTGTTGACTCGCTTTTTATTATATGTATTGAACGCTTGCTCCATCGTTTTGCTTTGAACGAAGGCGTTTGTTAACCAGTAGGCGTCTTCGATAGCCTGCCCTGCACCTTGCCCCATATTAGGGCTTGTTGCGTGAGCCGCATCACCAAGTAAGACAACCCGCTGGTATACAAATGTAGAAAGAGGTTTAATATCATAAATATCATGATGTAAAAAAGAATTAGGTTGAACGTCTCGAATAAGTCGGCCAACGGGAGCAGGAAAATGCTGAAATAATTTTGCTACCCCTGAAGGTTCTAAGCTTGCTAAATATTCGTCCTGCTCTGGTGCGTTGACACAGGCGAACCAATACACTTCATTGTTTTGAAGTGGCGCCCAACCAAATCGTCCTTTTTCAGACCAAGCTTCTTGTCCTACATGATGGGGAACATCTCCTTTGTTCAAGCTTGTACCCCGATAACAGGTGTATTGTTGAAATCGTGGCAGGCTATTTGGTACAAGTTGTTTACGAAATAATGAATGGATACCATCAGCCGCGATAATATAATCGAATTCTTGTACTTCTGAATGATTGAAAGTAACCTGTACTTTGCCAGGGAGTTGTTTAAAATGTGTCGCTTGTTTATTAAACTGAATCGTCTCTTGGTCTACATAATTTAATAAAGCTTGATGAAGGGATGCACGTTGAATCGTAATGGTTTCTTCACCAAATAACGCTTTGAGTTTTGAAAAATCAATCTTATTCATCGTCTTTAAATGGTAATCTAATAAACGCTGCTCATGTAACGGCATGCCTGCTTGTTTTATTTTCTCACTTACTCCCATTCGATCAAAGGCAACCATGGCATTACTGCCTAATCCGATTCCTGCACCTACCGGTTGAAAGCTTTGTGACTTCTCAAAAATTTCCACTTCTATTCCTGATTTTTGGAGAAACACCGCCGTTGTGATTCCGCCAATACCCGCTCCAATAATGCCAACCTTCATTTCATATTACTCCTTATACTTCGTTCTTATTTTGTTTTTTTATGATTCACTCCGTACTATGAAACTCATATGTCTACCGGTTGTTTTGTTTTCTCTATAAGAAAAATGTTCCTCACTTTGATAGGTACAGGTTGTATCTTTTAAAATTTGATTTTCGTTAATACCAAGTAATTTACATTGTTTTTCAACGACAGCTTGATTGTCAATATGATATTTTCCAGTTATTGCGTCATAGCTTATATAATCGTCTGCATATTGCAATTGCTGGTAAGCTTGATACACGTCTTCATCTACTTCAAATTTCTTTTGACTGAGTGCAGGTCCTAGTATCACTTTAATATCTTCTGGAGCATTGTTTTCTTGATGGATAAGCTGTTTGAGTAACTTAGGTGTAATTTCTTTAACGGTTCCTTGCCAGCCAGAATGAATGGTCGCGATTAATCCAGTCACTTCGTTGTAAAGAAGAACAGGAACACAATCAGCTGTTGAACAGTTCAACACGATATTAGAATCGTAGGTATACAGAGCATCTGTTTCTGGAATAGCATCTTGTCTTGAAAAAGCACCTTTACCAACATCCTCTTCAGTCACAAGGTGAAAATTACTAGAGTGCGTTTGATTAGCAAAAACAAATTGTTCGAGGGGAATTTGTAAATACTCCGCGACAGAGTCTCTATTTTCAATTATAGCTGCTTGGTCTTGTGCTGCAAGAAGTCCCATACTATTTTCTTCCTTACGTGTTGAATTACGTAAGGTTGTTGCGGCAAATAAATTATTTTTGTTTAAAAATGTACTTAAAGCCATTGTGTCATCCTGCTCCTTATTGTATTGTTAAATATAGCTTATCATATTTGCTTCGAAAGGATAAATTAAAGGAGGGGATACATACATGCGATCAAGAATCATTATTGGTTTGCTGTTAATTATTTTAGGTGCTGGTTTTTTATTAGATAAATTGGATATACTTAATTTCTCGGATTTATTGTCTGATTGGTGGGCGCTCATCTTCGTGATTATCGGTCTTTTACAGTTATTTAAACGAAATAGAGGATCAGCACTACCGGGTTTATTTTTTATTCTGCTAGGAGTTGTTTTATTAGGCAGAAAGGTAGCAGATATCAACGTATTGGAATATTTCTGGCCAGTTTTAATTATTGTTATCGGTTTTTTATTTATTTTTAGAAAGAGGAAAAATCGTCGATTTGAAGGGAGAAAACAAATTGAACTGAAAAATGTGTTAAAAAATACCACTATTTTTTCAGGGAGCGACATTCGAAGCAATTCACAAAAGTTTGAAGGTGGCGAGGTAACAGCAGTCTTTGGTGGAACAAAAATAGATTTGCGAGATGTACGGCTTGCAGAGGGTGGTGCACATTTAGAATTAAATGTAGTGTTTGGAGGCATTACATTAATCATACCACAAAATATGCAAATAGAAGCGTCAGGAACTCCCTTATTTGGAGGGTGGGAAGATAAAACTCATAGCACTTCCGCTAATGGAGAAGTATCAACCCTTTATCTTGTTTGTAATCCTTTATTTGGTGGGATAGAAATTAAAAACTAAATAACTAAAAAATCCCCTCTATTTCATTTAAATAGAAGGGGACTTTTTTATTGCTCTCGAGGGTTTACGATATAACTCCATTGATCTGTATCCGTTAAATCTTCAGAAGCTACTTTTAAATCGCCTCCTAAGTAAATATCGCGTCCTTGAATTGCGATGACCATTGCTTGAAACACCGGTTCGCTGTCATTTTTTTGAAAAACATCGCCAATTTTAGGTGTTCTTAAATCCGGATGAAGTGGTCCTTCATCATCTGCATTCTCAATAATGCTGGAGTCATGATCAGGATGTTGTTTGTCGATTTTAGTCGCATCATCTAATAAACCTACCGTCATCGTCCAATACTCATTATGTTTAATGCCATTCGATTTATTACTTATTACTCCATTATCCTCTAAAGAAGTAACAAGTTCAATAGCATGTAAATGGTGATGGTCTAAAGAGTCAGGTTTAGGATTAATGACTAAAATATAATCTCCAACTTTAGCGCGAATATTTTTATCTAATGTATAACGTTGATGATTTACCATGAAACTGTCCAGATGTTTCGGTAAATAGTATGTTATATCTTTAGCTTTAACAATTTCCTGTCCCAAATCAGAGAGGCGGATGAGATGAACCGAGTGTTTAAAAAAAGGTTTAACAGAATATACTTTATGGAGCTGGTTTTTATAATAAACAAATTGTCCTTTTCTAACATTAATTAAATTCATTTTACGAGTCCTCCTTAAGCTTCAAGTCTGCGTTTCTCAGTAAATTGATTTGTTTACACTTTGTAACCTAATATACAGGTGAATAATGCTTTTTGTCAACTATAGCGTTAGTACTATGTTATCCTATATTTAGTATATCTGAATAAAGAGAAACTGAATAACGATATTTGTCTAAATCGTCTTTACATACTTAATATGTGGTATGTTATACAGCATTGTAAAAGGATATTTCTGGGAATCTGCACTTGAAACTAAAAAATACTTTTGAATATGTTATACTGAAAGCAGTATAGTTATGGAGGAGGAATTTATAGTGAGAAAGATTTTGGTTGCTTATGATGGTTCAGAACTGAGTCAAAAAGCAGTGTCAGAAGCAGAAAGACAAATGGCACGTAATAAAGAAACAGAGTTGCATTTATTGAGTATTGCTGAGATTACTGGTCCAAGCACAAGTGCGATGATGCAAGAAAATATTACAAATGAACAAGTTGAAAAAATGAATCATCAATTAACCCAAGTTAAAAATTCAATTACAGCCGAAAACACAGATGTAATAACTAAAGTAGTTATAGCAAAGGGAAAAGAAAATGCTGGTAAGAGCATATGTAAGTATGCAGAACATAATGAGATTGATATGATTGTCGTTGGCAGCCGAGGATTAGGAAATGTAAAAGGACTATTTCTTGGGAGCGTCAGTAATAATATTGTTCAAAATTCAGTTTCTCCAGTTACTGTCGTTAAATAATTGCGCGGAGCTTTCATATTTCTTCTATTACGAGTTGAAGTTTACTAATATAAAAAGAGATCGTATATATACGATCTCTTTTTTTATAGAAACAAATAGCATTGTTCTAAAACTCTTCTTGTTCTTCGTCTGGATTTGGCAAAATATCATTAAATTCTTCACGTTTTTTCTCAATCTCTGCTCGTTGCTCTCTTCGATAATCACTTTCTTGTTCACGTTGTTTTTCTTCCATTTTCAAAATGGAATGTTCGCTTTTCAAGGCTTTTAATAGTGAGATGCACATTCCAATCATAATAAACGCAAATGGGAAAGCAGCTATTAACATCGCCATTTCAAGAGCATCTAGTCCACCGGACCATAATAAAACGGAAGCAATTGCGGCAAGGATAATTCCCCAAATAACTTTTACTTTTGTAGTTGGGTTTAATTTCCCGCCCGTTGTTAACATAGCAAGCACGAATGTACCAGAGTCGGCTGAAGTAATAAAGAAAGAAGAAATCAAAATTACTGCAATACCGATAATCACTGCTGACATTGGTGAGGATTCGAGGAAGCCAAATAATGCTACTTCTTCTCCGAGCTCATCCATTAATTCATAGATACTTCCTCCTTGGGAGATATCCATGTTAATACCAGCAATACCGAAAACAGAGAACCAGAATGCACTGAATAAAACAGGAACTGCTGTTACTCCAATAATAAATTCACGAATTGTACGGCCTCGGGAAACCCTGGCAATAAATGTACCCACGAAAGGAGACCAGCCAATCCACCAAGACCAGTAGAAAAGCGTCCAACTATTTAAGAATTCTCTGTCTCCCACAAAAGCATTCATATTAAAGGTCATGCTTGGTAATTTTTGCAGATAATTACCGAGAGTAGTGGAGAAAGATTCCATCATTTGAACTGTAGATCCTATAGAGAATATAAAGAACATTAAAGCGATTGCCAGTACAATGTTCGCCCAGCTTAAATATCTGATTCCCCGGTCTACACCTGTAGTTGCTGAAAGCATAAACAAGACGGTTACAATAGCAATAACAATTAAGTTAGTCATTAACGTATCCGGGATTCCATCAAACGTAAAACTTAACCCTGATGTAATTTGTTTAGCTCCCAGTCCAAGTGAAGTTGCAATACCAAATACGGTTGCAAAAACAGCTAATGTGTCAATTGCTCCTCCCCAAGCTCCTTTAGAACGGTCACCAATTAAAGGAGCAAAAGCGGAACTGATTAATGCAGGAGCCTGGTGACGGAATTTGAAGTATGCAAGTGTCAATGCAACAATTGCATACGTCGCCCAAGGGTGGAAGCCCCAATGGAACAACGTGTACGTCATGGCTTCTTCTGCAGCCTTTTTTGTTTCTGGATCAGCAGTAGACGGCGAGTAATAATGAGTCAAAGGTTCTGTCACACCGTAAAAGACAAGACCAACTCCCATACCGGCTGTAAATAAAAATGCAAACCATGTGAAATAACTGTAATCTGGTTCGTCATCCGGACTACCCAGCTTTATATTACCTAAAGGACTGAGTACTAAAAATAAGGATAGTAACACAAATCCTGTAGTGACAAATAAATAAAACCATCCGAATTTATCAGATATAAAACCATCAACTATTCCTAATACCGCTTCAACATTACTCGGGAAGAAGGCTCCCCAAATAATAAATATAAGTACTAAACTCATCGATACCCAAAATATGGGGGTGATTGTTTTTTTATTGATTGTTAAAACCTCCTCGTTTTTTTAAGATTAGTTAGTAAACTATGACATTGTGTTCCACACTTCCGCTTTTTTAAACAAAATAAATTTGAATGAGCCGATTGCTGAGAGATTTATGTAGGCGAAAATATGAAATATTCTCTATTTATCTACTGCATGACGGTTTGTGGTAAAACAGTTATAAAATGCATACTTTTTATATTAACATGTTAAATAAAAATGTAAAGATTCTCAACGTAAAACAGTTGGAGTTTTAAGAGAAATATATTTTATAATGTTATGCAATTGCCTCATAACGAAGACATACATAATGTAAAAAGATAAAATGATTCACTCTGTTTCTTAACTCTCTTAATCTTGTAAAGGTAAGAAGCGATTATCTACGTAGTGCTTACTGGTCATTTATAGGTGAGAGAGAAATAAAGATAAAAAAGCATGAAATCAATGTTTTAAATTGATTTCATGCTACGTTTTTTCTAATTTACTACGCTTTAGTTTCTGATAATTCATCTGCATGGCGAATCAGATAATCAAACGCACTTAGTGACGCAGTAGCCCCATCACCCATGGAGATAATGATTTGCTTAAAAGCAGAATCTGTACAATCCCCTGCAGCAAACACACCAGGAATGCTTGTAGCACCACGGCGGTCTACCACAATTTCTCCTGATTTTGTTTTTTCGACAACATCTCCAAGCCATTCTGTGTTAGGAACCAATCCGATTTGAACAAATACACCTTCTAATTCAATATGATGTTCTTCATTCGTATTACGGTCCAGATACGTGATGCCATTTACGTTGTCTTTACCAGTTATTTCGGTTGTTTGAGCTTCTGTAATAATCGTCACATTAGAGAGGTTACGAAGACGATCTTGTAAAACAGAATCAGCACCTAATTCTTCACCAAATTCCAACACAGTAACATGTTCAACTATTCCAGCAAGGTCAATAGCTGCTTCTACACCAGAGTTACCGCCTCCGATAACAGAAACTCGCTTCCCTTCAAATAATGGACCATCGCAATGTGGGCAATACGCGACTCCTTTATTGCGGAATTCTTCCTCTCCAGGAACGCCAACCTTGCGCCAGCGGGCACCAGTTGAAAGAATGACGGATTTGCTTTTTAATACCGCACCATTTTCTAACTCTAGTTCAATAAGATCGTTTTTCTCTAAACGAGTAGCGCGCTGTAAGTTCATCACATCCACATTATAGTCTTTGACGTGGTCTTCCAGGTTTTTCCCTAATTGCGGTCCTTTAGTACTTTTGATACTAACAAAGTTTTCGATAGCAGCGGTATCTAAGACTTGGCCGCCGACTCGTTCAGAAACGACACCTGTACGGATTCCTTTACGAGCTGCATAGATAGCAGCACTGGCACCGCCTGGTCCTCCACCAACTACGAGTACGTCGAAAGGATCTTTATTTTCAAATTCAGAAGCGTCTGGAGCACTTCCTAATTTAGCTAATATTTCTTCTACTTCCATACGACCGCCACCAAATTCTTCTCCATTCAAATGCACAGTTGGTACGGCCATAATGTTTTTCGCTTCTACTTCTTCTTTAAATGCTGCACCGTCTACCATTGTATGCGTAATATTCGGATTAAGCACACTCATGATATTTAAAGCTTGCACAACGACAGGGCAGTTATCACAAGTTAAGCTAACGTAAGTTTCAAAATGATGAGGGCTATCGATATTTTTAATTTGTTCCATAACATCTTCCTCAACTTTTGGTGCACGTCCACTTACTTGTAGTAGAGCAAGGACTAAGGAAGTAAATTCATGACCTAGAGGCACACCGGCAAATGTAATACCAGTATCCTCATTGGCACGGTTCACACTAAAACTAGGTGTTCTTTCTAAGACGGTATGTTCCACTTTAATTTTATCCGACATAGAAGCAAGTTCATCGACTAAAGCTATCATGTTTGTGGAAGTCTCATCAGAATTGCTGCTTATTTTTAAAACAATCTCATTTTCAAGTAGTTCAAGATATTGAGCTAATTGAGCTTTCATTTCATTATCTAGCATGAATTACGCACTCCTTAAATTTTACCAACTAGATCTAGGCTTGGTTTAAGTGTTTCAGAACCTTCTTCCCATTTAGCAGGGCAAACTTCGCCAGGGTTATTACGTACATATTGTGCTGCTTTTACTTTGCTGATTAATGTACTTGCGTCACGGCCAATTCCGTCTGCATTAATTTCAGCAGCTTGGACAATTCCGTCCGGATCAATAATAAATGTTCCACGTTGTGCCAAACCTTTCTCTTCATCTAAAACATCAAAGTTACGAGAAATAGTTTGAGAAGGGTCTCCAATCATTGTGTACTCAATTGTGTTAATTGCATCTGAATGATCGTGCCAAGCTTTATGAACAAAATGAGTGTCTGTTGAAACGGAATATACTTCTGCACCTAAATCTTTTAATGCAGCGTATTGATTTTGCAAGTCTTCTAATTCTGTTGGACATACAAATGAGAAGTCAGCAGGGTAGAAGCAAACAACGCTCCATTTTCCTTTTAAATCTTCATCTGACACATTGATAAATTCTCCGTTTAGAGGGTTATAAGCCTCTGCTGTAAAAGTTTCCAGTTCTTTACCGATTAATGACATGTACATCTTCCTCCTAGATAATATGATTAAAGTTTATGTTATAGTTTGGATAACTTTTCAAACTATAATAATTCTAATTACATACTTATTATTATATATATCATTTGCTTTGTCAATCTTTCCCATTCTTTGTCATACAGAGTTCATAATTGCGCTCATTTAACTGCTTTATCCAGCTAATAGATAAAGTTAATAAATGTAAACGCTTTCTATGGATTGTTATCAATTGTGTTTATTTTTTCGCAATTAGAAGGAGATTGAAAAGGATAAGACCACTAAAAAGAAGTTAACCTCCTTGTGCCAAAAGCGGTTAACTTCTTTATTGGTGTTTTATTCAATTGCTATGCTTTGCTTGAAAAGTTTTCATAAAGTCACGAAGTGCTTTACAAGTTTCTAAAGGTACTGCATTATAACAAGAAGCTCGACATCCTCCTATAGAGCGATGGCCATTCAAACCGACAAAGCCATTGTCTTTTGCTTCTTTTAGAAAAGTTTGTTCTAATTCTCGAGTAGGCAGATTAAATGTAATATTCATTAACGAACGACTTAGAGGATCTGCGTATCCTTTGTAAAATCCTTGACTGCTATCAATCGCATCATAGATAAGTTGGGCTTTCTGTTCATTTCTTTTAGCGATTAAGTCCAACCCGCCTTCGTTCTCTATCCACTGTAAAACTTCACTTAATATGTAAATACTAAAGGTCGGTGGAGTATTAAACAATGAGTTTTTGTCGGCATGTGTTTGATAATCAAACATCGTAGGAATGTTACGATTATTTTTATTTAAAAAGCTATTCTTTACAATAACAGTTGTTACTCCGGATGGTCCTAAGTTTTTCTGAGCGCCTGCATAAATAAGATCGAATTGAGAAACATCGATTTGTCTGGACATGATATCGCTCGACATATCGGCAATTAACGGAACGTTTTTCGTATGAGGAAATGTCTTCCATTGAGTCCCATAAATAGTATTATTAGAAGTTAAGTGTACATAAGCATCGTTTTGAAAGTTTTCAAAAGCAGGAAAGTCTGGGATATGACGATAGGAAGCTGCTTGAGAACTGGCCAGTTCATAGGCACTTCCGAAGTGGACAGTTTCTTTTAAGGCTTTCTCAGCCCAAGATCCTGTCATAACGTAACCTGCTTTTTTATCTGCGGTAAGAAAATTCATCGGAATCGTTGCAAATTGCGTACTTGCTCCGCCTTGTAAAAAAAGGACGGTGTAATCATTTGGAATATCGAAAAGTGCTCTTAGTTTTTCGATAGCTTTATTATGTATCGTTTCGTATAAATCGCTGCGGTGACTTAATTCCATCACACTCATTCCTGATTGCTGGAAGTTAATGAACTCACGCTGAGCTTTTTCTAATACCGGAAGTGGGATAGCAGCAGGTCCAGCATTAAAATTATAGGCATGATGATTTTGGCTATTCAATGATTTCACTCCTCATATGTTATTATAAAAAGTATACAAGTTTTGAAAGAGTTTGTTAATTGTTTTGGCTGTAAGTAATCGTGAAAGTAACCAAATCCGAATGCAACTGGATACATATTTATAAAATGTTCGAGAAAGGGGTATGAAATGAACAGTGTTATAGAGTATCAATGGCAGTTATTTATTTTTTTGGAAAGTTTATCCTGGGTTATGTTACTTGTTTTTGGGGTTGTTCGTTATTGGTTCCAAAAACGGAGGTTAAGCGGTATATTTCTTGGTTTATTTGTGTTTTTATTAATCATGGAAGGTATACTGGCGCTAGTAGTGTATAACGAAACTGGCGAGATTTCTCAGTTTCATATTGTTATTATCATTTTTCTATTATATGCTTGTACGTTTGGAATTGTTGATTTCTTGAAACTGGATCGCTGGATGCGATTGAAAATTGGGGGATGGCGGAAGATAGATATGCTGTCTGAAAAAGATAAACGAATTATCGTGAAACAAGAGAATCCAAAACAGATTGCGAAAAAATATCGTACATCTTCGTTGGTTCATACAATTATTTTTTTAATTGTGCAAGCAGTTTTTTGGTTACAAGGCACAGGAAGTGTGCAAGCGATGATGCCATACCTTACAGATTGGAGTTGGGCTGGAACAGAGGATATAGGACGAACACCATATAAAAATGAAGGACTGTATCATGCTTCTATGATTTGGTCCATTGTATTTGCGATTGATTTTATTTGGTCCTGGTCCTATACGTTTTTTCCAGCAAAGCCAAAAAAGTAAAAGAATAAGTTAGGATCCAAAATAAACATATAAAGGAGTACACAATGAAAATATTCCATACAGCAGATTGGCATTTAGGAAAGCTGGTGCAAGGAGTCTATATGACAGAAGACCAATCCGAAGTTCTTGCTGCATTCGTTGAAGATATAAAACAAGAACAGCCGGATGTAGTCATTATTGCAGGTGATTTATACGACAGAGCAATTCCGCCAACAGAAGCTGTGACACTTTTAAATAAGACATTAGATGATATTGTATTGAAGGTAAAAATACCAGTGCTTGCTATAGCAGGGAATCATGATAGTCCGAGCCGCTTACATTTTGGAAGCAGTATGATGCAACAGCAAGGTTTTTACATAGCTGGAGAAATGCGAGAAGAAATAGAAAAAGTTATTTTAGAGGATGAAGCAGGAGAAGTACACTTTCATTTAGTCCCTTACAGTGATCCTGGGAAAGTAGGGTTATTGTTTGAAGATGACTCAATCAAGACACATCAGGATGCGACAAAGGCGATTGTCGAACGTATTGAACAAAAGAAAAGTCCTCTCGCACGTCATGTATATGTCGGTCACGCATTTGCTACGCCTTCTGGAGAAGCAGAAGATAATACAAGTGAATCAGAGCGTCCGTTAGCTATAGGTGGGGCAGAACAAATCGATGCACATGTTTTATCAGGTTTTGATTATGTTGCTTTAGGTCATCTGCACCAGGCACATTATGTATTATATGACTATATTCGGTATGCAGGATCCCTTTTAAAATATTCATTGTCGGAAGCAGGTCATCAGAAAGGATATTATGTGGTAAATTTAGACGGCAATGGAGAAACTACAATAGAGAAGAAACCATTCTCACCAGTACGAGATTTACGGCAGGTGAAAGGATTTTTAAAAGACATCTTGGAGCTAAAAAGAAGTGAAGATTATGTCTTTGTCACACTTTTAGATGAAACTCCAATTTTATCACCTATGGAAAAAATCCGCAGTGTGTTCCCGAACGCGCTCCATGTAGAAAGAGGGCTTGATTCTATATTTTCTGAACATCAAGAAAGCGCCGGGATGAATCAACCAAAGCAACAGTTGTCGCAGCAAGAATTGTTTAAAGGTTTTTATAAAGAGGTTAAAGGAAAAGAACCCGATGAAGAAACGGAAAAGATTTTTCAGGAAGTATTATCTGATTTATTGAAAGAAGAAAGAGAAAAATGAGATTCCAGTGGGAAAAGAGGGTGACGATACATGAAGCCAATCAAGATAATAATGACAGCGTTTGGTGCATATAAAGATCAAGAGAAAATAGATTTTGAAGATTTAAATGGGAATCGTTTGTTTGTTATCTCAGGTAATACAGGCGCAGGAAAAACGACAATATTTGATGCTATTTGTTTTGCACTGTATGGAAGTGCCAGCGGTTCAGATCGTGAAAATAGTCAAATGCTGCGCAGTCATTTTGCAGCCGATGACGTCCATACGTCAGTTGAATTCACTTTCCAATTGAAGAATCGAACATATCGGATTTTTAGACAATTAGCCCATCAAAAAGCTGGAAATAAATCAAAAACCGGAGATAAAAATGAACTGTACGAGTGGAAAAATAATAGATTTGTTCCGGTTGTGGACCGCCAAATCAATACAGAAGTTAATCAAAAAGTGGAAGAACTTGTTGGATTAACAGAAAGCCAGTTTAAACAAATTATTATGTTGCCCCAAGGAGAATTTCGTAAATTATTAACATCTGATACGGAAAATAAAGAAGCTATTTTACGACGGTTATTCCAAACAGAACGATACCAGAAAATGCATCAACATATGAAAGAGAAAATTGATCGCAAAAAGGCAAAACTTGATGCATCTAAACAACGCTTATCTTATTATATAGAATCGATTGAAAATCAGATACCGAAACGGGAAACATCGGCTATCTACAACGTTTTACAATATGAATCCCCTTCTGCAACGCAAGTTATTGAAGCGTTACAAGAAGAGCGAGCGTATTTGGAGAAAGAAAACCAAGAAATAGAACAACATTTTTATCAAGCCTCTCAGGCATATAATGGTAAGCAAGAAAAATACCGCGAAGCGAAAATGTTAAATGATAAATTTATCGAATTGGATACGTATGAAAAAGATTATAATGAAGTGATGCTGCAAACAGATTTCTATAAAAGGTATGAAAAAGAATTGCAAGCAGCAGATCAGGCAAATCAAATTCGTCCTTATGAAGAACAGGTTCACATTCGACAAAAAGAACAAGCAACGAACGCGGAGAAATTAACCCATCAAGAACAGGTATTGCAATCAGCAAAGCAGTCTTTTGAACGGGCAAAAGCTCATTATGAAGCATTAAAAGCCAAAGAATCAAAGCAGCGAGCAGAAGAGAAGTTGAAAATGAAGCAATATGAAGAATTTTTACCGATTGTACAAGAGATGGACGAGATGAATAAAGCAATGAATAAGGAAAAAGCTGTATTACAAAACACTTCACAGCAAATTCGAAAATTAGAAGAAGACATCAAAGTGGCCCAACAGACATTAAAAAGAAAGAAATCATCGATTAAAGAACAAGAAGTTATGATTGAAGAGCTTCCGGCTAAGCAACAGGAAATCGTACAACTGCAAAACCAGTACAAGATAATGAAAAGTGTGTTGGATATCAAGCAAACGATGGAAAAAACAAAGCAACAACTCGAGACAGCGGAGCAACAATATCAGCGAGTTGAAACAAAATATAAAAATCAAGAAGCTACCTGGTTTAATCATCAGGCTGTCGTGCTTGCTGAGCAAGTAGCAGAAGGCGAACCTTGTCCTGTATGCGGGAGTGATCATCACCCTCATCTGGCGACAAAACAAGGAAGTGCGGTGTCCAAAGAAGTATTAGAACAATTGAAAGAGGAAACAAATAATCAGTTTAAACACTTTACAGAAGTTAAATCTAATTATACGAGCAGTTATCAGCAGTATGAACAAGCATTGGAGACACTAAGAGATGAAAATCTTTCTACAACAGTAGATGCACATACGTTAGAGGAAGTCTCAAAACAAGGCCAGGGACTTCGGAAGCAGATAGAGAAATTAAACGAGATTAAAACGAATCTGACACGCGAGAAAAAGCTGGTTGAAGAATTGGAACAACAATTAGAGAAACAAGTAAAAGAAAAAGAAAATCAAAGTCAGACATATTATAAGGAACATGAAGCTTTTACACGTCGACAAGCTGCTTATGAAGAGAAGCGCAGTCGTATTCCACAAGACTTACAAAATAAGAAAGAATTGGAACAAACAATCAATCAGATGAAAAAAGCGGATGCAGAACAAGAAAAAGCATGGCAGCTTGCTGAACAAAACCTAAAAGAATACGAAGCTGCTTATACGAAAGCAAAGACGACGCTCAGCCACATCAAAGAACAACAACACACCATAAAAGCGACTGTCGAACACGCAAAACAAAAATTTCAACATGAACTACACAAAGGTCTTTTTGAATCCAAAGAAGCTTATGAAGCTGCTAAATTGACAAAGGACGAATATGAAGATCGAAAGGAAAAACTTGCTCAATACCAAAAGAAAAAAGCAACATTAGAACAACAAATAAAAGAGCTGAAAGCGAATTTGAAAACGAAAGAAAGAATCGATCTTGCTGTAATGGAAGAAGAGTTACAGAAAAGTAGAGAAGCTTATGAAACGGCATTGAAAAAGTGGGAGCAAATTAAATCAGTGCTGCAAAATCTGCTTCAATTAATATCAGATATGAAGGAAACGGCAACTAATACAGCGGCAATTGAAAAAGAAGTTTCGAAATGGCTCGAAGTATATGATATGATTCGTGGGCAAAATGCAAAAAAAATATCTTTTGAACGATTTTTACAAATTGATTATTTAGATCAAATTATCTATGCAGCTAACGAGCGATTTAAACAATTAATGAACGGTCAATTTTATTTGTTGCGCAGTGAAAGACAGGAAGCATATGGTAAACAAAGTGGTTTAATGATAGATGTCTTTGATGGCTATACGGGACAAACTCGTGATGTTAAAACACTATCGGGAGGAGAGAAGTTTATAGCTTCCCTTTGTTTAGCGTTAGGAATGTCTGATGTTATACAGAGTCATCAAGGGAATATTTCAATAGAAACGATGTTTATTGACGAAGGGTTTGGTTCTTTAGATGAAGAATCATTATATAAATCTATCGATGCTTTAATTGAAATTCAAAAAACCGGACGCATGATTGGCGTTATTTCTCATGTTCAAGATTTAAAATCTATCTTTCCTGCAATGCTTCATGTGACGAAATCAAAAGAAGGAATGAGTCAAACAGAATTCATAATTCACTAATCTTAAGAGAAGATGAATAAAATGTTTTACATAACTTAATGGTTAAGTTGTAAGTGCTCTTTCAAAAGAAAGCGAATATGTTATACTATTTTCGGTAAGCTGGTACTGTGTTTGGTAGAGATGATGTTTGCATTGCTTGTGCATGACTTAGATTCTAGTTTTAGTAATTACGTACAATTAATTTATGAGAAAAAATTCGGCTCCAATGGGAGGAAATCTAGTACTTTTCTTTTTCTGTACTAGATTGCAAAATGTAAAAATAATGAAAGAAATTGAGGGATGGAATGAAGAAGTTGACTGCAAGACAAACCGTTATACGTGATTATGCCTCAATGGTGATTGGCGCTGCGTTTGTTGGTTTGGCATTTAACCTGTTTTTATTACCTGCGCGGTTAGCGGCAGGAGGGGTTTCTGGTATTAGTACAATTTTATATGAATTATATACTTGGAATCCTGCTTATGTACAATGGCTGTTTAATATACCAATTTTTATCGTCGGGTATATTACTTTAGGTAGAAACTTCAGTTTAAAATCAATTATTGGTACCATTTTTGTTCCTTTTGTGATCTGGTTGACGGAAGGCATTCCGTTTGCCATTGATAATCCTTTACTCGCTGCAATCTATGGTGGCATTATGCTCGGGGTAGGGTTAGGGATAGTGTATCGCGGAGGAGGTTCAACCGGAGGTCTTGCAACGATTGGGCAAATGATTAAGAAGTATAGTGGCTTATCAAGCGGATATTCTCAACTATTAGCAGATGGTTGCGTAGTTATTGTTTCCGCATTCGTATTTGATTTGGAACTTGCATTATTTGCAATGATGGCCATCTTTGTATCTAGTAAAGTTATCGACTTTGTACAGTTGCAATCCTCTGATTCAAAATTGATTTTAATTTTTACAGATAAAGAAGAAGAGATGAATGCGGTTATTCAAGGTGAAATAAATCGCGGTATTACAAAAGTAAACACAATAGGCGGTTATAGTAACGCCGAGAAAACAATG
>DATGTM010000080.1:0-7888 GCA_035301845.1 Pseudogracilibacillus sp. | reverse complement strand
TAGTAACTACAGAAAATACTGTAATGTCTTAGCTTCAAAATTTATTCTGACGAGGTAAAAAAGCTGGTTGTTTTACAACTTGACTTTCTTTCCTCTTTCACATTTAGGTTGTTCTTGTTCAGTTTTCAAAGAGCAAATTTCTGTTTCGCTTTGCGTTGCCGCTCCAAAAAGCGACTCCTATAATATATCACTTTTCATCATTGCTTGTCAACACTTTTTATTAATATTTTTAAATTAATTTTTTGTGGATTTGCAATCGCGTCTGGCTCTTGTTGTTGCTTCTCTCAAAAGCCAAATACTAATATACCATAGACCTTTTAATAAATGCAATACAAAAATGTATTTTTTTCAAAAAGATTTTTACACTTCTGGATAAAAGCCTTTGTAACAAGGTTTCAAGGTGATAACAAATGGAAGAAGATACAACTCTTTCCATTTGTTACTCCTTTTATGACTATCTTACTTAGAACGCATTTGTGGAAACAACAATACATCTCTAATGGAAGGAGAGTCTGTTAACAACATAACAAGCCGGTCAATTCCAATGCCTAGACCTCCTGTTGGTGGCATGCCATACTCCAATGCTTCTAAGAAATCCTCATCCATTAAATGAGCTTCCTCGTTACCCGCATCACGTTCTGCCACTTGCGCTTCAAAACGTGCTCGCTGATCAATCGGATCATTCAACTCTGTAAACGCATTGGCGTGTTCACGTCCCACAATAAATAGCTCGAATCGATCTGTGAAGCGTTCATCTTCCGGATTTTTCTTCGCTAAAGGAGAGATTGCAACAGGGTGCCCATATATAAAGGTAGGGTGAATAAGCTTGTCTTCAATTTTTTGTTCGAAAAACTCATTCACGATATGACCATATGTCATGTCATTTGTAATTTCTACACCATGCTCTTTCGCTAAAGCTTTAGCTTCTTCATCTGTAGTTTCCTGCCAGAAATCCACTCCGACATATTCTTTAATCGAATCAACCATATGCAATCTTTTCCATCTCGGTGTCAAATCAATCTCTTGTTCATTATATTGTATCTTCGTTGTCCCTAGAACTTTCTCTGCAATATGAGCAATTAAATCTTCTGTTAATTCCATTACATCATTGTAGTCAGCATAGGCTTCATACAACTCAATCATAGTGAACTCTGGGTTATGCCTTGTCGAGATTCCTTCATTTCTAAATACACGACCGATTTCATAAACTTTTTCTAAACCGCCGACGATTAAACGTTTTAAATGAAGTTCAATAGCTATTCGCATAAATAGCTCCATCTCCAAAGCATTATGATGTGTTTCAAAAGGTTTCGCAGCTGCCCCTCCTGGGATAGTGTGTAGCATCGGGGTCTCCACCTCTAGAAAGCCCGCTTCATTTAAATGTTCGCGCATTGCTTGAATTACTTTACTGCGCAGAATAAATGTGTCACGGCTCTCTTCACTCATGATTAAATCTAAGTAACGTTTCCGGTAGCGTAATTCGATATCCTGAAGACCGTGATATTTATCCGGTAGAGGACGAAGTGATTTAGAAAGTAGGGTGAATTCTTTCACTTGAATAGATAATTCACCAACTTTGGTTTTAAAAACAAGTCCAGAGACACCTACAATATCCCCGATATCTACTGTTTTAAATATCTCATAAGCCTCTTCTCCAATTTCATCTTTACGTACATATAATTGGATTTGCCCTGTTGAATCTTGCACATGGGTAAAGCCTACTTTCCCTTTACCTCTTTTAGTCATCACACGGCCTGCTAAAGTCACTGCTACTTCTTTTTCAGCAAGCTCCTCTTTCGTAAACTCTTCATAATGGTCATGCAAATCTTGTGCGTAATGTGTCCGGTCAAATTTACCACCAAATGGATTTAACCCTTGTTTTTCGTATTCTTCTAATTTGTCGCGGCGTACTTGCATTTGTTCATTTAATTCTTCTGACAACCCAAATCCCTCCATTATATATTTTAATCAATTCACTTAACTCATTCATTTCAGCAACTTCCTGCTATTATACTTGTTTTAAATTTATAGTGCGACTTCTTCTTTTATTCAGACCATTGCTTAATGTCTTGTAATGCCTCCTCTGGTAATTCACGCAAGAGAGAGATCATCGTCTTATTTTGCAACGGATGAACAATTGTTGGGGCAATATCACATAACGGGACAAGCACAAAAGCACGTTCATGCATTCTTGGATGTGGCAACAACAACTTTTCTATCTCACTATTTTCATCATTAAACAACAAGATGTCAAGGTCTACTGTTCGCGGACCTTTATCAATAGTACGGATTCTACCCAAATCTTGCTCTATATCTTGACACACCGTTAAAAGGTTCATGCTCGATAACGTCGTCTCCATTTCTATTACCATGTTTAAAAAAGAGGACTGATCGACGTATCCAACTGGAGCTGTGTCATAAATGGGTGATTGCTTAAGAATGGTCCCCGCGCGCTGTGAAATCATTTGTACAGCATCTCTTAGATAGTGATCTCTTGGCTCAATATTGGAACCAAGAGCGATAAATACACGATTTTTTTGTTGGCCCATGCTTTACTCGTCCCTTTCTCGATAAATCTCTACAGCAACCGATTCGTATTGTCCACGAATCGGTGGATCTGGTTTAATAATCTGTATTCGGCACGCTTTTAGTTTGGAAAACGTACTTAATAATACCGTGGCAGATTCCGAAGCAACCGCCTCTATTAAATTTTTCGCTTCTCCTTCCACAATAGACTGAAGCACTTCATATGCTTTTCCATAATCGATAGAATCATACATATCGTCTGTTTGTCCAGCTTTTTTTAAGGAAAGATATAATTCCACATCAACTATAAAGCGCTGGCCTAATTTATTTTCTTCCGGAAAAAGCCCATGGTACCCGTAAAATTGCAGCTGGTTTAATTTAATTTTATCCAATCGATCCAGCTCCTCCCAAAATCGCCTCTGTCATTCGAGCTAATTCCACATGCCGCTTCACATCGTGCACCCGGATGATTTTCGCGCCTTGCTGGATTCCTAAACAAGTCGTTGCTCCTGTTGCGTTATCCCTTTCATGCGCCGGCATATCCAGGACCTGATTAATAAATGATTTTCTGGATGAAGCAAGCAAGAATGGATATGGAAAAGCATCTACTAACTGATGAAGTTGCTGCAATACCGTATAGTTGTCTTTTGATTCTTTCCCAAAACCGATTCCCGGGTCGAGAATAATCTGTTCATCTTTCACACCCGCTCGCTTCGCTATTTCTACACTTTCTATTAAATCCTGAATCATGTCATCAATGATGGAATTATACGTCTTGTTATTGCGATTGTGCATCAAAATAATGGGGACACCTTTCTCTGCAGCGATCGTTGCCATTTTCGGGTCTTTTTTAGCTCCCCATATATCATTAATAATGTCCGCTCCACTCTCAATTGCTTTTTTCGCTGTATTTGCTTTATATGTATCGATAGAAATAGGGATGTTTATTTTTGGTTTAATCGCCTCAATAAGCGGGAGTACACGTTTCATCTCTTCTTCCTCAGAAATTGGAGCATGATCAGGTCGCGTGGATTCACCGCCAATATCAATGATATCAGCACCCTCTTCTTCCATTTGTTGCGCTTGCTGGATTGCCGCCTCAACCGAATTAAACTTGCCTCCATCTGAAAAGGAGTCTGGTGTTACATTTAAGATTCCCATAATTTGTGTCTTTTTTGACAAATCTAGCGTTGTTGATGTTAATTGGATCTTCATTGTATATCCTTCTTTCTTACATAATCGCTGTGCGTAAACGAACCTTTAAACCTACGTTCTTTTAGTTTAACATATTCTGCGAGAAGCGCACGTCATTTTACTATGTACATCATCCAATAAGTTATCCCCTCCGCTTCTCCATACAGAAAAATCCCAATTGCGAGCAATAGAGCAAGCAATCGGGATTGATATGGACATATATGAAATTTATTTATCTTCATATTGAAATAAAGGTGTGGATAAATAGCGTTCACCTGAATCCGGCAACACAGCCAGTACTTTTTTACCTTTCCCTAACTTATTCGCCAGTTTCTTCGCAGCTGCTAAAGCAGCACCCGAGGAAATCCCTCCTAAAATGCCTTCTTGCTTCGCTGTTTCTCTAGCCGCTTCAAATGCTTCTTCATTTGAAATAGTCATAACTTCATCATAGACATCTGTTTTCAGTACTTTAGGGACGAAGCCCGCGCCCAATCCTTGTATTTTATGAGGTCCAGGTTCCTTCCCAGATAATACAGCAGCGTCTTCCGGCTCAACAGCCACAACTTGTACGTCTTTGAAATGTTCTTTTAATACTTCGCCAGCGCCGGTAATAGTTCCTCCTGTACCGATACCTGAAATAAATCCATCCAGTCCTTCGTTCATTTGATTCACAATTTCTTTTCCTGTCGTTTCCGCGTGAATTTTAGGATTTGCTTCGTTTTCAAATTGCTGTGGCATAAAGTAGCCATACTCCTCTACTAATTCGCCAGCTTTTTCTATAGCTTTTTTCATTCCGCCAGATCCTGGAGTTAAGTATAATTCAGCGCCATACGCACGCAATAAATTACGACGCTCTTGGCTCATCGTGTCTGGCATAACAACGACTAATTTATATCCCTTCGCAGCTGCAACCAAGGCTAAACCAATTCCTGTGTTCCCGCTCGTCGGTTCTACAATAGTGTCACCAGGTTGAATAACCCCTTTTTGTTCAGCTTCATTCACCATTGCTAAAGCAATACGATCTTTTACTGAACTTGCCGGATTATAATATTCTAGTTTCACATAAATATCTGCGCTATTTTCATCTGTCTTATTCAATTTCACAATTGGTGTTTCTCCAATTAACTCTGTAATATTATTTACTGTTTTCATTTCGAACCCTCCAATTCCTACTAAATTCATAGGATTTATTTTTAATATACAGTTATCCTCATTTATTGTCAAGTAATGTTGGCTTGTATTTCTTAATATCCAACATGAAAAAACATCCAGTAAGAGAGGATAATTAAAGGTATCTTCACTTCGCTGGATGTTAACATTAAGTTTATTCGCTGGTGATTTCTTTTAAAATTTCATACGAACGTTTTTGTTTTTCCTGATCATACATGTAAGCAATCGCGATAATTTCATCAACGGCAAATTTCTCTTGAAAAGCCCGTAAATCTTCGCGTACTTTATCCTTACTACCTATTAAAGAGACGCGGAACATCGAATTAGCCGCTTGTTCTTCAGAAGGCGTCCATAAACTGCTCATATCGTCTACCGGAGGCTGTAATGTATCGTGACTTCCTCTCACAATATTTAAGAAGAACTGTTGCATCGTTGTCGCTTCAAAAAATGCTTCCTCATCCGTATCTTGAGCAATCACATTCAAGCCAACCATCACATATGGCTTATCTAAATAAGCAGACGGTTGGAATTCTTCACGATAAATCGTTAACGCTTCTTCTAAAAACTTCGGTGCAAAATGCGCTGCAAAAACATAAGGAAGTCCTAATCGTGCAGCGAGTTGTGCAGAATTCGGAGAAGAGCCTAAAATATAAAGTGGCACTTCTGTCCCTACCCCAGGGAATGCTCGCACAAAATGCTGCTTCTCTTCTGGTCCAAAATAGGTTAATAAATCTTCTATATCTTTAGGAAACTGAAAGACAGCATCATGTGAGGATCTTCTTAAAGCGTCAGCGGTCATCATATCCGTTCCCGGTGCACGGCCAAGACCTAAATCCAGGCGGTCCGGATAGATGGTTGCCATTGTTCCGAACTGCTCTGCTACTACTAATGGAGCGTGGTTTGGCAGCATAATTCCGCCAGAGCCTACGCGAATCTGCTCCGTATGTTCCAGAACATGCTTCATTAAAATAACTGTCGCTGAACTAACCAAAGAAGTGGTGTTATGATGTTCAGCAATCCAATATCTATTATATCCAAATTTATCTAAGGCTTGCGCTAACTCTACCATGTCTTCTACAGCTTGTTTAGCATCTGTCCCTTTTCGAATCGGAACAAGATTCAAAGCGGATACAGGAATATTTAAATGTGTCACGTTTCTATCTCCCTTACTGTAATAATCTTCCATAGCTAGCGTATCATTTATTTATAGAAAAAACTAAAAAGAAGCTCGGTTCAATGCAGTGCTACCGACCTTCTGCAATTCCCCAAGCTTCTTCATTTCCCTAATAAATCGTTTAATTCTTCTTCTGTAATATAATAACTCTCATTACAAAAATGACAAGTAGTCTCCGCACCGTGATCTTCTTCAATCATGGCTTGTATTTCTTCTTTCCCCAAGCCTTCGATAGCGGTTAACATTCTATCTCTAGAACATTGACACTCAAAATAGACTGGTGCTTCTTCATGTTTTATTAAATCAGCATCATGAAATAATAATTCTAAAATATCTCCCGGACTTTTACCTGCTTCTATCAAAGAAGAAATAGGTGGAAAAGCGTTAATTTTTTGCTCCAACTGATCAATGACTTCTTCACTCGCACCAGGCATTAATTGCACAACAAATCCACCAGCTGCTTTGATTGATAAATCTGTATCGACAATTACTCCAGAAGCTACAGCAGATGGTGTTTGCTCTGAAGTTGCAAAGTAATATGTAAAATCTTCGCTAATTTCGCCAGAAACTAAAGGAACTTGTCCCGTAAAATAATTTTTTAATCCTAAATCCTTCACAACACTTAAAGTACCTGCTTCTCCAACTGCGCGTTTCACATCTAACTTCCCTACATCATTTAGAGGAAATTCCACATGCGGATTAAGTGTATAACCTCTCACCGCACCATTTGCATGTCCATCTGCTACAATCGCACGCATAGGGCCGTCCCCTTCTACTTTGACAGTCACGGTATCTTCTCCTTTATGCATAGAAGCCACCAACCCCGTAATAGTTAAAGTTCTCCCTAATGCGGCAGATGATGTAGCCCACGTATCTTGACGACGGCACACTTCACCGACAAGTTCAGTTGTATTTGCAGCATAAGCTCGCACCATTCCATTGAATGCTGTTGCTTTTACGATTATATCTTGCATCTTTTTCTTCCTTTAACTATATATTTTTTTGATAAATTTCATGTAAACCAAGTAGCGTTAACGTCGTATGAATTTCATCAATCGTTTCCGACCCTTTGCCGATTAACCTAGCGAGTCCGCCTGTTGCAATAACGGAAGCTTCAGTTCCTGCTTCCTGTTTCATTCGCCGAACAATACCATCGACTTGACCGACATATCCATAATACACACCAGATTGCATAGCTGCCACTGTCGAATCGCCAATCACTTTGTTAGGACGTTGAATTTCAATTTTAGGCAACTTTGCCGCATGACTATACAATGCATCAACTGAAATGGTGACGCCCGGAGTAATAATCCCGCCTTGATAAGCATGCTGTTCATCAATATAGCAAAAAGTAGTCGCCGTCCCGAAATCTATAATAATTAACGGTCCCTGATATAAAGTGGTAGCGGCTACTGCATTTACAATTCGATCCGCCCCAAGTTCACTAGGACGAGGATATTGGATATTCAAATGAGAATGTACATTCATCTCCCCTACGATAAGCGGAGTGATTTCAAAATATTTAACACACATGACTTCTACCGCTCGCATCATTTGAGGTACAACGGATGAGATAATAATTCCTTGAATGCTATTCATTGCTAGCTGATTATAGTCAAAGAGGGATTTAATCAACACCCCTAACTCGTCTTCCGTCTTATAGCGGTCTGTCCGAATACTCCATTCTTGAATGAGTTTATGATTCGAAAAAACACCTAAAACCGTATTTGTATTTCCAATATCCAATACAAAAATCATCCATTTCGCTCCCTTGCTTTTACTGGTTTCCACTATATCATAAATTATATTCCATCGCCATTTACA
>DATGTM010000079.1:0-32757 GCA_035301845.1 Pseudogracilibacillus sp. | reverse complement strand
CGAATGCCAAGTTTTCTAACATATATGATGTTTGTGTAAACAAAATATGCTAAAATTAAAGGGAAGTTATGGTAAGCTATTAGTAGATGAAATGTATAGGAGAGACGAATATCGATGTCTGTACAGGAAAATTTGCAAGTCATTGAAACGAAAATAGAAAAGGCTTTACAGAAGGTAAACCGTTCCAGAGATGAGTTACTTCTGATTGGTGTTACCAAATATGTGTCAAATGAGCGTGCTCAAGAAGCAATTGATGCAGGAGTTATGGATTTAGGAGAGAACCGGGCTGAGGAATTAATGCATAAATATGAAGCATTGCAAACGCAAGCTAATTGGCATTTCATTGGAACTTTGCAATCTCGTAAAGTAAAAGATGTAGTGAATAAAGTTACAACAATTCACTCCTTGGATAGATTATCAATTGTGAAACAAATTAATAAACGAAGCGAAAAAATAATAGAATGTTTTGTACAAGTAAATGTCAGCCAGGAATCAACTAAGCATGGATTGAATCTAGAAGAAGTTCTTCCTTTTATTGAGTCACTTGCAGACTATGATAAAGTGCGTATAGTTGGACTAATGACCATGGCACCGGATATTCAAGAAGAACATGAAATAAGACAAGTATTTCGTTCGTTGAGAGGTTTACGGGATGAAATAGCAGCTAAACAACTAAGTCATGCCCCTTGTCACTATTTGTCTATGGGAATGAGTAATGATTTTGACATTGCGATCGAAGAAGGAGCAACGCATTTGCGACTTGGCTCGCAACTAGTTGGCAGCTAAACAGGAGAGGAGGAAATTCAATGAGCTTTAAAGATAAATTCAAAAGTTTCTTCAATACAGAAGAAGAATATGAGTACGTTGAAGAATATGAAGAAGATACTGCATCTTCACTTCCCTCTACCCCGTCTAAAGATCAAAAGAATGTTGTAAATCTGTCAGCAATACATCAATCAACTTCAAAAGTGATGCTTTGTGAACCTACATCCTATAATGAAGTGCAAGAAATAGCAGATTATATTCTCAATAAACGTGCAGTTGTTATCAACTTGCAAAATATGGATCAACATCAAGCAAAACGAATTATTGATTTTTTAAGTGGAACTGTCTATGCAGTAAATGGAGACATCCAAAAAACGGGTATGGCAACATTTTTATGTGCACCGGAAAACATAGATGTGTCAGGCTCTATATCTAAGAGCACTACACAAGATGCAGAATTTAATAAAGGATGGTAAGATTCGATGGGTCAAATTATGGGTATCATTAGTACGGCAGTAACGTTATATACGTACGCTTTATTCATCTATATTTTAATGTCTTGGGTTCCCGGGGCAAGAGAGTCTTCATTTGGTGCTTTTTTTGCTACTATATGTGAGCCTTATTTGGAACAGTTTAGAAAGATTATCCCGCCACTAGGGATGATTGATATATCCCCGATTGTAGCTATTTTTGTTTTACAATTAGCTAAGACTGGTATGTTTACATTGCTTGGTATGTTCTCAGGCGCAGGTGGTATTTAGTGAGTATTTACCAGCATTACAGAAAACATGAACATCCATTTGTGGATCAAGTGTTATCATGGATGGAACAGGTAGAGAATACATTTGTACCTTACGTAACAGACTTTCTAGATCCGAGAGAACAGCAAATTGTAACGACAGTTATCGGTGCTAATCATGATGTAATTAAATTTACTTTTTTTGGTGGTTCTGAAGAAGCTGAAAGGAAACGAGCGGTCATTGCTCCCTTTTATGAGGCTGTACAAGAGAGTGATGCCAAGGTTATTTTGCTAAATGCAACGTTTCCGGCGAAATTTGTTTCTTTAAGCCATTCTGATGTCCTTGGAGCTTTTCTCTCACTTGGAATCGAAAGGAAAAAAATTGGCGATATTAATGTGCTACAAGATGAATTACAGCTTTTCATTGCAGAGGAATTAGAAGATTATGTTCGCTTAAATTTAACACAAATCAAAAAAGCGTCCATAGAACTGAAAAAACAATCAGCTGAAAAAAGTGTCTCTGCAAATGAAGAGTGGGCACATAGAAGTCACACTGTAAGCTCTTTACGATTAGATGTGTTAGTGAAAGAAATTTACAAAATGTCACGAAAAGATGCCCATACTTTAATTCAAGCGAATAAAGTGAAAATTAACCACACATACGTGGATAATCCAGCAACGCAATTACTGGAGGGCGATTTAATATCTGTCCGTAAATATGGCAGAAGCAAACTTGTGGAAGAGAGCGGTAAAACGCGTAAAGACAAGCACAAAATTACGGTAGCCATATTAAAAACGTAAAAATTATTGAAGGTTTTACGTTGGTTGCTTATAATAGAAAAAGAAACGTTTACAAAAAATGCAATAGCAAAGAAGTCATATCGTTTCTTTTTCATATACATATTAAAGAATTGGAGCGCATGCTTTTTTAAATAAAATAATCATAAAAGCATAATTACAGGAGGTGTTCATTTGGTACTTGCCCCAATTGATATTCATAATAAAGAATTTACTCGAGGTTTTAGAGGGTACAATGAAGATGAAGTGAACGAATTTCTGGACCAAGTGATGAAGGACTATGAAATTAATATTCGAAAAAAGAAAGAATTGGAAAAACAAGTTGAAGAACTACAAGAAAGAGTGGACAACTATATAAGTATAGAAGAATCTCTAAATAAATCGATTGTAGTTGCTCAAGAAACTGCAGAAGAAGTGAAAGCAGGCGCAAGAAAAGAAGCAAAATTAATTATTAAAGAAGCAGAAAAAAATGCGGATCGCATTGTGGACGAAGCATTTAGTCAGTCACAGAAAATATCAGTAGAAATGGATGAAATGAAACGGCAAACTCGTGTATATCGCTCCAGATTAAAAACAATTATTGAAGCTCAATTAGATATGGTGAATAATGAAGAATGGGGCGATTTAATAGAGAAAGAACAACAAACTCAAGAATCTGTTGAGAATGCTTCAGAATCATCAAATTAAAAACAAATTGCTTTTCTTTTTAGTCTCTTTAAATAATATGGTATAATATATAAAATTATAATTTCATAGAAAAATACGATGAAAGAACGAGTACGGAGAAGTGCACTGATAAAGCGATTCGGGAATGGTGAGAGCCCGTTTCAGTGTTTCTTCGGAATATCATTCTGGAGTATCTATCTGAAATACAGTAGGATAGAACGGCTTGTTCACGTTACGAATGGAGAGCGAATAACTGATCTTAACGGTTATTTACAAGGGTGGTACCGCGAGAATCCTCGTCCCTTCTGGGATAAGAGGATTTTTTTATACCCAATTTTAAATAAGAAAAACAATGTATAACAGGGACAGTTAATTTAAAGGAGGAACGAATCATATGGAGTATAAAGATACTTTATTAATGCCAAAAACAGATTTTCCAATGCGAGGAAATTTACCAAACAAAGAACCGATTCGCCGAGCTGAATGGGAAGAAGATAATGTATATGAACAATCAATTGAACGAACTAAAGGAAGACCGACATATATTTTACATGACGGTCCTCCCTATGCGAATGGTGATTTGCATATTGGTCACGCGCTTAATAAAATATTAAAAGATTTTATCGTACGCTATAAATCGATGGCAGGTTTTCATGCCCCTTATATTCCGGGGTGGGATACTCATGGTTTGCCAATTGAGACGGCGTTAACAAAGCAGAAAAAAATCAATCGGAAAGAATTGCCAATTGCCGAATTTCGACAAATGTGTGCAGATTATGCGATGGAACAAATTGACAATCAGCGAGAACAATTTAAAGAATTAGGAGTTCGTGGTGATTGGGATAATCCTTACATCACATTAAAAAAAGAATATGAAGCGGCTCAAATTAAAGTGTTTGGAGAGATGGCTAAGAAAGGGTATATTTATAAAGGTAAAAAACCTGTGTTTTGGTCACCTTCATCTGAATCAGCTCTTGCAGAAGCCGAGATTGAATATAAAGATAAACGCTCTCCATCTATTTATATTACTTATGACGTAAAAGATGGTAAAGGGTTGTTGGACGAAGGTACTAAATTTATTATATGGACTACAACTCCTTGGACAATTCCTGCAAGTCTTGGAGTTACCTTGCATCCTGATATAGAATATGAAGTTATCGCGGTGAACGGAGAAAAATATGTCGTTGCTCATGATTTAGTAGAATCTCTTGAGGAAGAATTGAAATGGGAAAATCCAAAAGTAGTTCAATCGTTCATGGGAAGAGAAGCGGATAATATTATTGCATCTCATCCATTCTATGACAGGGATATTGTCGTTATGAATGGATTACATGTAACAATTGATGCGGGGACAGGTTGTGTTCATACTGCTCCAGGACATGGGGAAGAAGACTTTTATACAGCCGAGAGCTATGGCATTGAAGCATTATGTCCGGTTGATGAGAAAGGTGTTTTTACAGATGAAGCTCCCGGGTTTGAAGGTGTATTTTATGACAAAGCAAACAAATTAGTAAGTGATAAATTGAAAGAATCAGGTGCTTTATTAAATCTACAATTTATTACGCACTCGTATCCGCATGATTGGCGTACGAAAAAGCCGACTATTTTTCGAGCAACCTCACAGTGGTTTGCTTCTATAAAAGCATTTCGCGATGAAATTTTAGAGGAAATCAAAAAAGTAGAATGGCGCCCGCATTGGGGTGAGACTAGACTGTATAATATGGTTCGTGATCGCGAAGACTGGTGTATTTCACGTCAACGGACATGGGGCGTTCCTATTCCTGTGTTTTACGGGGAAGATAAAGAACCAATTATAACGGATGAAACGGTTCAACATGTTTCAACATTATTTGAGAAGCATGGTTCAAATATTTGGTTTGACTGGGCAGCAAAGGATTTATTACCTGAGGGTTACGTTTCAGAACACAGTCCAAATGGCGTCTTTACAAAAGAAACGGACATTATGGATGTGTGGTTTGATTCTGGTTCTTCACATGAAGCTGTTTTACTACATCGGGAGGACCACAGTCGTCCGGCCGATTTATACATTGAAGGAAGCGACCAATATCGTGGTTGGTTTAACTCTTCTTTGTCGACTTCAGTAGCTATAACTGGTAAAGCACCATATAAGACACTCTTAAGCCATGGTTTTGCTTTAGATGGAGACGGTCGTAAAATGAGCAAGTCACTTGGCAACATCATCGCACCGAAAGATGTGAGTAAGCAACTTGGAACAGATATTTTACGTTTATGGGTCGCGTCTGTTGATTATCAAGGAGATGTACGTATCTCGCAAGATATCTTGAAACAGACATCGGAGAGTTACCGTAAAATTAGAAACACCATTCGTTTCATGCTAGGTAGTCTTAATGATTTTGAGCCGTCAGTTAATCGTGTTGCTGAAGAGAACTTGGAAGAAGCAGATAAATATATGTATTATCGGTTGCAACAATTAATCAAAGAAGTTCGTCATAGTTATGACATGTTTGATTATGGCTCTGTGTCACAAGCAATTCATAATTATATTGCAAATGAACTAAGTGCATTTTATTTAGATTTTGCGAAAGATATTCTTTATGTTGAACATAGAGAACATCCAAGAAGAAGAAGTATTCAAACTGTTTATTATGATACTGTTGTTACATTAGTGCAGTTATTAAGCCCGATTATCCCGCATACAACAGAAGAAATTTGGGAACATATTCCGCAAACTACAGCGAAATATGCTCAATTAACGGACATGCCGGATGGACAAGAAGTGCAAGGCTTAGATGATAACATTTGTAAGAAATGGGATCATTTCTTAAAAGTGCGTGGAGATGTACTAAAAGCACTGGAAGAAGCTCGAAATGAGAAAGTTATTGGTAAGCCATTAGAAGCCAGAATCACTATTCACCCAAAAGATGAGTATACAAAAGAAGTGTTGAATAATATGGAACATCTTCATCAATTGTTAATTGTTTCGGATGTTATATTGAATGAAAAACATCCTGATGCAAAAGCTTATAAATATGTTGATGTTCATGTAGAAAAGCACGATGGAGAGAAGTGTGATCGCTGCTGGGTATTTTCGGACTCAGTTGGAGAAAATAGCGCACATCCGACACTTTGTACACGTTGTGCGAATGTTGTGGAAGAACATTATAGTCATCTCGTAGATTAATTCATAAGAAGCCCTTCCAGTCTTTAAAGGGAGGGCTTCTTTCATGTTGTCCAACTTTTAAAATAAGGAATAAATGGAGGAAAGTGTATGTGGCGTTATTATGGCTTAGCTGTTTTTCTAATAGCTTTAGACCAATGGACTAAATTTGTAGTCATTAAAAAGATGGAACTATATGAATCGATTCCTGTTCTGGATGGCTTCTTTTCATTTACATCGCATCGGAATAAGGGAGCTGCTTGGGGAGTACTACAAGATCAAATGATTTTCTTTTATATTATCACAGTGATTGTTGTCGTTGCGATTGTTTTTTATATGCAGACGCACGCGAAGGGACGTACGTTATTTGCAGTAGGTTTGGCATTTATATTAGGAGGAGCGATTGGAAATTTCATTGATCGACTCATTCACCAAGAAGTTGTAGATTTTATTGATGTGATAATTTTTACATATGATTTTCCGATATTTAATATTGCCGACTCAGCTCTTACTATAGGTGTTATTCTTGCCTTAATTGCAACCTTTTGGGAAGAACATACAAACAAGAAAGGAAAAGAAAACCTATGAAACAACATCAAATCAGTGAAGTTGATGCATATTTTCGTTTAGATCAAACAATGAAAAAGCTAGAGCCAGATTATTCAAGGCAAATCATCCAGCAATGGATAAAAAACAGTCAGGTGAAAGTAAATCAGAAAAAGGTGAAACCTAATTATACTTGCCAGCCCGATGACGAAATCACTTGGTCTATTCCCGAAACAGAAAACATAGCCATTGAACCAGAAGCTATTCCTTTAGATATTCAATATGAAGATAACGACTTATTGATTATTAATAAGCCTAAAGGCATGCTGGTCCATCCGACGTCTACTGTTAAAACAAATACACTCGTTAATGCTTTAAAAAATTATACAACTGAATTATCAACAAATAGTGGAATAGAGCGTCCTGGCATAGTTCATCGGCTTGACCAAGATACAAGCGGACTATTAATTGTTGCTAAAAACAATGCAGCTCATCAGAATTTGAAAGAACAATTTCAAGCCCGAACAATAACGAGAATGTATGAAGCTATTGTTTATGAAGAAGTAGAGCATCGCCAAGGTATTATTAAAGCCCCCATTGGCAGACATCCGAAGCATCGGAAACAGATGGCAGTGAAAGATGGGGGGAGAGAAGCAGAAACACATTTTCAGCTACTTAACGCTTATGAGCATTATTCGCATCTTGAATGTGAATTGAAAACGGGTAGAACCCATCAAATACGTGTCCATCTGAGCTATATGAAGCATCCTATTCTTGGGGACTCACTTTATGCAAAAAAACAAACGAATTTGATAAATGGACAAGCATTATTCGCAAAACGACTGGAATTTAACCATCCTCGAACAAAAGAAGAAATAGTTTACGAGATAAATCCTCCGGAGGACTTTCAGCATGTATTAGAAGTGCTGCAGTCCGGAGATTAACATTATGACTTGACATCAGTGCTTGGAATTGTCATACTTATATTAAGTTAAATAAGCCCTTTAAAAATAGTCCAGTGAGGCTAGAAAGGAAACGTTATGAAGCGAATAGATAAGCTATTCGTATATCCTTCTGCTCTCACAGGTGCAGAAGGATTTTTTTATGATAAAAGAGAGTATCATTCCTGCTTTGTGCAGCGAGGCGCTTAACGTTTTATCAGGCGACGAAGAGGAGGCATATTATGGGGGAGAAAAATGTACTAATGGACGCTTCAGCTATACAGCGTGCCATTACTCGAATTGCACATGAAATAGTAGAACGTAATAAAGGTGGAGAAGGAATCGTTTTAGTGGGCGTAAAAACTCGTGGAGCTCCATTAGCTCAGCGCTTACAAGCAAAAATAAAACAAATTGAATCGATTCATGTACCATTAGGTGAACTTGATATTACTTTATATCGAGATGACTTGGAAAAAAATACAAATGATCCTGAATTAATTTCCACAAATATTGATGTTTGTATAGAAGGTAAAACAGTCATATTGGTGGATGATGTCTTGTACACGGGAAGAACAATCCGTGCTGCAATGGATGCGGTGATGGATATTAATCGTCCGTCGCAAATTCAACTTGCTGTGCTTATTGACCGAGGACATCGAGAACTCCCTGTTCGAGCGGATTATGTTGGCAAAAATATTCCTACATCTAATCAGGAAGTAATCCGAGCAGCCTTAGAAGAATATGATGAAATAGACGAAGTAAGTATTTTCGAAAAATCAACATAATAGCTCCTTTAACTAAATCCAGAGAGATTTAAAAGGTCGCTTTAGAGTATTTGCGTATCTGTCATATAAGGGTACGTTTGCCTCTTTGCAACCTTTTGCAAAGAGGTTTTTTAATTTAAAAAAAGAGGTGTTTATGGTGGACCATTTTTATTCATTAGAGTCTATGTCAACAACAGAAATTATGAATCTGATTACGATGAGTCATGAACTTCGTTATAAAACATGTACAATCCAAACACCATTAGTAGCCGCAAATTTATTTTTTGAACCGAGTACCAGAACAAAAAATAGTTTTTTAATGGCAGAAAAAAAATTAGGTATGGAAACAATTGATTTTTCTCCTGAAACATCGAGTATGAAAAAAGGAGAAACCTTATATGATACAGTAAAAACATTTGAGGCCATCGGTGCTAACGCATTAGTGATTCGTCATGAAGCAGACGATTGGTTGGAAGAATTAGAAGAAAAAATAAACGTACCAATTATTAATGCCGGAGCAGGAAAAGCAGAACACCCAACACAGTGTTTGCTTGATGCGGCAACCATTCATCGGGAATTTGGTAATTTTAAAGGGTTGAAAGTAGTTATTGCCGGAGATATTAAGCATAGTCGTGTTGCACATTCGAACGCTGCTTTACTCAGTCGTTTAGGAGCAAAAGTTTATCTATCCGGAGCCCCGTCTTATAAGGATGAAGATATGCAATTCCCTTTTATTTCAATGGACGAAGCAGTTGAAATAGCAGATGTTCTGATGCTTCTAAGAATTCAGCATGAACGTCATACCGATGCTACGAATGAGATAGAAGATTACCATGACAATTATGGTTTAACAGTAGAAAGAGAAAAGCGAATGAAAACAGGATCCATTATTCTACATCCAGCTCCTATCAATCGAGGAGTTGAAATAGCTTCTTCTCTTGTTGAATCGGAAAAGTCCAGGATTTTTGATCAAATGACCAATGGTGTGTATGTCCGTATGGCAGTGTTAACTAAAAAATTATTACAATGGGGGATTATTCATGAAAATCAAATTAACGAATGCATTACAACTGGTGGACAACCAATTACAACCTTGTACTGTGCTGATTGAAAATAAACGAATTAAAGAGGTTGCACCCACTATTCAAGAAACTGCTGATAAAGAAATTGATTGTGGTGAAAGACTCATTACTCCAGGTTTTATCGACGTCCATATCCATTTACGTGAACCGGGAGGCGAACATAAAGAAACCATTGCTACTGGAACGATGGCGGCTGCAAGAGGGGGGTATACGACTGTGTGTGCGATGCCAAACACGAATCCTGTTCCTGATAACGTAGAAGAGGTAACCGCGTTATTAGCTAGAATTAAGCAAGATGCAAAAGTACGCGTTCTTCCTTATGCTTCGATTACGAAAGGATTAAGCGGGGCCGAACGATCTGATATTACAGCAATCAGCCAAGAAGATGTGTTTGCTTTTACAGATGATGGCGTGGGTGTGCAGACTGCCGGACAGATGTATGAAGCAATGCAGGAAGCTGCCGCGAACAATAAAGCTATTGTTGCTCATTGTGAAGATAATTCCGTTCTTTATGGTGGTGTGGTTCATGAAGGGAAGGTGAGTGAGCGATTTGGTTTGCCGGGAATTTTAAATGCTACAGAAGCAGTTCAAATTGCACGCGACGTACTGCTGGCAGAGGCAGCGGGCTGTCATTATCATGTGTGCCATGTCAGTACGAAGGAGTCTGTCCGAGTGATTCGTGACGCTAAACGGGCAGGTATTCATGTAACAGCTGAAGTGACTCCACATCATCTTTTGCTCACGGAAGAGGATGTTACGGAGGAAGATACAAACTATAAAATGAATCCTCCGCTAAGGAGTACAGCGGACCGTGATGCACTACTCAAAGCTTTATTGGACGGTACGATTGACTTTGTTGCAACTGATCATGCTCCTCATGCTGAAAATGAGAAGGATCAGGGCATGTTGCATGCTCCTTTTGGTATTGTCGGTTTAGAAACAGCATTTCCATTGCTCTACACTCATTTAGTACAAACGGAGAAGATGACATTACAACAATTGGTAAATGCTTTTACGAATCACCCTGCATCCACTTTTGACTTGCCATACGGACGGTTGCAAGCAGGCGATGCAGCAGATATTACTTTGATTGACCTAAATAAAAGAGCAGTGATTAATCCTGAGAATTTTTATTCGAAAGGAAAGAATACACCATTTACCGGCTGGGATGTGAAAGGAATTCCTGTCATGACTATTGTGGATGGAAATATTGTATATGAGGATGTGGCAAATGACTAAACGTAAATTGATATTAGAAGATGGCACGACATTTATGGGAGAAGCTTTTGGAAGCAATCAAAGTACTCAAGGAGAACTTATTAGTAATACAGGAATGACAGGGTATCAAGAGATGATGACGAATCCGAGTTATTTCGGAAAGATAGCGGTCATGACCTATCCAACAATTGGAGCGTATGGTGTTAATCGAGATGATTTTGAGTCCATTATGCCGACCTTAAACGGCATGATTGTAAAAGAAGCATGTCAAGAACCTTCTAACTTTAGAAGTGAAGAAACGATTGCAGCTTATATGGAGAAATACAATATTCCTGGTATATCAGGAGTTGATACAAGGAAACTAACGAGACATCTTCGGAAAAAAGGTAGTATGCGAGCTTTTATAGCAGATGAAGCAGACGAAGTGACAGACACATCGTTCGTTTCTTCAAAAACAGCAGAAGAATGGATCCAAAAAGCTTCCATCGTCAAACCATATATTGTTCCAGGGAGAGGCAAGCGGATTGTATTAATAGACCTCGGCATGAGTCAGAGTATTTTACATGAACTAACGGAGAAAGGGTGCCATATTACAGTAGTACCATACGATTATTCCAATGAGGATGTCCAGGCTTATAAGCCGGATGGTATTTTACTATCAAATGGACCGGGGAACCCGGATAAAGCAGTCAAAACGATTCGCGCCGTGCAGACACTTTTAGGTAAGTATCCCATTTTTGGTATCGGCTTAGGTCATCAAATTATGGCACTAGCTTATGGAGCTAAAACGAAAAAGCTTCATATAGGAAATTACGGTGTTAGTTTTCCGGTAAAAGAGATCCAGACAGACCGTACATGGATTACTACACAAAGCCGTTCTTATTATGTCGATGAAAATTCGTTGAAAGGTACCGGATTAGAAATCACGCATCGTTCTTTAAATGATTATACAATTGAAGGATTGTCTCACGTTCGAGATAATGCTTTTTCAGTACAATTCCACCCTCAGGGAGCACCAGGAACAAATGAAACCAATGGATTATTCGATCAGTTTATCCAAAATATGGAATCTAATGCAGCACAAAACGGAGGACAAACACATGCCTAAAAATGAACAATTACAAAAAATATTAGTTATCGGTTCAGGACCTATTATTATTGGACAAGCAGCAGAATTTGATTATTCTGGAACTCAAGCCTGTCACGCTTTAAAAGAGGAAGGCTATACCGTTGTTTTAGCAAACTCCAATCCGGCTACGATTATGACTGACGACACTGTAGCAGATAAAGTCTATATGGAACCATTAACTGTTGAATTTTTAAGCAAAATTATTCGCAAAGAAAGACCTGATGCAGTGTTACCAACTTTAGGAGGACAAACAGGTTTAAATCTTGCAGTCGAATTGGATAATGCAGGTATTTTAGAAGAGTTAAATGTTTCTCTTTTAGGAAGCTCTCTGGAAGCCATACAAAAGGCAGAAGACCGAGAGAAATTCAGAACATTAATGCAAGAAATTAACGAGCCTGTGCCACCAAGTGAAATTGTGACGAATGAAGAAGCAGCAGTAGAATTTGTAGCTGAAATCGGTTATCCAGTTATCGTTCGACCTGCATTTACATTAGGTGGAACAGGAGGGGGCATGTGTGATAATGAAGCGGATTTACAGCATATTGTAAAAAACGGCCTTGCTTTATCCCCTGTTCATCAATGTTTAATTGAAAAAAGTATTGCTGGATTCAAAGAATTAGAGTATGAAGTAGTACGAGATAAGAAAGATCAAGCTATTGTGGTTTGTAACATGGAAAATGTGGATCCTGTAGGTGTGCACACAGGAGACGCTATCGTTGTTGCTCCTTCTATTACGCTCTCTGACCGGGAATATCATTTACTTAGAAGTGTCTCATTAAAAATAATTCGTGCACTTGAGATTGAAGGTGGTTGCAATGTTCAACTGGCCATCGATCCTCATAGTTTCGAATATTATATTATAGAGGTGAATCCAAGAGTGAGTCGCTCTTCTGCATTAGCTTCGAAAGCAACTGGATATCCAATTGCTAAAATAGCAGCTAAAATCGCTGTTGGCTTAACCTTAGATGAAATTAAAAATCCAATAACGCAAACGACTTACGCTTGTTTCGAACCTGCGTTGGATTATACTGTAGTGAAAATTCCTCGTTTCCCGTTTGATAAATTCACTACCGGCGACAGACATTTAGGAACACAAATGAAAGCAACTGGTGAAATAATGGCTATTGGCCGCAATTTCGAAGAAGCATTATTAAAAGGAATCCGCTCCATGGAAATTGGAGATGGAGATTACCACCTGCCTAATTTGCCGGAAGCTGATCAACTGGATTTAATTAATCGTATGAAGCATCCGGATGATGAACGTGTATTTGTTATAGCTGAATTATTCCGAAGAGGTATGACGATGGAAGAAGTGCATGCAGGAACAAAAATTGATTACTACTTTTTACGGAGAATGCACCATATCATAGAAATGGAAAATGAATTAAGAAAGCAACCTTTTGATAAAGAAATCTTGCTTAAAGTGAAGAAGTATGGATTTTCAGACAAGCAGATTGCTCGTGTCTGGGAAGCTAAAGAAGATGACATCTATCGTTTCCGAACTGAAAAGGGAATTAAACCAGTATATAAGATGGTGGACACATGTGCAGGAACGTTTGAGTCTACTGCAAATTATTTTTACAGTACGTATGAAACAGAAAATGAATCTGAAGTAACTGGTAAAGAAAAAGTCCTTGTCTTAGGATCCGGACCGATTCGAATTGGCCAAGGAATTGAATTTGATTATGCTACAGTTCATTCTGTGCTTGCAATCAAAGAAATGGGTTATGAAGCGATTATTATGAATAATAATCCAGAAACCGTATCAACGGATTTTACGATTTCAGATAAATTATATTTTGAACCGTTAGCTTTAGAAGATGTGATGCATGTAGTCGAATTAGAAAAACCAGCTGGCGTCATAGTTCAATTTGGTGGTCAAACAGCGATTAACTTAGCAGCAGGATTACAAGAACGCGGGGTTAACATATTAGGAACGGGCTTAGAAGCCATCGACCGAGCGGAAGACCGCAATAAATTTGAACAACTTCTAGAAGAACTTAACTTGATTCGACCAAAGGGGCAAACGGTCGGAGACAATAACGAGGTACTTGCTGTGGCAAATGAAATAGGCTTCCCGGTTCTTGTGCGTCCTTCCTATGTCATAGGTGGAAGTCAAATGGAAATCGTTTATGATGAGGAAGAATTAACGAATTACTTGCAGAAAGTGCCGACGATTAATCCGGATAAACCATTGTTAATTGATGAATATATTACGGGAATAGAAGTAGATTTAGATGCGATTAGTGACGGTGAAACGACATTTGTTCCTGGTATTATGGAACATATAGAACGAGCGGGTGTTCACTCCGGTGATTCCATTGCTGTTTATCCTCCTCAACGACTATCAGAAAACGTTAAAGCGAAATGTTTAGACGCGACAGACAAAATAGCGAAAGCGTTAAATGTAGTAGGTTTGATTAATATCCAATTTATTATTCACGGGGAAAAGGTATATGTTATTGAAGTAAATCCACGTTCGAGCCGGACGATACCTTTCTTAAGTAAAATTACCGGAGTAACGATGGCTAATTTAGCGACAAAATGCATATTAGGAGAAACGCTTAGCGGGAAAGGATACCAAACTGAAATATTAAACGAAAAAGAGAATGTATATGTGAAGTTGCCTGTATTCTCTTTTGAAAAATTGAGAAGTGTGGACACAACGCTTGGACCTGAGATGAAATCAACTGGAGAAGCAATTGGCTATGACAGAACTTTAGAAAAAGCGTTATATAAAGGACTAACAGCTTCTGGTTTGTCGATTCCTTTTGAAGGATCTGTCTTATTTACAGTAGCAGATAAAGATAAAGCAGAAACGTATCATTTAGCAAAACGGTTTGATGAACTAGGATTTCAACTCTATGCAACTAAAGGGACTGCTGAGTATTTTGCGGAAAAAGGGCTACCTATTACAGCAGTAGGAAAAATAGGTTCTGGCGATCAAAATGTACTGTCCCTAATCAATCAAGGAAAAGTTCAGTTCGTGATTAATACATTAACATCAGGAAAGCAGCCGCGCTCAGATGGCTTTAGAATTCGTCGGGAAGCTGTTGAACATGGAATTATTAGTTTGACTAATTTAGACACCGTCGAGGCGATCTTAAATGTTATTGACTCTACCACACTCCGGGCACAACCAATGATGGATAAAGGGGCTATTCAATCATGAAGAAAAAAGAGAAGTTGAAGCTTATTTCATCGGAGAAATTGGCAAAGGATACCGTTGAATTAGTGTTAAGAAATGACTATATTAGCAGGCAAGCAGAACCTGGTCAGTTTGTGCATCTGGCTTTAGCGCATCATACATTGCGTCGGCCTATTTCCATTGCAGAGACAGACCAAACAGCAGGAACGGTGACACTACTGTTTAAAATAGTTGGAGAAGGAACGAGGTTGCTTGCCTCGCTTCCAGTTGGTACAGAAATAGATGCCTTAGGTCCTAATGGAAATGGCTTTCCAATCAGTAAGCTGAAAACAGGAGATTCTGTTTTGCTCGTGGGCGGCGGAGTCGGTGTCCCTCCGCTTTATTTTCTGGCTAGTGCATTAAAAAAACAAGGAATAAGTGTCCAATCTGTCTTAGGTTTTCAAGAAAAAGCGGCTGTATTTTATGAAGCAGCATTTCAGGAGTTAGGCGAAACGCAAATTGTAACAAATGATGGATCATACGGTCATCAAGGTTTCGTGACGGATGTGATAAAAGAAAATGATTCAACAGTTTGTTATTATTCCTGTGGTCCCTTACCAATGCTCGCTGCGGTGCAAAAAAAATTGAAACATAAGCAAGGGTACCTATCTTTTGAAGAGAGAATGGGTTGTGGCATTGGAGCTTGCTATGCATGCGTCATTCCAACTAAAGAAGAAACAAGTTATAAAAAAATTTGTCAAGACGGTCCGGTTTTTGCTGCAAGTGAGGTGATTCTATGATAGATTTATCTGTTGATTTACCTGGCTTATCGATGAAGAATCCTGTTATGCCAGCCTCAGGATGCTTTAGTTTCGGGAGAGAGTATAGTGAGTTTTATAATTTAAATAAACTGGGAGCAGTCATTATGAAAGCTGCTACGGGAAATGAGCGACAAGGTAACCCTACCCCAAGAGTAGCTGAAACAGCGTCAGGCATGTTGAATGCGATAGGATTGCAGAATCCAGGTGTTGAGAAGATTGTTGAAACGGAAGTGCCGTTTTTAGCGCAATACGCTGTACCTATTATTGCAAATGTCGCTGGAAGTACTATAGAAGAATATGAAAAAGTGGCTACTGTACTGAATAAGTCAGCAAATATAGCGGCTATAGAATTAAACATATCTTGCCCTAATGTAAAAGAAGGCGGCATTCAGTTTGGTACTAATCCATCCATGGCGAAGGAAGTCACCCGACGAGTAAAAGCAATCAGTCGTTTTCCAGTGTACGTTAAACTCTCACCTAATGTTACAAATATAGTAGAAATGGCCAAGGCTATCGAAGAAGCAGGTGCGGACGGAATTACGATGATTAATACGCTAACAGGGATGAAAATAGATTTAGCGACAAAGCAACCGTTGATTGCCAATAAAACAGGAGGCTTATCTGGAGCAGCGGTTCAGCCAATTGCTATCAGGATGATTTATGAAGTAAGTCAAGCAGTATCGCTTCCGATTATTGGAATGGGCGGTATAGAAACGGCAGAAGATGTGTTGGAATTTTTATTAGCAGGCGCGGATGCGGTAGCAATTGGAACAGCGAATTTTAATAATCCTCTCGTCTGTCCTGAAGTCATCGCAGACTTGCCTGAAGTTCTCAAACAGTATGGTTTTTCCTCCGTGAAAGAAGCAGTTGGAAAAGCCCATTCTGTGTAAAACAAGCGAAGGAGTTATACAATGAATCCGTTATATATAGCATTAGACTTTCCAACATGGAAACAAGCACGTGTCTTTTTAGATACCAATGACTTGCAAAAAGTTCCGGTTAAAGTAGGTATGGAACTATTTTACAGAGAAGGTATTCAGGTCATTGAACAATTAAAAGAACGTGGCCATGCTGTTTTTTTAGATTTAAAATTACACGATATCCCGACAACTGTGATGCGAGCTATTGAAAATCTTGCATCGTTAGAAGTGGATTTGTTAAATGTCCACGCTCTTGGTGGCAGTGAAATGATTGCAAAGGCAAGAGAAGGATTAAATAGAGGCAGTAAAACAAATTACACCAAACTGATTGCAGTGACTGTTTTAACGTCAATGGATCAGCAAATAATGAACCGAGAACTTCAAATAGAAAAAGATGTATCAGAACAAGCAGTTCATCTTGCTCGTCTTGCTTATAACAATGGAGCAGACGGAGTTGTTTGCTCTGTTCATGAAGTGAAACAGATGAAAGCAAAGTGTGGAGAGGAGCTTATAACGGTAACCCCAGGTATTCGACTTGCTAAAAGTGGACAAAATGATCAAAAAAGAATCGCTACACCTTCTTTTGCAAAATCAGCCGGTACAGATTGTATCGTTGTTGGACGCAGTATCACAGAAGCTGATCGTCCGTTTGAAGCATACCAAGAAGTAATGAAGGAGTGGAACAATGGAATATAGTACGGAAATTGCAGAAGACTTATTGGCAATTGAAGCAGTTCAAATCAAAACGAAACAGGAAGAATATTTCACTTGGACGTCCGGTATTAAGTCTCCAATTTACTGTGACAATCGATTGACTATGTCTTATCCAAATGTACGAAAGAAAATCGTGCGTGCATTTATTGAAAAAATGCAACAATTGCCAAATAAACCAGATGTCATCGTTGGTTGTGCCACAGCGGGCATTCCGCATGCTGCATGGTTAGCAGAAGCACTGGATGTACCAATGGCTTACGTTAGATCCAAACCGAAAGGGCATGGAAAAGGTAATCAGATTGAAGGACAAATCTTTCCAGGTCAAAAAGTGCTCGTCATAGAAGATTTAATCTCAACAGGCGGTTCCTCCATTGAAGCAGCAGAAGTCCTTCTTGAAGCAGGAGCTGAGGTGTTGAGTGTCTTCGCGATTTTTACTTATGGTTTGCCTAAAGCAGAAGATGCTTTTCAAAAAGCAGCAGTCTCTTTCACAACGATTACAGGATACGATACATTGTTATCTGTATTGAAAAATAAAAATCAGATAAATGACAGAGAAATCCAAGAACTCCTGCAATGGCGTGATCATCTCTAACCTATGTTACTTGTTTTAAAGCACAGTGCTGAAAAAACCTGATATCCTTGAGTGCCCCAGTCGGTTTATATCAATTAGTTGCTGAATTAATAACGATTAATTATAATAATATTCAATTGATAAAAATTAATTATATAGGAGTTATCGAATTGAAGATAGATGATTATGAGTTGTTAATTCAGTTAGAAAAAATAGGAACTGTCAGAGGTACAGCGAAAGCAGTCCTTATTTCGCAGCCAGCTGTTTCTCAACGACTGAAATATATGGAAGGCTATTTCGATGAACAAATCTTTATTCGCACATCTAAACGACTGCAACCCACACCACGCGGCGAAATGATTTTAAGGCATGCCAAAAAAGTAGTACAACATGAAAATACGATTAAAAATGCTTTAGCAGCTTCAAGTGAGGAAGTGCGGGGGACATTATCGATAGCTAGTTCTTCTATTATAAGCCAACGTTATTTGCCAAGCATTTTAGAGAAGTTTACGAAAATGTTTCCACTTGTTTCGATTGATTTAGTGACCGGATTGAGTGAGGATTTAAAACAACAGCAAAATAATTATCATGTAACGATTGTCCGCGGCCCGAGAAATAACGAAGTGACTTCAAAATTGTTGCTTAAAGATCCATTATATATTTTTGATACAGAAGCTTTTGACAGTGAAACACGTAAAGAACGTCCTTTTATTTCTTTTAAAAGTGATGTAAGTTTGGAAGATACTGTTCATCACTGGCTGTATCATCATCAAGAAGTTTTACGGCCGATTCAAACAATTAGTGTCGACCAGATTGAGACCTCTAAACAACTAATGCAACAAGGGTTAGGTATGGCTGTTTTACCGAAAAGTGTTTCTGATAATTTATTGGATACTTATCCTCATCTACCGCTCACGATTGATGGTAAAGCGATAACTCGAGAAACATGGCTCTGTTACCAGCCTGAGATGCGAAAATTACCACAAGTAAATAGTTTTATTAACCTGTTATTACAAGAACCTTTTCAATAAAAAAAGTTAGCCAATAAAGTGGCTAACTTTTTTACTACTGCTTTTTTGTATCTTGGAAAATGCGTATTTTAGTTTCATCTGGAGTAACATATAACGTTTTTTGCTGCGTATAAGTGACAAAGCCGGGCTTTGCTCCAGAAGGTTTTTTAACATATTTAATTAAAGTATAATCAACGGGAACGGAAGCGGACCCTCTCGCCTTACTAAAATGCGCCGCAATCATAGCTGCTTCATTTAATGTTGCTTCACTTGGATGGTCATGCTTAATGACAACATGGGAGCCGGGTATATCTAGTGTGTGAAGCCAAGTGTCATTTTTATGAGCGATGCGTTGTGTAACGTATTCGTTTTGTTTGTTATTTCTACCTACATACACGACGGTTCCGTCAGAAACGATATATTTGTCAGGAGTTGGCCGTTGTTTCTTTTGCTTTTTTCGTTTCTGTTTTTTAAGATAGCCTTCTTCTTGCAGTTCTTCCCGAATATCTAAAATATCTTGGTCCCGAGCATTATCAAGTTGTTGCCCTATATCTTCCAAATAATTTATCTCTCGTTTTGTTTTGATGATTTCGTTTTTAGCTCTTGTTTCTGCTGCTTGTAATTTCCGATATCTTTTGAAAAATTGTTGAGCATTTTCATTTGGCGTTTTATCTGTTTGTAAAGCGATAGTTCGTTCTTTTTGTTCTGGATCATAATAATCAATGACCGTTACTTCTTCATCTCCTTTATTTACTAAATGCATATGAGCAGTAAGTAATTCGCCCAGTTTTTGATATTCTTCGGCGCTCTGGGATTTTTCTAATGTTTGTTGATGAATGGTAAGCTTCCGTTTATTTTTATCTAACTCATTGTTGACCACACGTCGTATATCTTTAGCTTGCTGTTCGACTCGATCCCGGGTTGCTTTATTCGAGAAAAAAGCATCGGCCATTTCATTTGCAGAAGGATAGACTTCTTTTTCTCCTGCTAAATGCTCCAGCGGAATGACGTGAAATTCTTCTTTCTTATTACGATAAATCGCAGGCAAAAATGCTTCATCAGAAATGAGCTGTTTTAATCGGTTGAATTGTTCTTTAAAAGCTTCCTCAGATCCTAAATTGGTTTGAAAAACCATTTCTTTTCCAATTATTTTAGATATACCAGCTAATTGCTGCACAATTTGTTGATCCAGCTTTCCTGTGTTAAAATCTAATTTCCGTACAAAATCAACAGCATCAGTTAAGTGGATATCTAGTTTGTCTTGTACAGGTGGAGCTATATAATCTGCGCCTGGAAAGATAGAGCGATGGCGATTTTGAAAAGGCGGAACCGTTTTTAAACAATGAATAATTTTTGTTTTTGTAGCATTTAATAATAACACATTACTATGACGGCCCATTATTTCTACTTGCACGTTTTTAATTTCTTCATCACCGATTTCATTTAATTGGCGAAAGCGAAAGGATACGACCCGTTCTAATTTGTCTTGCTGAATATCTTCTAAGATGCCACCGGATAAGTGTTTGCGAAGCGTCATACAAAACATGGGTGGTTCTTTAGGATTTTGAAATCGATCATCCGTTACGTGAAAACGAGCATAAGTTGGATGAATCGATAATAGTAAATGATAATTTTTCCCTTGATTCCGTATCGTGATTACGATTTCTGTATTTGTTGGTTGATAAATTTTATTGATTCTGCCGCCTATTAAACGTGTTTTTAATTCGTTGGTGACAGCATATGTTACAATTCCGTCAAATGGCATAGTTTTCACCTCTCTGTTATTATAGCACGATTCTTCATGTCACTAAATAAGTTCTTGTAAATGACTTTAAATTGTTTTGAAGCAACATTCTTTTTTGCTTGAAAGCATTTAAAAGAGAAGAAGAGCTATTAAGTGAAGCAATAAGTTTTCTTATCACTTTTCACCTCATTTTATTAGAGATATAGGGGAGAAAAATGTATAATATAAGTATCGGAGTGATGATGTTGGTAAAGAGTATGACTGGCTATGGAAGAGATACATTTCATATAGATGACACAACGATAACAGTAGAGATAAAAAGTGTGAACAGCCGTTACTTAGATTTTGCACCGAAAATGCCGCGCGAACTCCAGGCATATGAACAAGAGATAAAAAAGAAAATTCAAGCTTATTTTGAACGGGGCAGAATAGAAGTGTATGTATCTGTTTCAGGTGGAGCCCTTGCTCACAAAGAAATACAAATTGATTGGGAACTGATGGATCAGTATGTTGCTCATTTGCAACAAGTAAAAGAACGTTACCAATTAGATGAAACAGTGCCGTTATCTGTCATCGCCAATGAAGAAGCATTATTTACAATTCAGGAGAAAGAGTCTTCTCCAACGTCTTTACATATTCTTCTAACAGACAGCGTTGAAAGAGTAGCACAAAAGGTGTTGAACAATCGGATAAGTGAAGGAACTTACCTCATGCATGATATCAGAAATCGAATTCGACAGATTGAAGAGCAGTTAAAAGAAATTGAAGCGAATCAACCTTCTATTAACGTAGAATATCGGAAACGAATTCGAAATCGAATTGAGGATCATATCGACAAGGATATGAACATCAATGAATCCAATCTTATTCAAGAGATAGCAGTTCTTGCAGAGCGCGGTGATATTCAAGAAGAATTAACCCGATTGTTTAGCCATCTGGCCCATTTTGAAAAAGTGGCAGAGCATTCATCAGCTGTCGGTCGAAAGTTAGACTTCATAACGCAAGAAATGCATCGTGAAGCCAACACAATAGGATCAAAATCTGTTGATGCGTCTATTAGCGAAACAATTGTTTCCATAAAAAGTGATATTGAAAAAATCAAAGAACAAATTCAAAATATCGAGTAAAAGAAGTGGAGGAATTATATTGGCATTGCAATTAATTAATATAGGTTTTGGAAATGTTGTATCAGCAAATCGAATTATTTCTATTGTTTCCCCGGAGTCTGCTCCAATCAAGCGAATTGTTCAAGTAGCGAGAGAAACAAATAATCTGATTGATGCAACATACGGCAGAAGGACAAGAGCTGTCATCGTAACGGACAGTCCTTATGTTGTATTATCAGCTGTTCAACCGGAAACCGTTGGTCAACGTGTGACCAGTCAAGAAGAAATGTCAGACGATTAGTTTAGGAGGAAATATGGTAGCTGAAGATAAAGGTATTTTATTTGTCCTTTCCGGTCCATCAGGAGTTGGAAAAGGGACCGTTCGAGAACGATTGTTTGAACAAGAAACACAATTGAATTATTCCGTATCAGCGACGACCAGAGAGAAACGCCCTGGTGAAACGGAAGGTATTGATTACTTTTATAAATCCAAAGCAGCTTTTGAAAGCATGATAGAAAAGGGAGAATTATTGGAATATGCACAGTACGTAGAGAACTATTACGGGACTCCGAAAGCGTATGTGCAAGATCAGTTGGAGAAAGGACAGGACGTATTTCTGGAAATTGAAGTACAAGGTGCTTTACAAGTAAAAGAAAATTTTCCGGAAGGCGTATTTATCTTCTTATTTCCACCTAGTTTAGAAGAATTAAAAAATCGGATTATGAGCCGAGGGACAGAAACTTCCGATTTAGTGATGAATCGATTGAAAGAAGCAAAGAAAGAGATTGATATGATGAGTGCTTATGATTATGTGGTCGTAAATGATGATGTAAACCAAGCGGTTGACAAAGTGCAATCGATTATTAAAAGTGAACATTGCAAACGAACGCGCGTTGAAGCACAATTTCAATCTATTTTAGAGGAGGAATAATATGTTAGAACCATCGATTGACAGTTTATTAAAACAAATTAATTCAAAGTATACCATCGCTACGATTGCAGCTCGTCGTGCACGGGATTTAAAAGAGGATGCACCCTCAGCGCTTGAGGATCCACAGTCTTTACAATATGTAGGAGTGGCTTTAGAAGAAATTAATGAAGGAAAACTAACTGTAAAAACGACAGAGGATGACTAAGCCCTTGCAACTTGCAAGGGTTTTTTAACATCTAAAACATGAAATGAGACAGATGTATATAAGCAAACCAATTAAATTAAATAATCTGATGAAACGCGTATTAGAGGAGGCGAAATCATGTTAGAAGGCAAAAATATTGTTTTAGGGGTAACTGGTGGTATCGCTGTGTATAAGGCTTGTGATTTAACAAGTAAACTCGTACAAAAAGGTGCTGACGTCCGAGTTATGATGACGGAAGCAGCTACAGAATTTGTTTCTCCTCTTACCTTTCAAGCCCTTTCGAGAAATGACGTGTATGTGGATACTTTCGAAGAAAAGCATCCTAAAAAAATTGCTCATATTGATGTAGCAGATTGGGCTGACATTTTTATTATAGCACCGGCATCTGCGAATACTTTAGCAAAACTTTCTCACGGTATTGCAGATAACATGTTAACGACTACACTCTTAGCTACTCAAGCAGCTATTTATATAGCTCCAGCGATGAATGTTCATATGTATCAACATCCTGCAGTGATGGAGAATTTGCAGACACTCGATACCCGTGGTTGTCATTTTATAGAACCAGGTGCAGGTTATTTGGCTTGCGGGTATGTAGGAAAAGGGCGTATGGAAGAACCGCTTAGCATTATTAGAGTGATTGAAGAACATCAAAAAAGACTGGAATCTACTGCATGGACTGGCAAAACGTTCTTGATTTCTGCTGGTCCTACAAGAGAAGAGTTAGATCCAGTACGCTTTTTCAGTAATCGCTCGACAGGGACAATGGGTTTCTCCCTGGCGGAAGCAGCAGCAAGACAAGGAGCATCTGTTATTTTAGTGACGGGGGTCGTGGACTTGCAGGTAAAACATCCTAATATTAAACGAGTGGATGTTGTCAGTGCAGAAGATATGTATCAGGCGATGCTAGAGTACTATAAACAAGCTGATATTGTAATTAAAGCTGCCGCTGTTGCAGACTATCGTCCGAAAGAAGTACATGAAGATAAAATGAAAAAGTCAGAAGGCGCGATGCAAATCGAGATGGAACGTACTCGTGATATTTTACAGACGCTTGGAGAAGAGAAAGGTCACCAGTTTTTAGTAGGATTTGCTGCAGAAACCAATCATCCAGTGGAAAACGGCAAAGAAAAACTGGCTAAAAAACATTTAGATGCTATCGTAGTTAATAATGTGAAAGAAGCTGGAGCAGGGTTTGGCAAAGAAACAAATTCAGTAACTTATTTAAACAAACAAGCAAATGCAAAAAGTATTCCATTAGCTACGAAAGATGAAGTAGCAACAACCATTTTAGAAATGATTCAACATGATATAAAGGAAGAACGTCTGTGAATATAGCTAGAGTAATTGTGGATGTACCAAGTAGTAATGTGAACCAACTATTTGATTACGAAATCCCACTGCAGCTTCAACCAATTATCCAACCGGGCATGCGTGTTGTTATTCCGTTTGGGCCAAGAAAAATAACGGGATTTGTCATGGAAAGGATTTCTGTTTCGCCTAATCAGCCATTAAAAGAAATTATCGATACACTTGATGTGGTCCCTGTTTTAACGGAAGAATTATTAGAACTGGGTAAATGGGTGGCAAATGATACATTGTCTTTATATATATCTACTTATCATGCAATGCTTCCTCAAATGTTAAAAGCGAAATATGATAAAGTAATTCAAAGGCAAACGAGCGAAAGACTACCTGATATTTTAGAAGAAATGTTTGCGATCAAGAGTGAAGTACCTTATGAAAATTTCACACAAACTCCTGAACATTATCGAAAATTGCAGCAGTATGTTCAAACGGGAGATATTTCTATAGAATATATTGTAAAAAATCAGGCGAAGAAAAAATATAAAACAATTATTATTCCTGCTAAACTGGACAAGCTTTTAGAAATAGAAGCTGATTTATCAAAACAAGCTACAAAACAGCGATATATTCTTGACTTTTTTATCGAACACCCTGACCCGATAGATCAAAAAAAGGTATATAATCTGTTGAGTATCAACAGGCAACAGCTTAATCCGCTGTTAGAAAAGCAGGCGATCACTTTAGACGAAATTGAAGTTTACCGGAATCCGTATGAGCGAGAGATTAGTCCAACGACAAATTTAACATTGACAGAGGAACAATCAAATGCGCTGGACCCTATTCATCAAGCAATCAACGAAGAAGTGCATAACACTTTTTTATTGCATGGAGTCACGGGAAGTGGAAAAACCGAAATATATTTACAAGCAATCGACCGCGTCCTGCAAAAAGGAAAAGAAGCGATTGTGCTTGTTCCGGAAATAGCTTTAACACCGCAGATGGTGCGTCGTTTTAAAGCTCGTTTTGGTTCTGATGTCGCTGTCTTACACAGCGCGCTCTCCATTGGAGAGAAATATGACGAATGGCGCAAAGTGCTAAGGAAAGAGGTGCGTGTTGTTGTGGGAGCACGTTCTGCCATTTTTGCTCCTTTTGAAAATCTGGGGATTCTTATTATCGACGAAGAACATGAAACAACGTATAAGCAGGAAGAATCTCCAAGGTACCATGCGAAGGATGTAGCGATTAAGCGCGGAGAATATAACCAGTGTCCTGTTGTATTAGGTAGCGCAACTCCTACTTTGGAATCTTATGCTAGAGCGCAAAAAGGAGTTTATCAACTGCTTCAATTATCTAAACGAACGAATGAACAGCAGATGCCGGATATACAAACTGTTGATATGCGTGATGAATTACACAGTGGTAATCGAACGATGTTTTCGCAAAAATTAACAGAGAAAATCAAATACTGTATCGAACATCAACAGCAAATAGTGCTTTTGTTAAACCGCCGAGGCTATTCTAACTTTGCTTTGTGTCGTGATTGCGGTCATGTGGAAGAATGTCCGAACTGTGATATTTCATTGACGTACCATAAACGAGATCACCGGCTGAAATGCCATTATTGTGCCTATGAGCAAGCTATGCCAGCTCTTTGTCCCAAGTGCGATAGTGAGCATATACGGTTTTTTGGAACAGGAACTCAACGTGTAGAAGAAGCTTTAACAAAATTGATTCCGGAAGCTCGAGTCATTCGGATGGATGTGGACACCACAAGGCGAAAAGGGGCCCACGAACGACTGTTAGAACGGTTTTCGAATCAGGAAGCAGATATTTTATTAGGTACTCAAATGATTGCGAAAGGGCTGGATTTTGAAAATGTTACTCTGGTAGGAGTGCTGGCGGCAGATTCGTTGCTCCATTTACCGGATTTTCGTTCAGCAGAAAAAACATTTCAATTGATTACCCAAGTGAGTGGTAGAGCAGGGAGACACCGTTTACCCGGGGAAGTGATTGTGCAGACGTACACCCCGGATCATTATAGTATTACGCTTGCCAGTCAATATAAATATCAGGATTTTTATGAAAAAGAAATGAAAATGCGTCATGCTTTTTTATATCCTCCATATATGTTTTTAGTGTTATTTACACTGTCAGATGAAAACAAGTTAAATGTGTATCAAACAGCATTACAGTTACAAAAAAACTTAGCGAATCAAACGGGGAAGAATGTGGTTATTCTAGGACCATCTCCTTCTCCTTTAGCTCGCGTTAAAAAAAGATTTCGTTATCAAATTATGATTAAGTATCGAGATAAACAAACATTGCTTACCGTAATTCGTGAAGCTTTACAACAAACACCTCAGAAGAAAGGTTTACAAATTACAGTAGATTTTAATCCATATCATTTGATGTAGAAAGGATGAGAGAATGAAAAAAGTTATATTTATGGGCACTCCAGATTTTGCTGTTCCCATCTTAGAGAAATTAGTGGAATCTCCCTATGAAGTTGTATTAGTAGTCACTCAACCTGACCGACCAAAGGGAAGGAAAAGGATTTTAACACCTTCACCTGTTAAGCAAGCTGCTATAGAGCAACATATTCCTGTCTTTCAGCCGGAAAAAATTAAAGACGAATATACAGAAATACTGAAGTATAATGCAGATATTATTATCACAGCCGCGTTTGGACAAATTTTACCTCAAGCATTATTAGATGCACCAACACATGGAAGCATTAATGTGCATGCTTCGCTTTTACCAGAATTGCGTGGTGGTGCTCCAATCCATTATGCTATTTTACAAGGGAAGAAAACGACAGGTATTACCATCATGTATATGACGAAAGAACTTGATGCAGGGGATATGATTGCACAACAATCGATAGAGATTAACGATCAAGATCATGTCGGGACATTACATGATAAATTATCGCAAGTTGGTGCAGATTTACTAAAAAGTACTTTACCATCTATCTTTGCAGGGACTCATACGGTTACACCGCAAGATTATGAACAAGCAACGTATGCACCGAATGTGAAAAGAGAATTGGAACGAATCGACTGGACTCAATCTAATACAAAGGTATACAATCACATAAGAGGTTTACATCCTTGGCCAGTAGCATATACAACTCATAACCAAGAGCGACTGAAAATCTGGTGGGCCGTCTGTGAAGATAAAGAATACCCAGAAAAAACGCCGGGAACAATTGTAGACGTAAATAAAGAGGCGGGTAAATTGTCGGTAGTTTGTGGAAATCAGAAAGCAGTGAGTTTAACTTCTATTCAACTTGCTGGGAAGAAGAGAATGGATGTAGCTGCATTTTTAAAAGGAAATCCCGAAGAATTTCAAATCGGACAAGTGTTGGAGTGAAAGTATGAAGCAATCAAATGTTAGAGAAGAAACGTTAAATATCATTACGCGAGTAGAAAAAGAAAGTGGCTTTAGTCATTTACTCATTTCTGATGTTATTCAGAAAAACAAATTTGACAGCCGCGACGCAAATCTATTAACAGAAATAGTCTATGGAACGATTGAAGAAAAGTTAGCATTGGATTTTTATATTCATCCTTTTGTTAAACGTGCTGATAAGGTTGAGGACTGGGTCATGTCCCTCCTTCGCATGTCTGTTTTTCAATATGTATATTTGGATAAAATCCCGATGTACGCTATTATCAATGAAGCTGTTTCGATTGCTAAAAAGCGGGGACATAAAGGGATTTCTTCTTTTGTGAATGGTGTATTACGTACGATGGAACGTAAAGGACTTCCCGAAATAGCAGCGATTGAAGATGATATAGAACGGTTGTCTGTAGAAACAAGTACGCCAATTTGGCTTGTTAAACGCTGGATAAAAAATTACGGATATGAATGTACGAAGAATATCTGCATTGCAAATAAAGAGAAAAAACCCTTGACGGTACGAGTAAATACACAAAAGTTACCGACGGAAGAAATGAAAAAAAGACTGACAGATGAAGGTTTTCGTGTTGAATTCTCCAGCATTATTTCAAATGCACTACAGATTTTAGAAGGGAATATATTGAAAACTGATTATGTAGATTTGGGATATGTAACCATTCAAGATATCAGCTCCATGCTGGCAGCTCAAATGCTTGAGGTGGAGCCAGAAATAGCTGTATTAGACGCTTGTAGTGCTCCAGGAGGCAAAACCGGATTGTTGGGGGAGAATATGCAAAATACAGGTGTTATCCATGCCTATGATATAAACGCAAATAAAATTCGTTTAGTAAAGAATCAAGCCAAACGTTTAGGATTAGATAACATCCAAGTGAAAACAAAGGATGCTCGAAAGTTGCAGAATGAATATTCAAGCGAGCGATTTGCTCGCATTTTAGTAGATGCTCCTTGCTCTGGTTTTGGCGTGATTCGATCGAAACCAGATATAAAATACGCTAAAACAAAGCAACAGATCGAACGCTTGCCGACTGTTCAATTTGATATATTAAGCCACGTCGCACCGCTTTTGGAAAAAGGTGGAAAATTAATCTATAGCACATGTACGATGGAAACAGCAGAGAATGAAGCAGTAATAAAAAGATTTCTAGAACAGTCTTCTGAATATGAAGTGGATAAAACTTTTCTTCAAGAAATAGAGAAATTTCGTAATCAGGATGTTAAAATAACCCCTTACGGTTTACAAATTTTTCCGCAATCTTTACAGTCAGATGGATTTTTCATCAGCCGCTTAATTCGACAATCTGTGTAGTGAAAGAGGTGAAGGCATGCAAGGCTATTTTATAACGGATACAGGTCAAGTACGTTCTATCAATGAAGATTCAGGTGGTGTTTATTATGATGACCATAGTTCACTTCTAGCGATTGTAGCTGATGGGATGGGAGGACACCAAGCTGGTGATGTTGCGAGTAACCTAGCGGTAAGTTATGTTAAATCAGCTTGGGAAAACCAACAACCAATCAACGACGTACATCATGTAGAATCTTGGCTAAAGCATACAGTCAAAAAGATGAACGCAGCCATCTTCGACTTGTCAAAAGAGCAAACAGCATATGAAGGCATGGGGACAACAGTTGTTGTTGGTGTGTGTACAGAATCGTTTATTACGATTGCTCATATTGGAGATAGTCGCGCCTATCTATTAGAGAACGGACGATTAAAGCAATTAACTAGTGATCATTCTTTGGTGAACGAATTAATCCAACGCGGACAATTGACAGAGGAAGAAGCGAGACAGCATCCTAATAAAAATGTGCTCACTCGAGCGGCAGGTACAGAAGAAACAGTACAAGCTGATATTCATACGTTTGGTTGGACACAGAATGATACACTCTTGTTTTGTTCCGACGGGTTGACAAATAAAGTAAGCGATCAAGAATTACAACAGGTTCTACAGAAATACGAAGATAAAGAAGTGTTGCTTAGGGAATTGATTCATTTAGCCAATGAACGCGGAGGCGAAGATAATATAACCGCAACATTAATTGCAAACTCACCCTCTGAAGCTGGTGATGACATATGTTAGCGGGACATTTATTAAGTGAACGTTATAAAATTAAACGCATGATTGGCGGCGGAGGCATGGCTAATGTTTACTTAGCCTATGATGAAATATTATCCCGAGAAGTAGCCATTAAAGTTCTGCGTCCGGAATATGCGAATGATCCGGAATTTATAGAACGTTTTGATCGAGAGGCTCAAGCAGCGACGAGTTTATCTCATCCTAATATTGTTAATATATATGATGTTGGGGAAGAAGAAGACATTTTATATATTGTGATGGAATATGTTAAAGGTAGAACTTTAAAAGAATATATTCAGCAACAAGGCTCCGTTGATGTCGTTGAAGCAGTTGAAATCATGAAACAGTTGACGAATGCAATCGGTCAAGCTCATGTGAGTGGGTTAATTCATCGGGATATCAAACCACAAAATATTTTAATGGACGATTATGGAAATGTGAAAATAACTGATTTTGGAATTGCGATAGCGTTGAGTGCGACGGTCTTAACTCAAACGAACTCCATACTCGGGTCTGTCCATTATCTATCTCCGGAGCAAGCAAGAGGTGGAATGGCCACTAAAAAGTCAGATATTTATGCATTGGGAATTGTATTTTTTGAATTGCTAACTGGCCAAATGCCTTTTTTTGGACAATCGCCAGTTTCCATTGCTTTAAAACATTTACATGAAGAGGTGCCTTCTGTCCGGCGAACCAAAGAAAACATACCGCAAAGCATCGAAAATATTGTTCGAAAAGCGACAACAAAAGATCCTGTTCATCGTTATGAAAATGTATTTACAATGGAAGAAGCGCTGACTCTTTCTTTAGATCCTGCTAATAAAGATGAACCATTATATACCCCTCCAGTAGATGAAGGAGAAGAAACAAAAACAATTCCAGTATTTAATGGAGAAGACCTACCTCAAAATGAAGAAGAAACGTTCGTACATAAAGAAGACAAAGATACGAAGAAGTTTTCAGCTGCTGCATCGGACGCATCATCAAATAAAGGTGACCAAAAGAAGAAGCCATTCTTTAAAAGAAAAGGATTCTATTTTTTTCTTCTGCTCTTCGTTATTATTATAGGGTTAGCTGTTTATTTTTATATTGCTTCTACTCCGAAAGATGTTGCTATTCCTGATGTAGCAGGAGAAGAGTACGAGGAAGCAAAAGATACTTTAGAAGAATTAGAACTAGAAGTCGAGAAAGATGAGTCTCCTTCAGAGGATATTGAGGAAGATCACATTATTAATACAGAGCCAAAAGCAGGGAAAACAATTAAAGAAGGAGATACCATCACTTTATCCGTCAGTAATGGTAAAGAGAAAGTTGATTTTGAAGATTACATTGGCAAAGAATTTGATAAGACAAAACAACTTTTAGAAGATGATGACTATAAGGAAGTTATATCTTATCCGAAGAATTCAGAACAACCTGAAGGCGAAATTATAGAACAAATTCAGCCGCTCGAAGGAGAAGAAATTGTTCCAAGCGAAACCAAAGTAATTTTCGAGATAAGTGCTGGACCTGAAACAGTCAGTTTAAACCGTTTAGAAGGTTTAACTTTAGAGGAGGCGGAAAAATATATTGATGATCATGATTTGACATTATCATCAAAAGAAGTATATTCGGATTCCGTAGACGAAGGCGAAATTGTAAAACAAGAACCTGAAGCGAATGAAGAAGTAACAGCTGGTACGGAAGTTGAAGTAGAAGTTTCGAAAGGATCTGAAAAGGAAACCCAGTCTCAAACAGTCACTTTTGATGTCCCTTTTGAACCTGAAGACGATGAAGAGGAACAAACAGTGAAAGTGTATGTAGAAGATAAAAACAATACAATTGATAAAGTGTTTGAGGAAGAGACGATAAAAGAAGATCAGGACTTTGAGTTGAAGTTGGCAATTGATCCTGATGAAACTGCGAAATATAAAGTGGAGCGAGATGGGGAAACAGTCGAAGAAGAAGAAGTGGAATATAAAGAAGAGGATGGTGACGAATGAAGGAAGGCCAAATTATCAATGCATTGAGTGGGTTCTACGATGTACAAAGTGAAGGGAAAATATACCGCTGTCGAGGTCGAGGTGTCTTTCGCAATAAAAAAGTAAGCCCGCTTGTCGGAGACTTTGTCGAGTTTGAAGAAACGAATGAAAATGAAGGATATATCATGTCCATTCAAACAAGAAGAAATCAATTTAAACGGCCTTCTATCGCTAACATTACACAAGCAATTATCGTAAGTTCAGCAGTGGAACCTGAATTCAGTCCGTTGTTAGTCGATCGCTTCCTTGTGTTACTAGAAGCAGAAGATATTGAGCCAATTATTGTAATATCTAAGAAAGATGTAGCTACTTCTTCTCAACTTGAAGAAATCCAAGCTTTTCAAACGGTATACGAAAAGCTTGGTTACCAGATTATTCTTACTTCATTTGATGCGGAGCAGCAAGAGGAAGAGACGGAGAATATAAATCAATTACTTGCAATGCTCTCCAACCATGTAACGGTGTTAGTAGGACAATCCGGAGTAGGGAAATCATCTTTTTTAAATCAGTTAGATCCATCACTAAATTTAAAAACTGCTGATATATCGACGAGCTTGGGAAGAGGAAAACATACGACTAGACAAATTGCATTATGGGAAATTGCAGGTGGATTGGTGGCAGATACTCCTGGATTTAGTAATTTAGAATTTTCCGATATCAAAGCAGAAAATCTTGATGAGTGTTTCGTGGAAATAAGAGAATTAAAACCATTTTGCAAATTTCGGAGTTGTCAGCACATAAAAGAACCGCAATGTGCTGTAAAACAAGCAGTGGAAGAAGGAAATATTGCTACGTTTCGTTACGAACATTATCAAACCTTTTTAAAGGAAATTTTATCAAGAAAGCCGAGGTATTAACCATGACTAAAATTGCACCATCTATTTTATCAGCAGACTTTGCTAACCTGGCGAAAGAGATTCAAACAGTCGAAGAGGGAGGGGCAGATTACATTCATGTCGATGTGATGGATGGACATTTCGTACCGAACAT
>DATGTM010000078.1:0-4957 GCA_035301845.1 Pseudogracilibacillus sp. | reverse complement strand
AGAAGCTTTTGTGTTTTCGTTACGCGCTGCAGAAATTGACCCTGATGAGAAAATGAATGGTTTTACAGAAGCACATTTTAAGCAATTGCATTATCATTTATTTAAAGATATTTACGCGTTTGCCGGTAAATATAGAAATGTCCAGCTTACGAAGGGCAATACACGATTTTGCCAAGCGCAATTTATTAGGGAATACGCGAAACAATTATTTACAGAGCTCATGAACGAACCAGTCTGGGATAGCTTAGAAGTAGCGGCGGCGCGTTTAGCATACTTTAAATCGGAACTGAATATGCTACATCCTTTTCGTGAAGGAAATGGCAGAACGATTCGCATTTTTCTCAGGGCATATGCTTTGTCGAAAGGGATTGACTGGAAATTTGAACAAATGAATCGTGATGTCTATATTGATGCCATGATTTCCTCCGTGACAAATATAGAAGCATTAACTCTGGTGATGTTACGAACAATTGCGTACAAATAGTTGCTGCATAGATTAAGGGTAATTTATTTTTAGTATGTGCATGTTCGGTTGCTTAGAGTGACATTTTTTCCGTGAGTTATAAAAGTTTTTAAGAAATGCTTTATGTACTTTTCTAAATTTGAAAGCGCTGTCGAACTGGGGTCGAATGCATAAGAAAGAGGGATTGTATGGAAATTCGCACTATTGAACCAGCAGATAATCAAGCCCTGGAGAAAATAATCAAATCCTCACTTGAATCTTTTGGATTGGACCGGCCTGGTACAGCTTATTTTGATCCTCATCTTGGAAATTTATCCGACTATTATGCTGCGTTATCCCGTTCTCTCTATTGGGTACTTGTAGACGAATCGCAGGAAGTGGTTGGTGGTGTTGGAATTGCAGTTTTTGATGAAATGAAAAGCATTGCGGAATTACAGAAATTATATCTTATACCTGAAATACAAGGCAAGGGCTGGGCGAAGCGGTTGATTAATATCGCACTGGAATTTGCCAGCAACTATTATTTGTATTGTTATCTGGAAACCATGCAAATATTAGAGCAAGCAAACCGATTATACGAATGGGCAGGTTTTGAAAAGTTGGCGCAACCGTTAGCGGGCTCTGAACATACGCTCATGGATACATGGTATATAAAAAACTGCAACATTCCTGAAGTATGATGATCAGACAGATAAAAAAGCAACTGGTTTTCAAACTAATTTTTAAGCTGAGAAAGGGGGGACGAGATGAATACAATTTTTATTGCAGGACATGCGCGTCTACCATCAGGTATGGCAGCAAAAAGCATGTATGAAGTATTAACCATTACAGCAGAAATTGATAAAAAGTATGGTGTTATTGTGTCGACGCGTTGCACGTTAGCGACACTGCATGCACAGGAATACATAGAACATTTATTACGAGGACATAGTTTACAAGATGGAGTGGAGGCGCCGCTTATGTCTTTGAAAGAACATTATTTTGGTAAAGCTGGCAGTGCTTTAGAATCAGCAGTGAACGATTTGTATAAACAATATGAGAAATGGCTGGAAAGCAAAAGTTCCGCTAGTTCATAAAGTAAAAGTCCTGTATCCGTAACAATTGGATACAGGACTCTATTTTATTTCCAAGCGGGTAACATTTTGTTAAGCGGTTTGTCTTTTCGGTAACCCAATGCATATTCAGCCTGCATAATGGTGTGCACTTCGCGTGTGCCTTCGTAAATGACAGGTGCTTTGGAGTTTCTTAAATAGCGCTCGACAGGATATTCGTTTGAATAACCGTATGCTCCATGAATTTGCACGGCATCGTTTGCGGCTTCATTGGCAAAATCACAAGCTTGCCATTTTGCAAGGGACGTTTCCCGCGTATTGCGTTTTCCAGCATTTTTCAACTCGCCAGCGCGGAATACCAGTAAACGGCTCATTTGCAGTCCTGCCTCCATTTTGGCGATCATTTGCTGGACCAATTGATGTTGACCGATTGGTTTGCCGAATGTCTCTCGTTCGTGGCAATAATCGATACTTGCTTCCTTGCAGGCCTCAATTTGTCCGACAGCACCAGCGGCCACGGTGAAACGACCGTTATCTAAGGAGCCCATGGCAATTTTAAAGCCTTCTCCTTCTTCGCCGACTAGATTCTCAGCAGGTACTTTTACATTGTCCATGAAAATTTCCCCTGTGTTTCCAGCACGGATTCCTAATTTTCCTTCAATTCCTTTAGAAGAAAAACCTTCCCAATTGCGCTCGATAATAAACGCTGAAATTCCTTTATGTTTTTTAGATTTATCCGTATAAGCAAACACAAGAAAGTGATCTGCCTGATCACAAAGGGAAATCCATGTTTTTGAACCGTTTAAAATGTAGTGATCCCCTTCTTTAGTGGCCGTGGACTGCATTGCGGCTACATCAGAACCGGCACCAGGTTCGGTTAAGCCAAAAGCAGCTAATTTCTCGCCTTTTGCTTGTGGCACAAGGTACTTTTGTTTTTGTTCTTCAGTTCCCCATTGCAAAAGTGACATACTGTTTAAACCGATATGCACGGAGACGGCGGTACGAAATGTTGTGTCGCCTCGTTCTAATTCTTCGCAGACAATAGCTAAGGAATTATAGTCCATGCCACTTCCACCATATTTTTCAGGAATACAGACGCCCATCAGTCCTAAATCAGCGAGTTTTTGATTGATTGCAGGATTATAGCTACCTTGCTTATCCCATTCTGAAATATACGGCATTATTTCGTTATCGACGAAGTTTCTGACTGAATTCTTTAGCATCTTTTGTTCTTCTGATAATTGAAAATCCATGAAATCATCTCCATTTATATTATTTTATAAAATTTCTTCATTATGTTCGCCTAAATGTGGCGGAGATTCTCGCAATGATACGGGGGTGCGTGATAATTTAATCGGGCTACCAATCATTTTTATCTCTCCAGCCGTGGAGTGCTCCGCAGTTAAAAACATATTGCGCGCGTTTAACTGTGGATCCTTGTACACTTCAGCCAGATTCTGAATTGGTCCGCAGGGAATCGCGTTGGCGTCACAAAGTGTCTTCCATTCTTCTACTGTTTTGTCTAAAAAACGTTTTTGTAAGATGGGAATGAGTTGGTTACGATTCGAAACGCGATCTGGATTCGTTTGGAATCGTTCATCTTCTGCTAAGTCTGGTGTATCCATCAGACGGCATAATTTCTTGAATTGCGGATCATTTCCTACAGCGATTACCATTTCTCCGTCTTTTGCTGTAAACGTTTGATAAGGAACAATATTTGCATGGGAATTTCCCAGTCGTTCTGGAATCTGGCTACTCATTAAATAGTTGCTGCCAATATTAATTAACGAGCTGACTGCAGAATCATATAAAGATAAATCGACTTTCTGTCCTTTTCCGGACTTTTCTCTTTCTAACAATGCGGATTGAATGCCGATGTTGGCATATAACCCGGTTAAAACATCTACCATGGCAACACCAACTTTTTGCGGACCGGATTCTTCATTTCCGGTAATACTCATTAAACCGCTCATTGCTTGAATGATAAAATCATATCCCGGCATGTCTTTATAAGGGCCTGTTTCACCAAAACCGGTAATTGAACAATAAACAATTTTTTCATTTATTTCAGCAAGGGTTTCATAATCTAAACCGAAACGCTTCATAGTACCTGTTTTAAAATTGTTAATGACGACATCGGACTCTTTAACGAGCTGTTTAATTTGTTGCAAACCTGCTTCTGATTTTAAATCGATTGTTACGCTTTTTTTATTCCGATTCGCACAAAGATAGTAAGCGCTGACATCGTTTTGGAAAGGTGGACCCCATTTCCTTGTTTCATCTCCGATTTCAGGTACTTCTACTTTGATTACTTCAGCTCCTAAGTCACCGAGAATCATCGTGCAATAAGGTCCTGCGAGCACACGGGATAAATCGAGAACTTTTATTCCATCTAGAGCACCATTCATATTCCTTCACCTCCCTAAAGAATCAAAAAAGCCAGTTCAAATGAACTTAAACGGTGTTAAGTCATTTAAACTGGCTTATACTTGTTGGGTTCATTTTTGGCATAAAATGTAAAACAAGTTAGGCAGTTCATCTGCGTATTGGTTAGATTACTTGTAAGTATATACCATTCTGAAAATTTTGTAAACAACTTTCGTTAAAAAATTTACTTTTATTGAACGTTCATTTTACAAAAAGGTACATACGAAGAATATCAAACAATGCAAAGGTTCTCATTTCAGAGTAGCTTTTAGCTAGTTTAATTCGTTTGGGTTCATCTCATTGTTGTTCGTTTATTTTTTCAATTCTGTTTGGGCTGCAAAGTCCATGGCATGGATTTGTCCAATATGGTTGGCTTCATGGAATACAGCAAAAGCTGTCAGGCCACCGAATGTATCTTGTCCGAAAAGCGGTTTGTCTAATTTCTTTTCAAATTGTTCTGCAGGTATTTGCTTTATGCGATCGAGTTGGTCTTTCAATTGCTCGGTTAATGTTGCGACAGAAGGGACATCTCCACTCCAGTCGCTAGGTTTTGTTCCATTTGTAAATAAATCATAATAATGTTTCGGGATATGTTGCGATTGCTTCGGGAATCCAAAAACAAATTGTTCGGTTACAGTTAAAATATGTCCAATATGCCAGTGGATCGTATTATTAAATCCTGTCGGCTGTACTTCAAAGAGCTTGTCATCGAGCTTGTCGACATCTGCTAACAAGCCATTGCGAGTTATCTCTGTTTGCTTTATTAAATAATTTGTCATATATGAACACCCTTTCAGTCTTTTATACACACTATATCATTCTGGATTTTCAGATGTAAACTTTCCCGTTTGATGGTTTAAACAGAATGGTTAACTTTTGCATTATGCTTGTCATCATTTCAGCAAGCATTTACGCTAAAGATACTGATTTATACAAGGAGCGGAGCAGATAATGACTAAAATGTTTTTAAATGAGTATCCAATAGAAGTAGAAGATCTTCAGATTGATCAAGACC
>DATGTM010000077.1:0-19882 GCA_035301845.1 Pseudogracilibacillus sp. | reverse complement strand
AAAGATGGCATTTCAGAAGACTGGATTGAAGCGGCACAAGAATCGCCTGTATATAAGTTAGCGATTGAACATAAATTAGCCTTCCCGCTTCATCCAGAATATCGTACATTGCCTATGGTTTGGTATGTGCCACCGTTAAGCCCGATTATGAATTATTTTGAAGGCAAAGACTCTATTAAAAATCCGGATATGATTTTCCCTGCAATCGAGGAAATGCGTATTCCGATTGAATACTTAGCTAATATGCTGACGGCTGGAGACACAGAAACAGTAAAATATTCATTACAACGGATGGCGATGATGCGTTCATTCATGCGTGCTGCAACATCCGGAAAGGACTTTGACGAGTCCCGGTTAGACAGAGTGGGTTTAACAGCTAATCAAACAAAACAAATGTATCGTTTATTAGCAATTGCGAAATACGAAGATCGGTTTGTGATTCCAACATCGAAAAAAGAAGCACATACGAACATGTACCGTTCCCAAGGATCTGCAGGGTATGACGAGCTTAGCACGATGAATACAGGAGCAGAGCGCGGACAGAATACACACAGCTACTCCATGTATGATGAAAATGGTAATTGCAGCGGCTGCGGCCCTATTACTCCCGAACAGCAAGGGATGACAGGACAAGACATCTACAAAGAGAACTTTTATGGGGGGATCTGGCGTGATTGACCTGGAACGCTTATATGACGAAAAAGATCTCTTTGGTTTTATAAGTGAACAATTGTCTTACCCGGAAGAAGTAACGTTATATGATGGGGTGCTGGAGGAGATTATCTCCCCAGCTCATCCCAGCTATACAGATTTAAAAACATTTGTAGATGGTAAGAAAGGCGAGCGTTTACAAGAGTTACAAACGAAATATACGGAAATTTTTGATTTTCAAGAAGACGCGACATTGTTTATGACCTATGTGAAATTTGAAGATAGTAAAGGCCGCGGACAAATGCTAGCCCGCTTGAAAGTACTGTATGAAATGTTCGGGCTAAAAATTCCTGAAGGAGAACTTGGGGACTTATTACCATTAATGTGTGAATTTATTTATGTTTCTGATTGGCGCGGAGATACGAGGGCACAACAAAGCTTTTCATTATTGTTAGCTATACTCGAAGACGGTTCTTATCATTTAATGCATGCATTAAAAAAATATGACAACATTTATTATCATTTGATACGGGGAATGAGAGAAATATTTAAAGCTTGTATCGTTGATAAGGAGGCTGCATCCAATGATTGAACAATTATTATGGGTGATTTTCCCTTATGTTTGTATCGTTGTGTTTATTATTGGCCATATTTTCAGGTATCGGTATGATCAATTCGGGTGGACAGCGAAATCGAGTGAGTTTTTTGAAAAGAAGCAGCTAATGATTGGAAGTATGTTATTTCATCTGGGGATAATTCCAGTTTTTTTAGGACATGTTTCTGGACTTGGTATCCCAAAAGCATGGACGAGAGCGCTTGGAATCAGTGATGAGTTGTATCATTTTGGCGCTGTATGGGGTGGTGGATTTTTCGGCATTGTTACGTTAGTAGGAATGTTTATTTTAACGTCACGACGTTTTTCAAATAGAACAGTACGGCAACTGTCATCTAAATCGGATATGATCGTAAATATGCTTTTATTATTCATCGTGTTTATTGGTGTCTATAGTTCACTGGTAACAAATAACGTTGTTGCTGGATTTGATTATCGGGATTCGTTATCCGTCTGGTTTCGTTCTCTGTTTACGTTAAATCCGAATACTGCTTTAATGGTAAGTGTGCCTATAGCCTTTAAGCTTCACGTATTGACAGGTTTCTTTATTTTTGCACTCTGGCCGTTTACACGACTTGTACATGTGTGGAGTGTTCCGATGAATTATGTCGGCAGAAGTTACATTCTTTACCGGAAACATGCTCCGAATAAAAAAGACATTAGTTAAATAGGGTGATGAAGATGAGTGGATCAAGTAAATTTGTTTTTAAATTACCCGCTTTACGCGTATTGGAAAACGAGCATCACTTACTGCGACACTTAATGGCTGAATGGCATGAAATTGTGTTGAATTTTGATCATGACAAATATAATGAAGAAGAAGCGCGTGTCGCTCTTATGACATTAAAAAAGAAAATGATTGCTTTTATTGAACCTTTAAAAACCCATACAGATAAAGAAGAAGAATATGTATTTAAAGCATTGGCAAAATATGTAGGTGACGAACAAGGTCCAGTGCGTGCAACACAAGATGAGCATCAGGAAATCGATGCGTATGTCGGGCATTTTCTCCATCATATTCGCGGGGATATCTCTGAATTCCGTTTGCAAGATATGAAAGATATTGTAAGTGATGCAGGAGAAGCCTTCGAAGTGATTACCTTTCATATGGTAAAAGAAGAATCTATTATTTTTCCTATGGTTGAAGATATCTTAGAGGAAAAAGAAAAATATGATTTGTTAGAAAAATTATACTCTCCGATTATTTAATAATCGGTTCAAAATAGATGAGATGTACTTCCATTTTATGCATAGGAAAAGGGTGATGGAATGATTAGAAAAATCCAATTGCCGTTACAAACGGCAAACCTTGTTGTAGGTTTCATGGTGTGGGTGCTAATTTCTTCATTATTACCATTTATTCGTGAAGATATTGCAATTGCATCGGAACATGTTGCTATTGTAACAGCAATTCCTGTGGTGCTCGGTTCTGTTTTGCGGATCCCTTTAGGATATTATGCGAATATGTTTGGTGCCAGGACAATCTTTTTTATTAGTTTTATATTATTGCTTTTCCCTGTCTATTACATAAGTATTGCTTCCTCTATGTTCGATTTAATGCTTGGGGGGACGTTTTTAGGGATCAGCGGTGCCGTATTTTCGGTCGGGGTAACCTCGTTGCCAAAGTATTATCCGAAAGAAAAACATGGCTTGATCAATGGGATATATGGAATGGGAAATATTGGAACAGCCGTTACGACATTTGCTGCGCCGGTCATTGCACAACAATTTGGCTGGAAAGTAACGATCCAATTTTATCTTGTTTTATTACTTTTGTTTATTGCGATGAATTTCTTTTTAGGTGATCGACAGGAGAAAAAGGAAAAGACCAAGTTGGGGGCTCAAATAAAAAGTGTATATAAAAATGAGAAGTTGTGGTTTTTTTCCCTTTTTTATTTTATTACTTTTGGGTCTTTTGTTGCTTTCACTGTGTTTTTACCAAGTTTTTTAGTGGATTTTTTTGCATTGGACAAAGTGGATGCCGGTTTTCGAACGGCAGGTTTTATTGTGATTGCTACACTTGTTCGTCCTGTTGGCGGGTGGCTTGCAGATAAGTTTGAGTCGTTGTTTATTTTAATGGCTTGTTTTTTAGGGTTAACCATTGCTTCCGCTATTCTTGCTTTTTCACCTGCAATTCATTTATATACAGTGGGAACTTTATCCATAGCACTAGCTGCGGGAATTGGAAATGGTGTTATTTTTAAACTGGTCCCTTTCTATTTTTCTAAACAAGCAGGGACGGTAAATGGTATTGTATCCATGATGGGTGGGTTAGGGGGCTTTTTTCCACCTCTTTTACTCTCCGTCATTTTCTCGATTACTGGTTCGTACTCTATCGGGTTCATGGCGTTTTCTCAAGTCGCACTCGTTAGTTTGGTGCTCGTTCTTTGGCTATATTATTTAGACCAACTTACTTTATCCAAAGAAGTATTTGATTCAACGGGGCAGGGGATTATCGTTACAGATCCGGAAGGGGTAATTGTATCCGTCAATCCAATGTTTACAACATTGACTGGATATGAAGAAAAAGAAGCTATTGGTAAACGGCCGAATATTTTAAGTTCCGGTGAACATGGAAAGGAATTTTATGAGGCATTATGGGCTGATATCCAAAAGACAGGCAGTTGGCATGGTGAAATCTGGAATCAACGAAAAAATGGAGAAACTTATTTACAATTGCTCTCGATTGATTCAGTTCGTGATGGAGCAGGAGATACGATTCGCTATGTCGGAACATTTAGTGATTTGACAAATGTTGTAGAAGTGAAAGAATAAAGAGGAAGACGAAAAGTTCATTTCACCGAAACGAGAATTGCTTCGGTTGGAATGAACTTTTCCGCAATGATGGTGAATGTTGAAGGAGGATGTGTTGTGAGACAAGCTATTCCAGTGAAAGATGCGGTACAGTTGGTCACCGGGCATGCAAGACCAATAGAAAATGAAACAGTACAATTACAAGAAGCGTATGGTCATATTTTAGCGGAGCCGATCATAGCGAAACATGATGTGCCTCCCTTTAATCGTTCTGCTTATGATGGGTTTGCTGTGCGGGCAACAGATACAATAAATGCGAAAGCAGGAGAAGCTGTTTCGTTTCATGTGATTGGAAATATCGGAGCAGGAGAGGTCGGTGAACGTGAGCTCAAGGAAAATGAAGCATACCGGATTATGACAGGGGCGATTTTACCTAAGGGAGCAGACGCTATCGTGATGCTGGAAGATACAACTGAAACGAAACAAGGTTTTTCCATGGAGAAATCTTTCCAACCAGGGCAAAATATATCTTATCAAGGAGAAGATGCGCAAGTTGGTGATGTATTAATCGATGCGGGCGCTTTTATTCATCCGGGGACGATCGCCTTGCTTGCTACATTTGGTTACAGTGAAGTGCAAGTTGCTAAAAAGCCAAAGGTCAGTGTGATTTCGACAGGGACGGAATTGTTAGATGTTGCTGAAGAGCTGAGACCAGGGAAAATTCGCAACTCAAATGGACCGATGCTCGAAGCTCAATTGCAGCGCTTGAAAGTCCCGTATACTTCTTTTGGGATGATGGAAGATGATTTAGATGCCTGTACCGAAATTGTGGAAAAAGCATTGGAAGCGTCAGATATTGTTATTACGACAGGCGGCGTCTCTGTGGGTGATTTTGATTACTTACCAGAAATTTATAAGCGGCTCGGAGCGAAAGTTTTATTTAATAAAGTAATGATGCGTCCTGGAAGTGTCACGACAGCAGCAGTGTTAGGAAATAAATTGCTGTTCGGCTTATCCGGAAATCCATCTGCTTGTTTTACTGGATTTGAATTATATACGCGCCCTGCCATTTTATCGATGATGGGGAACACGACCCCTTACTTACCGCAAATGACAGCTCGATTAGGAGAAGATTTTCCGAAAAAAAATCCTTTCACACGATTCATTCGTGCAACGTGGAAATGGTTGGATGGACAAATAGTTGCTTCCCCTGCCGGGTTTAATAAATCGAATGCTGTGTCTTCGATTGCAAGAGGGAATTGTATGATTGTCCTGCCTAGTGAGACAGAAGGATATAAAAAAGGCATGGAAGTAACGATTTTACTTCTTGGTCAGGAAAATGGGGTAGCAAGTTGGAAAATATAATAACGTTACAAATTGTTGGATTTAAAAATAGTGGAAAAACGACATTAATTAATCATTGGGTGAAGACAATAAAAGCTGCCGGTTTATCGGTTATTGTGATTAAACATCACGGACATGGGGCAAATCTTGCCATGCCGGATGAACGTAAGGATTCTATGCAATATTTAGCGTCCGGTGCAGATGCATCCATCGTTTCAGGAGCGGGAGTGACTCAATATATGTTACAAGAACAGTTGGAACTTCCTGGATTAATGAGACTAGCTAAAGCAGAACAGCCAGATATTATTTTAATTGAAGGATTTAAAACAGCAATGTACCCGAAAGCTATATTAGTGAAAGAGGAAGAAGAATGGGAGAAGTTGCAAGACCTTTCTGACATTCAATTAGTGGTTGGGTTAGGAACAGATTCCGGCTATCCGCAAATTGTTTCCAGAGAGAAGCAAACAGATTTAGCGAACTGGCTATTAACATGGATAAAAGAACGCAGGGCCACTTGAGTAAATAGATGAAAATAAGTGCAGGAGGAAAGAAAGTTCATGCGACACACAACAGGAATTCTGCTGGCGGGTGGAAAATCACGGCGTTATGGCACTCCAAAAGCATTCGCTGAAATAAACAACACCTATTTTTATGAATATATATACCAGTTGCTTCATAATACATGTGATGAAGTTATTATTGTGACACGTGAGGAATTTATCCATTGTTTTAACCGAGCTGAGCATGTTATTGTGGATATAGAGAAGTATAAAGGGTGCGGCCCACTTGCTGGTATGTACTCTGCTATGATGGAATCTCTAGCTGATCAATATCTTGTTTTACCCTGCGATATGCCACTTTTGGAACAAACAGCCATTGAATTACTTCTTGAAAATCATCAGCAAGATATAAGTATTGTTCAAGTGGACAGTAAATTGCAGCCTCTTGTTTCGGTATGGAATAGAGAAATGCTACCGTTTATTGAACGCGCTTTAAACCAGGGAACATACAGTTTAAAGCCATTATTTCAAAAGCATAAAGTGACGTATGTCCCCCACACAGCATTAACCGATGCCCCTGCTACTTTTTTAAATGTAAACACCAAAGAGGAAGATGAGGAGATGAGGGAATGGCTCAAGTCGTAGATAAATTTGGAAGGCCGATTCGTGATTTGCGAATTTCTGTTACGGATAAATGCAATTTTCGTTGTACCTACTGTATGCCCAAAGAAATTTTTGGCGATGACTATGTCTTTTTATCTGAAGAACAACTTCTTTCATTTGATGAAGTGACACGTCTCGGGCATATTTTTGCTTCTTTAGGTGTGAAAAAATTAAGAATAACAGGCGGTGAACCGCTACTGCGCAAAAATTTGCCGGATTTAATTGAACGATTAGCAAATATTCCGGGCATTGAAGATATTGGTTTGACAACAAATGGAGTGATGCTAGGGCGCCAAGCTGAGGATTTGTATCACGCAGGATTACGCCGACTCAATTTAAGCTTAGATGCGTTAGACCCATTTGTATTCGGAGAAATGAATGGGCGAGGAACAAACCCGCAAATCGTTTTAAAAAATATTGAATTAGCGAAAGAAATGGGCTTTCATATGAAAGTCAATATGGTCGTCAAAAAAGGAGTAAATGAACACGAAATTTTACCAATGGCAACTCATTTTAAAGAACGCGGCATTACACTGCGTTTTATTGAGTTCATGGATGTTGGTAATGATAATGCTTGGAGTTTTGATAAAGTATTGACGAAGAAAGAAATATATCAGATGCTGGAAAAAGAATTTGATCTTGAGCCAGTAGAGAAAGATTATTTTGGAGAAGTAGCCCAGCGTTACCGGTATAAAGACAATGAAGTGGAAGTAGGGTTTATTACTTCTGTTTCGGAATCATTCTGTTCCTCTTGTACCAGAGCAAGACTTGGTTCAGATGGCAAGCTATATACTTGCTTATTTGCCTCCAGTGGCTTTGATTTACGAGATTTAATCCGGTCTGGAAAAACAGATGAAGAAATAACAGAAGCGATTACCGGTGTTTGGTCGAGCCGAACGGACCGCTACTCTGATGAACGTACAGAAGAAACAGCTAGAAAACGAAAGAAAATTAATATGAGTTATATTGGAGGATAGAGCAGGTTAGCTGCTCTATTTTGTTTGATACATCTGAGAACGGATTGGAAAGCGGAAAAATTTGAAAGACCCCCGGTTAAGTCTGGAATCAGAGCTGCAAAGCAAAAAAATGCCAAATCGAACTGTTTCAATCCAAAATATTTGAGCAGAATTGGCTAACTAAACAAAGCCAGTAGCCTACTCGTGCGCAACATGTAGTAGTGAGAGCTGAATCAAGAAAGATAGTGGTAAAGATTAGGACCATGTTTTCAGCTATCGACCTCATCAAAGGATTTTCTTTGAAGTTCGGGCACATACTTTCTAGTATCAGCCTCATCAAAGGAGTTTCTCTTGAGTTCGGGCACATACTTTCTAGTGTCAGCCTCATCCAAGGATTTTCTTCGGAGTTCGGGCATATACTTTCTAGTGTCAGCCTCATTAAGAGAGTGCCTGGTTTTTCTCGAAAGCGATATAGTAAACTGTCCTTAATCTCACTAACTTAAATTAGAGAGTAAACAAGCATTAAAATAAATAATAATCTAGTAAATTGACGCAAAGGAATGAGGAAATGGTTTTGAATTTCGCCCATCGCGGCTCATTAACAGAAGCTCCGGAAAACACATTGTCTGCAGTGCAAAAAGCTTTGGAGCACGGAGCAAAGGCAATCGAATTAGATGTTCAATTAACAAAAGACGACGAATTAATAGTCATTCATGATCATCATCTGAGACGTTTCACGAAGCAAACGTCTAAACGAATTAAAGATTTAACAGTGAAAGAAATTAAAAATCTGGATATAGGCTCTGCTTTTTCGCCTGCTTTTAAAGGAGAAACTTTAGCAACGTTAGATGAAATTTTAGCTCTGTGTCCTAAAGAAGTATTATTAAATATTGAAATTAAAAATATTCCCGTCATTTACAAAGGGATAGAAGAAAAATTATTGCATTGTTTAGAGCGCCACCAGCGACTGAATCATACTATTGTCTCTTCGTTTGATCATGTTGCACTGCAAAATATCCAGGAATTAAATGCTGACGTTAAAATAGGTGTGCTTTTTTATTACCGGATGATAAGACCATGGGAATATATCAAAAACTCTGGATTAAAGGCATACAGTATCCATCTTAATGATGTGACAGTGGATGAGGAAACAATAAAAAGATCTCATGACGCAGGCTTAAAAATTTATGCTTACACGGTAAATGAATTCTCCCGTTACAAGGAGTTAATTGAAGCGGGTATGGATGGTGTTTTTTCAAATAATCAGGATATTTTTTCATTATAGAAAAAATAGTATTGACAAACGCTTACATTTTGTATATGCTTATAAACAAGTTAATATTTGCCCGTTATGTTAGAGAACAGAGACCTACATGACAATTAGCATCACTTTAGTGAAGTGTGTTAATTGCCATGTGGGTCTTTTTTAATGGATAAAATGAAGGAGCGTCCATGTTAAACGAAGTTAATAAAAAAAGTTTCACGGCATTCATTTTAAATAAGTTTTCAATAAGGGCGAATAAAAACATACTTAATATTGGGAGGGCTTACAATGTCAGAGTTTTTAGCAGAACTTTTAGGAACAATGGTGTTAATTATATTTGGTGCTGGAGTTGTTGGTGGAAATGTGTTGAAGTGGTCAAAAGCAAAGGACACTGGCTGGGTATTAGTTGCCCTTGGCTGGGGGTTAGCTGTTACTATGGGGGTTTATGTCTCAGGGTTTGCTTCAGATGGACATATTAATCCGGCAGTTACACTCGGGTTTGCAGTGATTGGAGATTTCCCTTGGGCAAAAGTTCCCGCTTATATTAGCGGTCAGTTTATTGGAGCAATGATTGGTGCGGCGATTGTTGTTTTAAATTATTTGCCGCATTGGAGAGAAACAGAAGATAAAGCAGCAAAGTTAGGTGTATTCTCAACGGCGCCGGATTCTGTCAGAGTAAGAAGACCGATGCAAAATCTTCTTAGTGAGGTAATCGGTACGTTTGTTTTACTTTTCGCTTTATTATTTATTGTAGGACCGACTGATTTTTCTGAAGGTCTTTCTCCAATTGCTGTCGGTTTATTAATTGTAGCAGTTGGAGTATCATTAGGGGGAGCTACTGGATATGCTATTAACCCTGCTCGTGATTTAGGACCAAGAATTATCCATGCTTTATTACCAATTCCGGGCAAAGGAACATCAGACTGGAAGTATGCCTGGATCCCTGTAATCGGCCCAGTAGTGGGAGGCATTTACGGGTCCCTGTTTTATCAGGCTGTTTTTTCTGGAGTTTATGCCGCCCCGTTTTGGATTGGTACAGTAGTTATTATTGGTATTATAGCAGGAGCGATAGCAGATGAAAGTAAGGTATCTGAATCAGCCGAAGCCACTATCACCGACAAAGCATTATAAAAGGGAGAGAAAATAATGAGTGAGAATAAATATATTTTAGCACTAGATCAAGGAACGACAAGTTCAAGAGCGGTGCTAATTAATAAATCCGGGAAAATTGTCGATTCCGATCAGCAAGAATTTGAACAATTTTTTCCGCATCCTGGTTGGGTAGAACATGACGCGAATGAAATTTGGACATCTGTTTTAGCTTGTGTTGCTGGCGTTTTACGTAAAGCGGACATCAGCGCTAAACAAATTGAAGGGATTGGCATTACGAATCAACGCGAAACGGCAGTAGTTTGGGATCGTCATACAGGGAAACCGATTTATCATGCAGTTGTTTGGCAGTCAAGACAGACAGATGATATTTGTAAAGATCTTAAAGAACAGGGCCATGAACCACTGTTCCGTGATAAAACCGGCTTATTACTAGATCCATATTTTGCTGGTACGAAAGTGAAATGGATTTTAGATCAGGTGGAAGGCGCCCGTGAAAAAGCAGAAAATGGTGATTTACTTTTTGGAACAATTGATACATGGTTAGTGTACAAATTGTCCGGCAAAACAGCTCATATTACGGATTACTCGAATGCTTCACGGACTTTAATGTATAATATCTATGACTTAAAGTGGGACGATGAACTGTTGGAAATTCTGGATGTTCCAAAGCAAATGTTGCCAGAAGTAAAACAATCATCTGAAATATATGCACATACGATAGATTATCATTTCTTTGGAGAGGAAGTACCGATTGCAGGAATCGCAGGAGATCAACAAGCCGCTTTATTTGGCCAAGCTTGTTTTGAAGAAGGTATGGCAAAGAACACCTATGGTACTGGCTGCTTTATGCTGATGAATACGGGAGAACAAGGGATTCAGTCCAATCATGGATTGCTGACTACATTAGCTTGGGGCGTAGACGGGAAAGTTGAATATGCTTTAGAAGGAAGTATTTTTGTAGCTGGTTCTGCGATCCAATGGTTGCGCGACGGGCTGCGATTGGTAGAAACATCACCAGAAAGCGAGGATTATGCTGAAAAAGTAGAAGATACGGATGGCGTTTATTTTGTGCCAGCGTTTGTCGGTCTCGGTACTCCTTATTGGGATAGTGAGGCGAGAGGAGCAGTCTTTGGCTTAACAAGAGGAACAACGAAAGAACATTTTATACGTGCGACTCTGGAATCACTGGCTTATCAAACGAAAGACGTGGTAAATGCGATGGTTGCTGATTCTGAGATTCCTGTAAAATCACTGCGCGTAGATGGTGGGGCTGTAAAAAATAATTTATTAATGCAATTCCAAAGTGACATGCTGAACGTTCCGGTGGAGCGTCCTGTTATTCAAGAAACGACCGCTATGGGAGCTGCATATCTCGCAGGACTTGCTGTAGGTTTTTGGGAAAGCAAAGAGGAAATCAAACAACACTGGAAACATGACCAAACTTTTTCTCCTGATTCAGATGCAGAAAAACGTAAAACCTTGTATGATGGATGGAAGAAAGCAGTGGAAGCAACGAGAGCTTTTAAGTGAAAATAATGTTGCGGTGATACGGGAGGCTAGAGACATGTCAACATTACACGGTGTTATTCCTGCTGTTCGCAAGATGAAAGATTTCGAAAAAGCTTTACAATCCCCTCATGAATGGATTGTTCTTTTAGAAACAAGATTAGGGCAGCTCAAAGGAATCATGGAATATACAAGAAGATATGAAAAAAAGTTGCTATTGCATATTGATTTAGTTCAAGGGTTAAAAGCTGATGAATATGGGATAGAATTTTTAGCACATGATATTCGCCCCGATGGTATTGTATCTACAAGAGGAAGCGTTGTTGAATTAGCGAAGAAAAAAAATTTGCTAGCGATTCAGCGACTATTTCTTTTAGATAGTTTGTCTTTAGAAAATAATTTGCGAACCGGCGGGGCTGGAAATCGGTATCGTGCGGATTATATTGAAGTATTACCAGGAAAGTTACCAGAAGTGATTGAAAAAATCCACGCTCAAACCGATATTCCTATTATTGCCGGAGGACTTTTGACATCGGAAACGGATGTAGCTGAAGCATTAAAAGCAGGTGCGGTGGCTGTCTCTACTTCTGCCACAGAATTATGGTGACATACCTACTATCCTTTTGAATTTATTGATTTTATGTTATAATAAACTTAACAAGTTCATTTGGTCGGAAACGGAGAACCACAAACGCTAATGAGGATACGACTCATTAGCAGTTTGTGGTTTTTCTTTTTCTGAATAGGGAATAATACGAAGAGAAGGATGGGATAAGTATGGTCAACACTTCCAGTCATAAACGAACGGAAATTAGACACCAATTGGCGAAAGAAGAGTTAGATATATTAGTTATTGGAGGCGGCATTACAGGTTCTGGTATTGCTTTAGATGCTGCTAATCGAGGCATGAAAACTGGTGTTATAGAAATGCAGGATTTTGCAGCAGGAACTTCGAGCAGATCTACGAAACTTGTCCATGGCGGTTTGCGTTACTTAAAACAATTTGAAGTAGGCTTAGTAGCAGAAGTAGGTAAAGAAAGGGCTATTGTTTATGAAAATGGTCCTCACGTAACAACTCCAGAATGGATGATGCTTCCATTTTATAAAGGAGGGACTTTTGGCCCGCTATCGACGAATGTTGGTTTACGTGTATATGATTTTTTAGCAGGTGTTAAAAAGTCAGAACGTCGAAAAATGTTAAGTAAAGAGAACGCGTTGCAAAAGGAACCATTGTTGCAATCCGAAGACTTAAAAGGAGCAGGTTATTACGTTGAGTATAAAACAGACGATGCTCGGCTAACGATTGAAGTATTGAAAAAAGCAATGGAACTTGGAGCAAATGCTTTGAATTATGTACAAGCTACTGCGTTTATATATGACGATGATGGTCAAGTTAATGGTGTTGTCGCTAAAGATCATGTTAGTGGAGAGGAATTTAATATATTTGCCAAACAGGTGGTTAATGCAGCAGGGCCGTGGGTTGATGAATTACGTGATAAAGATGGATCCAAAACCGGTAAAACATTGCAATTAACTAAAGGGTCGCATTTAATTTTCAGCCAGGACGTCTTTCCACTGCGACAGGCGATTTATTTTGATACGCCGGATAAACGTATGATTTTTGCAATTCCGCGCGGAGATAAAGCTTATGTTGGAACAACAGATACAAAATATAATCAAAATATCGCACATCCACAAGTGACAGAAGAGGATCGGGATTATTTATTGCATGCGATTAATCAAATGTTTCCTTCACTAGACATAACTGCGGAACATATTGACTCAAGTTATGTAGGAGTAAGACCGTTAATTTCTGAACCGGGCAAGGACCCTGGCGAGATTTCTCGTAAAGATGAAATTTTTGTTTCGGATTCTGGCTTAATTTCCATGGCCGGTGGAAAATTGACGGGCTATCGTAAAATGGCGGAACAGGCAGTGGACAAAGTAGCAAGTGTATTGAAACAAGAATCCGGTATTTTATATGGCTCTTCTCAGACAATGCATTTACCCATTTCCGGTGGCGATGTAGGCGGCTCAACTGGATTTGAACGTTTTAAAAATCAGTTGTTGAATAAAATAGCAACTTTTGAAGTTTCAGAAGAAGAAATGACAACGCTAGTGGATCGATATGGAGGAAACGCTGAAAAAGTATTAAGCATTTTCGAAGAACAGCATGAGAAAGCGAACTATATGGATCCAGTGGTCTTAGCGGAGTTGATTTATGCCATAGAGGAAGAATTAACCTATACTCCGAGCGACTTTTTCATTCGTCGGACTAGCGCATTGTTTTTTGATATTGATTGGGTTCGTACTCATAAAGATGGGGTCATTCGCTATATGAGCGAAGTATTCGAATGGGATGAAGCAACTAAACAGCGGTATACAGATGAATTAGAAGCAGCAATTGAAGAAGCAGCATTAACAACGCTTGGGTAAATAAAAGCGAGAAGCCTTCTTTTATAAAGTTTTGCCAGAAATGATGTTGGTGAAGGAAATTCACTAGCATCATTTTTTATGGGAAAAGTAGATTTCTATGGTATCAGATTAGTTGAGAGATTGTAAGATAAGTAGTCATCTAATTTGGCGGTTCATATATATTGCATGATCATAAAAAAACTGTTTCGCCCGGCGGTTAACCTAAGAACGAAACAGATATAGAATGCTTAGAGTAAATGCTACATAGAAATATAACATAAAAGAAAGATTAGACGCTCGCAGCTAAATTGACGCGTTTATTCAATACATAAACAATTGGAATAGCTATTCCCATCATTAAAAATTCACTTGCTGCTGAAGTTCCCCAAATGAAAAGAAAAGAAAATTCAAAACCGGCAAATACTTTTAACATATAAGCAATAATAAACATATTGAAAGAAAAAACAACTGAATTCACTAACATTAGCGTCAGCTTATTTGTAATATAACGTGCTGCGACAATAGTAATACCTAAAGAAAGCGCACTGTGAGCTAGACCAAATAATAAATCTGCTTTCATTGGGGATAGAAATAAATTTGCGAGAAATACTCCGCCAATAATCCCAATAAAGAACTTTTTATTAAACACAATCAAATGGTTAAAAAGTTCCGAAATACGAAATTGAATATGGGTGAATCCGAACGGTGCCACGACCAAAGTAACGACAAAATACAATGCAGCAATCGCGGCATTCATCAATAGAGTTTGTATTTTCATGTTGATTCTCTCCTTAGTTTTTTTACGTTGGATGGTTTCGAACAACGTTCATGACGGATCGAAAAAATAACGCAACCTTTGAAATTAGTTGAACAGATATATTTTTTCTGTATTCGTTTATTTTTCCATAAACCATGAATTCTATCATATACCGCTCTATCAAAGAAAGCAATAGAAAGACAAGATGTTACTTCTCTTCTACTTAAAAAAGCAACCACAATCCAATCGAATTGTAGTTGCTTTTATATCAATTAGTTCTTCATTTTTGGATCCATAGCATCACGCAAGCCATCGCCCATTAAGTTAAATCCTAAGACGGTAAACATAATTGCTAACCCCGGGAAGATCATCGTCCAAGGAGCTGTTTGAATAAAATCCTTTGAATCGGCGAGCATTTTCCCCCATTCAGGTGTTGGAGCTTGAGCGCCCAGTCCTAAGAAACCAAGTGCCGCCGCTTCTAAAATAGCAGTAGCAATCGCCAGGGTGCCTTGCACAATGACCGGCGCCATAGAGTTAGGCAGAATATGTGAAAATAAAATTCGGCTATCTCTCATTCCGACCCCTTTTGCTGCCATAATATACTCATCTTCTTTAATACTCAATACTTTCGAGCGGATAAGCCTTCCAAAATTAGGTACGTTAACGATCGCAATGGCAATCAAGGCGTTTCGAAGCGAAGGCCCTAATACAGCCACAATAGCAATAGCTAGTAAAATCGATGGGAAAGCTAACATAATATCAAAAAATCGCGAAATAATCGTGTCCACCCATTTACCATAATACCCAGCTATGATACCAAGCAGGCTTCCGACAATAATGGATCCAATCACAGAGGAGAATCCCACCCAGAGGGAAATTTTAGCTCCGTGAATAATTCGGGAGAAAATATCACGACCAAAATCATCCGTTCCAAGCCAATACTCTTTTGAAGGAGGCTTTATACGGTCTGTCATCACTTGTTCATTGATTCCTTCTTTCGTTATAAACGTGGCAAAAATAGCCAAAAGAATAAAGAAAAGGACAATCAGTAATCCGACAACCGCTATTTTATTTTTCTTAAATTCTTTCCAAGCTTCCCGCCACGGGCTGATGGAATGCATATCTTGATTGGTTAGATTATTTTCTGCTTTTTCTGCAGGTTTTGCCATAAATGAGTTCCTCCTTCCTAATCATATTTAATTCTCGGGTCAATAAAACTGTATAAGATATCCACGATTAGGTTAATCATTACAAAGAAAAATGCAACGACTAGTATGCCAGACTGAATCACGGGATAATCCCGGTATCCAATAGCATCATAAATATATCTTCCTATACCTGGCCAAGCGAAAATAGTTTCGGTTAGGATTGCCCCGCCCAGCAGCATGCCAGACTGTAATCCGATAATAGTCAGTACAGGGATAATCGCATTTTTAAGAGCATGCTTATATACAACGAAATACATCTTTTGTCCTTTGGCTCGTGCCGTTCGAATATAATCGGATCGCATTACTTCGAGCATGCTGGAACGTGTCATCCGGGCAATAATGGCCATTGGAATAGTAGCTAAAGCAATACCTGGCAAAATTAAATGTCGAAGCACTTGGACAAATTGATCAAATCTGCCGGCTATGAGAGAATCAATTAAATAAAGATGGGTGACAGCGGTGACAGGGTCTCTGGTTGCTTCTCTTCCTGTTGTTGGCAACAATGGAATTTCAATGGAGAAAGCCCATTGTCCCATTAACCCTAACCAGAAAATCGGCATCGAAACACCGACAAGTGCTAAAACCATTGCAGTATAATCAAACCAGGAATTTTGTAACCAAGCCGAAATGATTCCTGCGTTAATGCCAATAACAACTGCGATAATCATTGCAAAAATAGCGAGTTCTAATGTGCCTGCTAAGTATGGCCAAAGCTCTTCTGCAACAGGAGCTCTTGTCCGTAGAGACTCTCCTAAATCCCCTGAGAATGTATCTTTTAAATAAACGAAATATTGCGTATACCATGGTTTATCTAATCCTAATTTAACAGTCATTGCTTCAATAGCTTCTGGTGTTGCTTGCTGTCCTAAAATGACTTGGGCAGGATTTCCGGGGATTGCCCGTATTATCATAAATACAATAAAAGTCATTCCTAACAAGACGGGAATAAGTTGTAATAATCGTTTTATTATATAGTTAAACATAAGTTCACCCCTTTGTTTGTACCATTTTCGTTGTTGCTGTATGTAGAAGCTTCACAGAAAAATGGGGGGAATCAACAGACTCCCCCTCGTTATTTAAGCCTATTTATTTAAAATCGACTTCTGAAAGTAAATCTGAGCCTGTTGGGTGAGGTGAAAATCCAGTTACATCATCCGCTGCTCCTAAAAGAGGTGTCGAATGAGCTAAAGGAACCCAAGGCGCTTCTTCATGCAAAATTTCTTGTGTTTCTTCATATAGTTCATTACGTTTATCTTGGTCTACTTCTGTTTGTGCTTCAATGAATAAGTCGTGTGTTTCGTCGTTTTCAAAATAGGTGTAGTTGTTACTTCCGATATTATCCTCATCCAATAATGCATACAAGAAGTTATCCGGGTCTCCATTATCTCCTGTCCAGCCAAGTAAGAATGCATCTGCTTCTCCTTTTTCTGCAAGTTCAAGATAAGTAGCCCACTCATGAGAAACGATTTCTGCATCAATATTAACCTCTGCTAAATCTTTCTGGATAACTTCGGCGATTTTTTGACCATCAGGCATGTACGGTCTAGGTTCTGGCATTGCCCATAACTCCATTTCGAAACCATCTTCTAAATCAGCCTCTTTTAATAATTCTTTTGCTTTTTCCGGATCATATTCATACCCTTCAATATCTTCATTGTATCCTTCAATTGTATCAGGCATCGGATTGACTGCTTCTTCTGCGCGTCCTTCATAGAAAGCCTCGATGATTGCTTCTTGGTCAATTGCATAGTTCATTGCCTGGCGAACTTCTTTTTGATCAAAAGGCTCTCGAGTAACTGTTAATCCCAGATAACCAATGTTCATGGATGGACGTTCAATTAATTGTAATTCTGGATCATTTTCAATCGCTTCTCCATCAGAAGGATTGATTCCATCGGCTAAGTCAATTTCTCCAGCGTTTAGAGCGTTTAACCGGGAAGCGTTATCCGGAATAGAACGGAACACAACCTCGTCTAATTTTGGAAGTCCTTCTTGCCAATAATCATCGTATTTTTCAACAGTAATGGAGTCATTAGGTAACCATTCGACGAATTCAAATGGTCCTGTTCCTACAGGATTTCTTTCGTAATCGTCATCGCCTTCTTCTTCAAAAGCTTCCGGACTGGAAATAGCGAACATATCCATCGCTAAATTTTTTAAAAAAGGTGCTTGAGGTCGATTTAAGGTAAATGTAACAGTGTAATCATCATCTGCTTCGACTGATTTAATTACGTGGCCGTCATCTCCTTCAAAACCGCCAAACATCGTATTGTAGTAAGGGAACATTTCTTCATCGCCACCTGCCCAGCGCTCGAAGTTTTTCACGACAGCATCTGCGTTAAAGTCCGTTCCATCATGGAAGGTAACATCTTCTTCGAGTTCAAATGTATACTCTAAACCATCATCTGATACATCCCAATCATGAGCCAGACCTTCGACAATCTCAGTTCCTTCATCTTCAAAATCAACAATCGTTTCAAAGATATTTTTTGTTACTTTAAACGTTTCACCTTCCGTTGTTCTCGATGGGTCCAGTGAAGTTGAATCGCTACCGCGGCCAAATATTAATGTACCGCCTTCACCAGCGCCTTCTTCTGCATTTTCGCCCTCAGCGTCAGCATTATTTCCATCATTATTACCGCCAGAGCATGCAGCGAGTACAGATCCAATCATGAGTAGTAATAAAATAAATAAAAATTTCATATTCTTTACTTTCACGTAAAATTCCCCCTCTTATTTAGTTATAAAATTAGGATAGATGAATTGATGAGCGAAGAAGAAACACTAATCTCTTTTCCTGCCTACAGCTCGGATTACATCTATCTTATAGAAACAAGCAGTTTAATAAAGATGACAAGCGACGGAGTGGCCTTCTTCAACTTCACGATACGCTGGCTCTTCACGGGAGCAAATATCCATTTTAAATGGACAACGGGTATGAAAAGCACACCCTGTTGGTGGATTTGCCGGACTTGGCATATCTCCTTCTAAAACAGTTTCTTCTTTTTCAAAATCCGGGTCAGGTACGGGGACAGCCGACAGTAGAGCTTGTGTATAAGGATGCAACGGGTTCTCATGGAGTTCCTCTGCATCGGACATTTCTACGATTTTCCCTAAGTACATCACCCCAATCCGGTCGCTAATATGTCTTACAACCCCTAAATCATGTGCAATGAAAATATAGGTTAAGCTAAACTTCTTTTGAAGATCCTGCATTAAATTGAGCACTTGCGCCTGAATCGAAACATCGAGCGCAGAAACTGGTTCATCGGCAATGATGAGTTGTGGATTTGTCATTAAAGCACGGGCAATCCCGATTCGTTGTCTTTGTCCTCCACTAAATTGATGAGGATATCGTTTAGCATGAAACGCGTTTAAGCCAACGATTTCCAGAAATTCTCTTACTTTTTGTTTTCGTTCCGTTGCATCTCCTATCCCATGAACAAGCAATGGTTCACTTAATATCTTTTCAATTGTGTGCCGAGGATTTAAGGAAGCGTAAGGATCTTGAAACACCATTTGAATATCGCGCCGCATTTTTCGCATCTCTTTAGGAGATAAGGAAATTAAATTTTTACCATTAAATTCAACACTTCCTTCAGTTGCTTCTAGAAGTCTAACTAACATGCGGCCGGTAGTTGATTTTCCACACCCGGATTCTCCCACTATTCCAAGTGTTTCTCCTTCGTTTACTTCAAAAGATACATCGTTCACTGCTTTTACATGTCCAACCGTTTTCCCTAAAATTCCGCCATGAATAGGGAAATGTTTTTTTAAATTATTAACTTTCAGTAGTGGTTTGCTCATTTTGTTTCACCTCTTCGTTTTTGTCATATAAAAAGCAGCGTGTTTTTTGTGTATCTGAAGTATGATAAAGAGGCGGATCTTCATTGAAACAGCGATCAAAAGCAAACGCACAGCGATCTCTGAATTTACATCCTTGCTGGATAGAACCAGGAGGCGGTACACTCCCAGCAATCGAGTGAAGTCGATTTTCTTTCTTACGGACATCTGGAACTGATTTAATCAATCCTTGTGTATATGGGTGTTCAGGATTGTTAAATAGTTCGCGGACAGGGGCTTCCTCGATGACCTGTCCCGCGTACATGACGACGACTCGTTCACAGGTTTCAGCAAC
>DATGTM010000076.1:0-4852 GCA_035301845.1 Pseudogracilibacillus sp. | reverse complement strand
AGCAACATAGCACACTGGCCTGAAGATGAACCTTTTGCTTACAATAAAACAGTTAATAAAGAAGATTCCGGGTCGGTAAATATCGGGAAAATATCAATGAGTACACATATTGGAACGCATGTAGATGCTCCGTTCCATTTTACAAATGATGGAGAGAGAATTATAGATATCGACATTGAACGATATATTGGTAAATGTACGATTATCGATATTAAAGATTATCCTGAAATTGACGCAACAATCTTGAAGAAGAAAGTGCAAAAGCCTACGCAACGATTGTTGATTAAAACAAATTTACCTAATCGCCCGGAACGTTTTCCAGATGATGTTCCTCCTGTAACACCTGACGGGGCAGCGTATATGGCTGAATGGGGTGTTCAATTAGTAGGTGTAGACACTCCTTCAGTAGATGATATTGATAGTAAAGATTTACCGGGGCATCATGCTTTATACGAACATGATATTTACATTTTGGAAAATGTGATGCTAGATCATGTCAGTGAGGGCGAGTATGAACTTATTGCGTTACCTTTAGCTATGAAGGAAGCAGATGGCAGTCCGGTTCGTGCCGTGATACGTCCGGTAGAGGAGGAAAATTAAATGGCTAGCCAAGAACGAAAGACTGCTTTTGACGATGAAACCTCCATCCAAACCGATTTTACAGAAAAAATGACTTACAGTGATTATTTGGGATTAGATAGGTTGCTTTCAAGCCAACATCCTTTAAGTGATCATCATGATGAAAAACTTTTTATTATTGTTCATCATGTGAGTGAATTATGGATGAATTTAATTTTACATGAGTTGCAAGCGGCAATTCAAAATATTCAAGATGATAATTTAGCTGCTTCTTTTAAAAAATTATCTAGAGTGTGTAAAGTTCAAGATCAATTGAAGCAAGTATGGGATGTATTGGCAACGCTCACACCGAGTGAATACATTGAATTTCGTGATCAATTAGGCAGTGCTTCGGGATTTCAATCGTATCAGAACCGCCTCATTGAATTTGCGCTAGGGTATAAATCAGCTTATATTTTAAAAATTTATCAAAAAGACTCGTGTTTATTAGAAAAATTAACGAAAGCTTATCACGCACCGAGCATTTACGATGTTTCCATCCAAGCATTGCATAAAGCGGGTTTTACAATTGATCAAGAGGTGCTGGACCGGAATGTAAAAACAAACCATCTAGCTAATCAGAGTGTAAAACAAGCATGGAAAAAAGTATATGAAAATGTAGAGGTGTATTGGGAGTTATATGAATTGGCCGAAAAATTAGTGGATATAGAGGATTTATTTCAGCAGTGGCGTTTTCGCCATATGAAAACAGTAGAACGAATTATTGGTTTTAAGGCTGGTACAGGTGGCTCTGGGGGCGTGAGTTATTTGAAAAAAGTACTCGATTATTATTTCTTTCCTGAATTATGGGAACTAAGAACCGATTTATAGCCGACAGAGGTTGAACTAGAACAACGTTATAACAAATGGAATTTTTAGTATTAGGAGTTTTTTTCAATCAGATTGCTTTTTTCATCCCGATTCACATCTACTGTTTTCTTATGGAAACTTAAAGCACATTATTGCCGCGCCATAAATAAAATGTAGCGTAAGCTTTGTATCCAGTCCAGTTTTCGGATAACTCAAGCATTTCTTTTTTTGATGGCTTATCTGCCAAATTTTGAAATCGTTTCACTGCGTTTAATAGCCCGACATCTGCAACTGGAAATGCATTCGGATCACGTAAACAACGCATCATACAATAGTTTGCTGTCCATGGGCCGATGCCCCGGATCTTTATTAAACTTTTTTCGATTTCTTCCATGCTATTCATTTGAAGCAAGTTAGTTTTATCTAATTCCCGATTCGCGATTTTTTTCGCTATATTAAGGATGTATTCACTTTTGCGTTGTGTCATTTTTACTTGTAGTAACTGTTCTGTTGTTTGATTTGCAATATCTTCTGGTTTTGGGAATGTCCAGTAGGTTTCTCCTTGAAAGGTTGTGGAACTACCGAATGTTTGGATAAAATCGCGTTTTAAACGATAAGCAAAAGCCAGGTTGATTTGCTGTCCTAAAATAGCCCAGCATAATGCTTCAAATAAGGAGGGAACGCCAATGATTCGCAAACCGTATAAATCAGGCAGCAATGGCTGTAATAATGAATCATTCTTGGCTATTTCGTAAAAAGGTTCTATATCTGTTGCTAAATCAAACCAATCTGCTATATAGTGCACTATTTGTTCTTTCTCTTTTGTTGTTAAATCTGTTTGCGGAAGCAGTTTTTTGACTTGTAAAGGCTCATTAGCATTTCCTGAAATACGTGTAAGTACAGTTGTTGTGTCTGTCTCGATCAGTGTTGTGACTTGATTACCGGTAACTGTATATAGACACTCCTGTTCATCGCGGTTTAAATAGCCTGCGTTCACTTGGAAATTAAATGCAGTAGGCACAGGGATTATTAAAGAATCAGCAATTTCTTTCCATTGTATATTGCTCAACTAATCTCCTCCTTCAGAGTTGCATTATTCTGTCATTTTTGTACATAGTTTATGGAGTACATACAAACTGCTGCTAAGTACCACGAATAGAATAATGAATTGACTTATTATTTTTATAATACCACCGGGCAGAAAGGATGCTATGTAATTTCCGCCTGTATAGATGAACAATGTTGCTATACAAACAATAATAAGAAAAGCACTTAAAAGGATAAGCTTATTTTGTAAGCTGATGGTATATAATTGTTCCTTTATATATGTTCGATTACGATATAAAGAATATATGAAATAAATAGTTGTTAGTATAAAGAGTACGGTTGAGGTCAAATCGTATCCCACCTGTTGTATCGGTTAAAGTAACTTATATTTTCTCATAGCTTTTTCAGTTTTACAATGATTGAAAAATATTCGTCGTTTATTCTTTTTACAAGAGGTTATACAAAGAATGAAGCGGAAGGGAAGGATGAAGTGGAATGAATGAAAAACGTATAGGAGATCAAAAAGAGAAATTTTTAGTAGCGAGGATGACAGAAAGACAGAAAAAAATTGCTCAATATAAAGCTCATAAAACGAACCAAACAGTTGATGCACTTGTCATCGAAGCTGTTTCTCAACTGGATGAGCAATCTTTCTGGAATGATCATCATTGTCCCTCATGCGGAAAGGAAAAACGCCAGGAAGAAACATCATTTGTTTACCGGCATCATGAAAAAGAAATTCATGTACGTCCTTATTATAAAATGATTTGTGCTTGTGAAGATAATAAGAATGATTTTTTTGCGGAAAATTATTTAGAAGATCTAGTTGCGTTTGAAGTCCAACAACTGGAAAAAGAAGGGAAAGAGATTCCTGCAGAATTATCGTTAGACCAGTTATTAACGATGGAGTTATAAACAACTAGTACTACGAATGAAAAGCCTCCTATTACAAGGGAGGCTTTTTGTTTAGAGTGGAGTGAACCGATATATTGATGTTAAAAGGTTGTTCGTATCAATGTCCTTGGCTGTTTCGTAAATAAGAAGTACAACAAGAGGATACTAATAACCATGGAAGGCAGCATGAAAGATAAATTGTACAGGAAAGAATAGAGCCATACTGGAATTCCTTCTGGTGCCATTTGGGCAAAAAATAACGCCCCAGCAACAACATGAAAGAGAAATCTTAATGTCCCTCCTATAAAGACACCTAAACTAATATAAGCCAAAACAGCTTTTTTCTTTTTATGTTGAACGGCTTGCTGTACTTGATTCATGACCAGACCTGCGAAACCTAGCACGGTAAATGCAAATCCGTATTCCAGAATTCCTTGCCAAAAATACAAAATATAGGCATCGCCCGCAGCAATTTGTAAAATCCCCCAAAGAAATCCGGAAAGTAATCCACCTTTGATTCCCCAACGGAAACAAATGATAAATACAGGGAGCATTGCGAGCGAAATGGATCCACCAGCAGGAAGTAATTTGAACTTCAAAAAAGGTAAAAGATCGAGCATTAAACTAAAGGCAGTGAAAATTGCTACTTCGATAAAAAACAACGTTCTTTTGGAAGCCATTGTGTTTCCCCCTTAAAATTAAACACAAAAAAAGTAATGTTAGGGGGGATGTCTTAAGATGGTATTCTCTCCACTCACATTACTTATTTCCATCAAAAAAGCCACATCCCTACGCCAGTGTTAACTAGACAGGTTCGGAGGGTAAGAAGAAACTTCTTTCTCAGCCTTTTAGGCACCCCTTGCAGTCATTTTACTATTTACTTTTCTTGTTCTCTTTATCTTACTTGAGGACTTCATATTTTGCAATATGTAAGAATTTCCTTTGTTTTTAATATGCGTGAGAAAAGTCTTTAGGGAAGCTGAGAAATAGTAACTTTCATGTTGCATGCTTTTTCCTATTCCAAATCTTCTGTGATAAAATGTAGAAAGCGGAGGAGGAGAGAAATGAAAAAGATAATGATTGTGGCAGGCTTATTTACCATCGTACTACTGCTTTATTTTGTGATAAAGGATTTTCAATACACTCCTCAAACGGAAATGAACCAAACAGAAGAACAAAATAGTGAACAGGAAGATGTGATTAATGATGACTACAGTGAGTATGGTACAGATAAAGTACAAGACCAAATTGAATATATGACGTTAGATGAAAAAATTGGGCAATTATTTATTACGGGTATTAGCGGAACAGAATTAACAGATAAGGAACGAGACAAGTTTGAACGGAATTCTTTAGGAGGAGTTATTTTTTTCGGCGACAATTTCGATGATCCGAAACAGGCTGTTAAGTTGATTAATGATTTCAAAAAGTTAGAAACGATTAATCAGATTCCACTATTTTTGAGTGTCGATCAAGAAGGTGG
>DATGTM010000075.1:0-4727 GCA_035301845.1 Pseudogracilibacillus sp. | reverse complement strand
GATGTGGCTGAAAGACGTAAGAAAGGGGAAAGACATTGAAAGCAACAGTATCATTAATGGTTGCATACTTAATCGAATCGCCTTTAGCGAGAGGGATGGAAAGGCAAACATTATTGGAGTATGTACAACAAGAAAAGACAGCAGAGTTAAATGATTTTGTCAGACGTTTTGAATACAAAGATTTAATAGAAGCTTATAAGGAGAATCCGGAAAATATCGCATCAGCGATCCAATTTGGTTACCAAGTAAAATTTGTAACACTTGGTGGTGTGAAGAATCTCTTAGGGATGAAGTTTGCTTTAGAAGAAGAAAAAGATTTTAAAGCAACAGAGAACAGCGTACTAAACATCCCATTGACCCAAGATCAATTTGCAATTGTGAAAGAAATGCTGTCTTCGAATTGGGAGCTGCAAACGACAATCGCTTCTGATGACGGCTTTTTTGTAAATATTTTACCAAAAACCTATACCGAAAAAAGAGGGTGAGTGACTCACTCTCTTTTTTTGTTATACACGTCATACTTTTAAATATATATTTATTTTTGTTATAATGAAGGGATTGATTATTAAAGAATGTAGTTGGAGCAGGAGGGTTAGCAGTGGACAAAGAAAAATTATGGACGAAGGAATTTATTTCGACTTCACTTGTCAACTTTGTATTGATGTTGTCGATGTATTTGTTATTGGTAACGATGGCTGGATACGCGATGCTCCGTTTTGATGCGTCAACGGGGATGGCAGGTTTGGTTGCCAGTATTTTTATTATAGGTGTCTTAGGCGGCAGATTGTATGCTGGAAGACAGATTCGAAAATATGGTACGAAAAAAATGTTAATGATTGGAATCATCATTTTTGTGGTGATGTCTTTATTTTATTTTTTTGATTTTGGTATTTATGCTTTATTATTAGTTCGCATTATACAGGGAGCTGGGCTTGGCTTAGCAACTACTGCAACAGGGACAATTGTTTCACAAGTCATCCCACCTAGCAGAAATGGAGAAGGGATTAGTTATTTTAGTATCAGTGTCGTACTCTCCACAGCAATTGGACCTTTGATTGGGATTCTTTTAATTGAAGCATTTAATTATACCAGTATTTTTATATTTTCGACAACGGTAGGTGTCCTCAGTTTAATAATGGCTTGGACGATCCAGGTTCCTGTTGTGGAGCAGCAAGAAGAAGAAACAACGAAAAAAGGCTTCCGTTTAGGTGATTATTTTGAAAAACGGGCTTTGCCGATTTCATTTGCATTATTTGTCGTTGCCTTTGGTTACGCAGGAATTCTGTCATTTATTTCCACTTTCTCAGAAGAAATTGGATTAGTGGAAGCAGGTGGTATGTTCTTCTTAGTGTACGCAGTTGTGATATTAGTTACTCGTCCATTTACAGGTAAATTGATGGATGTAAAAGGCGCGAACAGTATTGCGTATCCGGGGATTATTATAGCAGCAATAGGGATGTTTACCCTTAGCCAAGCAACAACGAGCTTTGTACTATTGTTATCAGCGGTTCTTATTGGGCTTGGTTATGGTAATTACCAATCTTGTACGCAAGCTGTCGCTATTAAAGTGACTCCTATAGAACGGATGGGGTTGGCAAACTCGACTTATTTTATTTCGTTAGATTTCGCACTTGGTATGGGGCCACTTATATTGGGTCTGATTGAACCGATTACCGGATACCGTGGAATGTACGCTATTTTAGGCGGGGTTATTTTAGTCGGTCTGGTAGTCTATCACTTTATGCATGGACGTGCTGATAAACAATTAATGGGAATCGTAGACAAAAGAGCTTCTTGATTTAAACCAGCATTTTTTCAGAAATAGCCTCGTTGATTGTTAAATAAAGGATTATGTCACTTAACAAGACCAGCAGACAATGTTGCAAAATAGGGAATAAATTGACTTCTTATCAGCTTATTGATAACCTGTAGATTGCTTTAGAGTATAATAAAATGGAGCGAAAATGAGATGACAAAAAAGGTTATTTTTTTCGATATAGACGGAACGCTGTTAGATCACGATAAATTGCTTCCGAAAACGGCATATGATGCTGTTATGGCATTAAAAGATCAAGGGCATTATATTGCGATTGCCACGGGTAGAGCAGCTTTTGCTTTCGAAGATTTACGTCAGCAATTGGGTATTGAAACATATGTCAGCTTAAACGGTCAATATGTTGTGCATGAAGGAGAAGTTGTATATAAAAATCCGTTAAATTATGAAGGGATAAAACAACTTGAGCAGCTTTCATTGGAGAAAAAGCATCCGTTAGTATATCTCGATGCCGCCGGTTGGCAGACAAATACACAAGCAAATCCGTATGTTGAAACAGCTATTAATTCGTTGAAAATTGATGCTCCCCTTGTTTACGATCCGCAAGCTTATCATAAAACTGACACATATCAAGCTCTGCTTTTTTGTGAAGCGAATGAAGAAAAACCTTACGAGAAAGCTTTAGAGCCATTTGATTTTGTTCGATGGCATGATTATTCGGTGGATGTGTTACCGAAAGGTGGTTCCAAAGCAATCGGCATTAAAAAGCTTATGGAATATTTACAGGTTGCCGATGAGCACACTTATGCATTTGGCGATGGATTAAATGATCGGGAGATGCTGCAGATGATTCCAAACAGTGTAGCGATGGGGAACGCCCGCGAAGAAGTAAAAACGATTTCCAAATATGTTACAACAGATGTTGCAGAAGATGGTATCTTAAATGGTATCAAGCTTGCTGGATTATTATAAAAATAGATTAACCTATGCTATTCTTAAAGAAGATCACAAAAATGTGGTCTTTTTTTAGCGATAGAAATAATCTTTCTTACTGGATAAATGGGATGAAAAATGAGGTTTTCATGAAACACAACATTATCCTGGTATGATGCATTTTTAAAAAATTAATACAGAAATAAGAAGATAATTTTTCGTCATATAGCTCTGCTATGAAGAAAAACCTCAAAGTGAGGGCAATATCTTTAGTCATCATAAAGGAAAAGAGGTTCGTTAAGTGGATATTCCAATTTTATATGAAGACAATCACTTACTCATTGTAGAAAAACCTGTCAATGTACCGGTGCAAGGTGATGAGTCAGGTGATTTAGATTTATTGAACATGCTGAAACAGGATTTGAAAATTCGATATCAAAAACCGGGAAATGTATATCTTGGTTTAGTGCATCGATTAGATCGTCCTGTGGGTGGAGCTATTGTTTTTGCAAAAACATCAAAAGCCGCGAGTCGTTTGTCTAATGAATTACGTAAACAAGCTATTGAACGCGAGTATTTAGCGGTAGTACGCGGGAAAATGAAACAACCGTCAGGAAAATTGGAAAACTATTTAGTAAAAGATCGACAAAAAAACATCGTTCATGTCACGAAATCATCTGTGAAAGAATCGAAAAAAGCTGTTTTGTACTATAAAGTGGAAACTGCAGCGGAAGGTTTATCTCGGGTACGCGTTCAATTAGAAACGGGACGACCGCATCAAATTCGAGTACAGCTGAATCAGGCGGGGAACCCAATTTATGGGGATCAAAAGTATGGACAGAAAGTGAATCGGCCTGGGGAACAAATTGCGTTATGGGCAGAGCGACTAAGTGTGAAGCATCCAACGAAGGATGAAATAATTACTGTTTATTCGGAGCCTCCTGAACAATATCCGTGGAATTTTTAGTGTTTATATCAAACAATGAAAAATGATATGATAAGAAAAAGAGGAGGGTTCATCATGAATCTAATACAAGAACAAGTAGATACACCTGCTTTACTGCTTCATAAATCTCAGTTAGTAAACAACATTGACAATATAGCGGAAGTTGCGGCGTCTTACGGAGTTCACTTTCGCCCGCATATTAAAACGCATAAAAGTAAAGATATTGCTCGTTTGCAAATCAATAGAGGAGCAACTGGGTTAACTGCGGCTAAAGTCGGCGAGGCAGAAATGCTTGTTGAAGCCGGATTTACAGATATATTAATCGCTTATCCTATATCGCATCCGTTAAAAGTTAAACGGATACAAAAGCTGCGAGATCGAGCACGAATCATTGTGGCAGTGGATTCTGTCGAGCAAGCAACAAAGATAAATAATGAGCTGGATCCCGAAAATCCCTTAGAAGTATGGATTAAAGTTAATTCCGGTTTAAATCGTTGTGGTGTAGAACCACGAGAAGAAGTATTAGAGTTAGCGACTGCAATTGGTGACATGAAAGGGTTAATATTGACTGGACTGTTAACTCACGCGGGGCAAGCGTACGGAGCTGATTCGATTACGAAAATAAAGCAAATTGCCGATCAAGAAGTGTCTGCAATTAGAGAAAGCGCTAGACTTTGCGAAGAGAATGGAATACCTATTCAACATCGAAGTGTTGGCTCGACGCCAACTTTCCAATTTTATGAAAATATGGAGGGAATTACCGAAATACGACCAGGGAATGCGGCTTTCTTTGATATGGTACAAGTTGGACTTGGAGTGGCAGCACAAACACAATGTGCGTTAACGGTTAAAACATCTGTTGTCTCAGTGAAACAGGACCGAATAGTCATTGACGCCGGCAGTAAAACACTTGCCATGGATAAAGGGGCCCACGGTAACGATAGTATTCAAGGCCATGGACTAATACTAGAGCATCCTGAGCTAGTTATTGGAAGTTTATCTGAAGAACATGGTATTATTCAAGTTGCAGGAGATAAAGGGGTACAAATTGGTGATATTTTGACAATTATTCCC